>NZ_VULS01000006.1:0-210988 GCF_009696625.1 Arthrobacter sp. BL-252-APC-1A | reverse complement strand
AACAACAGGCACATCCGGCCTACTCAGAAAAACCATTCCCAACCGGAAACTTTCTTTTCTTTTCGCACCGCTGTGGTGTTTTACCAGCATATTCCATCCAGGCCGTTTTAGCAATTCGGTGAATTCCGAAGAATTCCCACCAAACCGGCTATAAAAGCCCTTCCGGGTCCACGCCAAAGCATCCGGATTTACCCGGTGGATTGGAGTGGGTTTTCGTTTCCGTTCCGGCCTCAACGGCTCGGCGGCAACTCACTCAACTTTACACATCCGGTGAGCCCTGCGCAACTCGGCAGGTCTGTGATCTCCTGCACGGGTTTGCGGGCCCCGATGCTGCGCTTCTAACGGGTTCCGGCGAGCCGGCCCGCGTATTGGCGCATTTCTATTCTAGGGAACACTGTCCGTCCCAGTGCAAGCTGGGAACGCGTGGGGGTGCTCACACCCGCAGGGCGTTACCCACGGACCCGGAGATACTCCAGTTGGGCAGCTACGGAAAGCTCCGCCGCGCCCCGCACGGATGCAGGAACGTCCGCATAGACAGCGTCCGTGACCTGCTCAACGGTGGCGTCCTCCCCCAGCAGGGAAAGCACGCCGCGGATCTGGGCCAGGCGCTCATCGCGGTGGTCCCGGTAGGTAAGGACCACTGATTCGAGGTTCTCCAGGTCCGGACCGTGGGCGGGCAGGACCGTGGCCGGTCCCAGCCGGCCCAGCTTCTCAAGGCTGGCCATGAAGTCCTGCAGTGTCCCGTCCGGGTAATCCAGCACGGTGGTCCCCCGCCCCAGAATGGTGTCCCCCGTCAGGACCGACCCGCTGGAACCGTCCGCCCGGAGCACGAAGCAGACTGAATCCGAGGTGTGCCCCGGAGTCGCGAGCACCTGGATCTCCACACCGCCGGCCGCGATGACCTCGCCGTCCTGCAGCGGCTCACCGCCAAAGCAGAACGCCGGATCTGCCGCACGCACCGGAGCGCCGGTCAGCTGATGGAAGCGTTTGGCGCCCTCGGTGTGGTCGGGATGGCGGTGCGTAATCAGCACCAGTTCCACATCCCCCGCCGCAGCAAGTCCGGCAAGGTGTTCCTCATCCGCCGGCCCGGGGTCCACGATCACGCAGGGACCGCCCGCTTCGGCAGCAAGGATGTAGCTCTTGGTGCCGTCCAGGCTCATCGGGCCGGGGTTGTCGGCCAGCCGGTACCGTGCCAGCGGAGTACTGCGGACCACTTGGCCCGGCACCGGCTGCGCCGATTCATTCATGCTTTCTCCTACGCCAGACGGGTGAGCCAGCCGCGGGTATCCTCCACGGCGCCGGTCTGGATGCCCAGCAGCTCACGCCGGATGGACATGGTCACTTCGCCTGCGGCGGCTTCCGGGGACCCAATGGTCTCGGTCTCGGACTTCAGTTCGCCAACGGGGGTGATGACAGCGGCGGTACCGCAGGCAAAGACCTCGGTGATGTCGCCGGAGGCAACGCCGTCGCGCCATTCATCCAGCGTGATCTTGCGTTCTTCAACCTTGAGGCCGCGGTCCCGGCCCAGTTCGAGTACGGAATTGCGGGTGACGCCGCGCAGAATGGTTCCGGTGAGCGCCGGGGTGACCAGCCGGCCGTCCTTGAAGACAAAGAAGACGTTCATCCCGCCGAGTTCTTCAATGGCGTTGTCATTGAACTCGTCCAGGAACAGCACCTGCTGGCAGCCGTTGGCTTCGCCTTCCATCTGCGCAATCAGGGACGCTGCGTAGTTGCCGCCGCACTTTGCTTCGCCGGTGCCGCCCCGGCCTGCGCGGGCGTAGTTGGTGGAGAGCCAGATGGATACCGGCTTCAGTTCTCCGCCGAAGTAGTTGCCTGCCGGAGAGGCGATGACGCGGTAGGAAACCTCACGGGCAGGCCGCACACCCAGGAACGCCTCGGTGGCGATCATAAAGGGACGCAGATACAGGGACTCACCGTCGCCGGAAGGAACCCAGTCCCGGTCCACCGCGACAAGCCGGCGCAGCGATTCAAGGAAGAGTTCTTCGGGCAGCTCGGGCAGCGCGAGGCGGCGTGCCGAGGCGTTCAGGCGTGCGGAGTTGGCTTCGGGACGGAAAGTCCAGATGGACCCGTCTTCATGCCGGTACGCCTTGAGTCCTTCGAAGATTTCCTGGCCGTAGTGCAGTACGGCCGCTGCGGGATCCATGGCGATGGGACCGTACGGCTCAATCCGTGCGTTTTCCCAAGTGCCCTCGCCTGCTTCCGAGACCCGGTAGTCAATGACGGCGGTGTGGTCCGTGAAGTGGTTTCCAAAGCCCGGGTCAGCCAGGATCGCGGCGCGTTCCTGCTCTGACTTCGGCTGGGCGGATAGCTTCTGGGTGAACTCCAGAGCGCTGACAGACATTATTCCTCCACGGTGAACGGCGCGGCCGTCGTTCGTCTTCCTATTGATCGGGTACCTGTTGAGCTTATGACACAGCTGCGGCGATCGCATCGCCGATTTCTGCGGTGGTGCGCGTGTTTCCTGTCCGGGCTGCGACGTCGGCTTCCACTGCGCGCTCTACCCGGGCTGCTTCTTCGGTGAAGCCGAGGTGTGCCAGCAGCAGCGCTGCGGAGAGGATGGCGGCTGTGGGATCGGCCTTCTGCTGCCCGGCGATGTCCGGTGCGGAGCCGTGCACCGGCTCAAACATGGACGGGAAGGTTCCCTCCATGTTGATGTTGCCGGAGGCTGCCAGCCCGATTCCGCCGGTGATAGCTGCAGCCAGGTCGGTAATGATGTCTCCGAACAAGTTGTCGGTCACGATCACGTCGAAGCGTGAGGGGTCCGTGGTCAGGAAGATCGTGGCGGCGTCGACATGCAGGTAGTCGACTTCCACCTCGGGGAAGTCAGCGGCAACCGCTTCCACGGTCCGCTTCCACAAGCTGCCGGCGTAAACCAGGACGTTGTGTTTGTGGACGAGGGTCAGCTTCCGGCGCGGCCGTTCGCTGGCGCGGCGGAACGCATCGCGCACCACGCGTTCGACGCCGTGCGCAGTGTTCAGCGAAACCTCGGTGGCGATTTCATGCGGGGTCCCGGTCCGCAGTGAGCCGCCGTTGCCGACGTAGGGGCCTTCGGTTCCTTCCCGGACCACGATGAAATCGATATCACCGGGATTGGCGAGGGGGCTCGCGACGCCGGGGTACAGCTTGGACGGGCGCAGGTTGACGAAGTGGTCCAGGCTGAAGCGCAGCTTCAGCAGCATCTCGCGCTCGATCAGGCCGGACGGCATCTTCGTGTCACCCGGAGCGGCGCCAACGGCACCGAAAAGAATCGCGTCATGTTGCTTCAGGGACTCAAGCGTTTCATCCGGGAGCGTCTCCCCGGTGCGAAGCCAGTGCTCGGCACCGAGCTGGTACTCGGTGAGGTCGAACTTCGCCGTACCCGACGCGGTTACCGCCTTCAGTACTTTGACGGCTTCCGCCGTGACCTCGGGACCGATTCCATCCCCGGGAATGACGGCCAGGGAAATAACCTTCGACGCTTCTTCGCTCATGGTCCAATTCTAGGAAGAGTGTCCAGATAGCGGTCAACACGTATCACATATTGAGACGCACGACGGCGGAGCTCCAGTAACGAGCCGCCCTCACCTGCACTGGGCGGAGGCACTGCCGGGACCGCAGCACATACAGCCCGGAGTTCAGACCAGGGCATGACGCGCGGATGCAGGAACGGCCCTAAAGTTGTTGTCCATGCTGCTGCACCAACGCCTTTATGCCTGGACCCAGGCCAACCCGTTCAAGGTTGATCTGGCCGGCGCCCTGCTGGCAATCCTGTTTTTCGCGTTTCCGTTCCTGCTGATGGGCGTCGGTGAAGGACTGATCGAGTTCTTCCTCTCTCTGGCAATCTGCCTGCCGCTGGCGTGGCGGCGCACCCGGCCGGTTCCGGCGGCCGCAGTGATGGCCGCGGCCTGCCTGATCCAGCTCCCCTTGGTTCCGGAGACAGGGCTGCCGGCAGACGTCTTGGTCCTGGTGATGGTGCATGCACTGGCTGCATACGCTCCGCGCTGGGCGAGCCTCGCCGGACTCGCACTTGCCCTGATCGGCGGCGTACTGCTGGTGCTCCAGTACCTGGTACGCCAGTCCATGTACATGTCCGGCGTCGGGGTGGTCACCAGCCCAACCAGGGGAATGGTCATTCTCTGGTTCATAGCACTCGTCGCCGTGGAGGCCGTGGTCCTTGTCTGCTGGACCTTCGGTGACCTGGCCCGCACCCGCCGCCTGGCCATGGAGTCGCTGCGCGACCGGGCCCGCCGCCTCGAAGTCGAACGGCAGCAGGAACGGGACCTGGCAGCGGCAGACGAGCGCACCCATATTGCCCGCGAAATGCACGACATCGTGGCGCACTCGCTTTCAGTGATCATTACGCAGGCCGACGGCGCCAGGTATGCGAGCGCCCAGGACCCGGAAATCGCGACGGCTACGCTCGGCACTATCGCCGAGACGGGCCGGGGCTCGCTGCGGGAGATGCGGCGGCTGCTCGGCGTCCTGCGCGGCGACGACGGCGCCTCCACCCGTCCGCTGCCTTCGCTCGCGGACATCGGTGATTTGGTGGAGGGGGTCAAGCGCGCGGGACTGGATGTTCAGGTGCTTACCGCCGGCGCCATGCGCCGGGCCCTGCCGGCCGGAGCGGAGCTGACGGCCTACCGCGTGGTGCAGGAGGCCCTCACGAACGTGCTCAAGCATGCCGGCCCCCTGGCGCGTGCCAGGGTGGAACTGGCGTGGACAGCACGCGGGCTCGGCATCACGGTGACTGACGACGGGCGCGGTGCCGGCGCTGACCCGGCGCTCAACGCAGGCACACCCAGCGACGGTGCCGCCCGGACTCCCGGCGCGGGCCAGGGCATCATCGGCATGAAGGAACGCGTGGCGCTCTACGATGGAACGTTGGAAGCCGCTCCCTCCACCGGCGGAGGATTCCGCGTCAACGCATTCATTCCCTACACGGAGGCCTAACAGGCATGACCACCCCCTCCCCCGGTGCTCCCGGGGAGACTGATACTTCCGCACCCATCCGGGTGGCGCTGGTTGATGACCAGCAGCTGGTCCGCGGCGGGTTCAAGATGCTGATCAATTCCCAGCCGGACCTCACGGTGACCGCTGAGGCCGGCAATGGCGCCGAAGCCGTGCGCGTGCTCTCCCAGACACCCGCCGACGTCGTCCTGATGGATGTCCGAATGCCGGGCATGGACGGCATTGAAGCTACCGCCAGGATCCTGGAGCAGGCAGGCTCCCGGGAGGCGGAGGTCAAGGTGGTGGTGCTGACAACCTTCGACCTTGACGAATACGCACTGTCCGCCATCCGGGCCGGAGCCAGCGGCTTCCTGCTCAAGGACGCCCCGCCCGAGGAACTGCTCGAGGCGATCCGCACCGTGTACCGCGGTGATGCGGTGATCGCACCGTCGACCACCCGCCGGCTGCTGGACCACGTGGCGCCCATGCTTCGCGAGCCGACCCCCGAGGTGAGCCGGCACGCAGCGAGCGTTGAAACCCTCACGCCCCGCGAGCGCGAAGTCTTCACCCTTATCGCCGGCGGGCTCTCCAACCCGGAGATCGCAGCGAAGCTCTTCCTGTCCGAAGCAACGGTCAAGACCCATGTGGGGCACATCCTGGCCAAGCTCGGCGCACGCGACCGGGTGCAGGCTGTTGTCATCGCCTACGAGACGGGTATCGTCACCCCGTAAAACCGGAGGTGTCCCTTGGCTTCTGCAGACGACGTCCGTACTTTCTGCCTTTCCCTGCCGGGAGTAACTGAACGGACCAGCTGGAACCAGCCTGCCTGGTTCGCCCGCAGCCTGATGGCCAGGATGTGGGAAGACGGGGTGCTCACCGTCAAGACCGAGGAACGCGAAGGGCTCGCCGGCACGGATCCGGAGACCTATTTCTGGACGCCCCACCACAACCGGTCGCCGCAGCTGGTCCTGGCCCGGCTGGCCCGCCTGGACAGGGCAGAGCTTGAGGAACTGCTGCTCGAGTCTTACCGGATAGCCGGCCCGGTTCCACCCACGGGATGAGACGCGGCCCGGGATAACCCGCCCCTGACCCGATGCGGCGGGCTTGGTGCCGCGGATAGCGTTGAAGGCATGACAACCCTTACTGAGCACCACGCTGTGCCCGGCCCCGGCAGCTCCACCGCTGCCGCCGCCGCACAGGCCCTTAACAAGACCTACGGAAAAGGCGACACCGCCGTCCATGCGCTCCGCGACGTCGACGTCCGGTTCGAGTCCGGAACCTTCACCGCGATCATGGGTCCGTCCGGCTCGGGCAAGTCCACACTGATGCACTGCCTGGCCGGCCTGGATACCGCTGACTCCGGCAACATCTGGATCGGCGGAACCGAAATCACCTCGCTCAAGGACGCTGACATCACCCGCCTGCGCCGCGACAGCGTCGGTTTCGTATTCCAGTCCTTCAACCTGGTTCCCACGCTGACCGCCGAGCAGAACATCACCCTCCCGGTTTCCCTGGCCAACGGCAAGGTTGATACCGAATGGCTCGCAGAGATCACCCGCACCCTTGGCCTCGAAGGCCGGCTCAAGCACCGCCCCCACGAACTCTCCGGCGGCCAGCAGCAGCGCGTCGCCGTCGCCCGCGCCCTCCTGACCCGTCCGCACGTCATCTTCGGCGACGAGCCCACCGGCAACCTCGACTCCCGCTCGGGCGCCGAAGTGCTTTCACTGCTGCGCCGCTCCTCCCGGGAAATGGGCCAGAGCATCATCATGGTCACCCACGATCCGGTGGCTGCCTCCTACGCGGACCGCGTTGTGCTGATGAACGACGGCGCGCTGGTGGGCGAGCTCTCCAACCCCACCCCGGAGAGCGTCCTGGCTGCCCTGACGAAGCTGGGGGCATAGCAGTGCTGCAGGTAGCCCTGGCGCAGGTGCGCCTAAACGCCCGCCGCTTCATCGCCGTCGGCGTTGCGGTGATGATCGCCGTCGGTTTCCTCACCGCCACCTTGATCATCAATGCCTCGTCCAAGGCTTCCCTGACACAGAGTGTGGGACAAAGCTTCCGCAACGCGGACCTGGTGCTTTCGGCCGGTTACGATGACGACGCCGAGTCCTGGGCCATCCTCGACGAAGAGACTGCTGACGTCGCCCGCAGCATGGACGGCGTGGAAGACACCTACACAGTGCTCGCCGCCTCCGTGGCGGTTCGGGACGGCCGCGGAAGCTCATACGCTGTCCTGGCCAATCTCCCGGCCAACGATTCCCTGCTCCCGGTGGATGTGGTGAAGGGCAACCTTCCGGCAACTGCCGGCGAGGTTGCCATCGACGAACAGACCGCCGAGCGCCGGGGAATAACCGTCGGGTCACTGCTGCCCGTGGTATCGGCGGAGGACTTGGAGGGTGCTGAAACCCCCCTCACCGTGACTGCCCTGGTTGAAGCCTCTTCGGATCCCCGCTCGATGGGCACCGCCCAGCTCTACGCAACCGAAGAGACCACCGCGCCCTTCACCAGTATGGAATTCGGCTTTGGATCCATCCAGCTCGCACTGGCAGAGGGCGCGTCTGTAACAGCCGTCCAGGCTGCCCTGACGCAGGCACTCAGCGATGCAGGCATCAAGGCCGTGACGGTACGCACTGTGGAGGAAGAGACCACCGAGCTCATGGCCGGCTTCACCGGCGGGCAGGACAGCCTGACTGTCATCCTTCTCGCTTTCGCGGCCGTCGCACTCCTGGTCTGCGCCCTCGTAGTCTCGAACACCTTCTCCGTGCTGGTGGCCCAGCGCACCCGGGAGCTCGCTCTGCTGCGGTGCATCGGAGCAGGCCGGTCACAGATCCGGCGTTCCGTGCTTGTCGAGGCCCTGCTGGTGGGGATCGTGTCCTCCATCGTCGGCGTGCTGGCGGCAGTGGGCCTGGTGGGCGGAATCGTGGCGTACCTTCAGACCCTCCCGGAAAGCGGCTTCGCGACCATGGACGTCCCGCCGCTGGCCGTTGCGGCCGGTATGGCGGCAGGGGTGGTCCTCACTGTCCTCGCCGCACTGGTGCCGGCTCGTGCGGCGACTGCCGTCGCGCCGCTCGCAGCCCTTCGCCCCGCCGAGGATGTACGCGCCGGCACACGCAAGGGCCGCGTCCGGCTTATCGCCGGCCTGGTGCTGACTGCCGGCGGTGCCGCCCTGCTGGGCTACGGCGCCTACGACGGGGACCTGCTCATCGCCCTCCCGGGCGGAATCCTCAGCTTCGTCGGCATCCTGATGTGCTCCACGCTCTTTATCCCGCCACTGGTCCGTGCCGTGGGCTTCCTGGCTTCCCCGCTGGGTGTTCCGGGCAAACTGGCTGCGGTAAATGCGGTGCGAAACCCGCAGCGGACGTCGGCCACATCATCTGCCCTGCTCATTGGCGTGACCCTTGTGGTCATGATGATGACGGGCGCCGCCACCGCCCGGAGTGCCTTCAACGACACCCTCGCCGGTGAGTTCCCGGTGGACGTCACCGTCCGCGGAGCCATTCCAGTCGAATCTCCGTTCACGGCGAAAGATGCCGTGGCAGCGGCAGCCGTTGAAAATGTGGACCGTGCCGCCTTCCTTCCGGTCGCCGGACTGATTGACAGGAACGGAGAAGAAGTTCCGGTCTATGCCCTGGACTCTGCTGATAGCCCGGTCCTGCAGGACGCTTCCATGGTTCCCGCAGCCGGCACCATCACCATGCCGCAGGGAGCCAAGGAGGAGACCCTCACCGTGCGCGGTGCCGGAGGAGACGTGGAACTGAAGGTTGTGACTTCCGAGAGCCGCTCCTTCTCCCCCCTGGTTACCACTGAAACCGCGCAGCTGCTCGGCGGTGTACCGGAGGAGCAGACGCCGGAACAGTTCCGGGCCCAGCCGCTTCTGTGGATCGCCATTGCCGACGGCCTGAACACCTCGGCGATCATGGAGCTCCAGTCGGCCCTGTCCGAGGCACTGAATGTGCAGGATTACCAGATCGCCGGTGCCGTCATTGAACGCGCAGCGTTTGAACAGGTGATCGATGTGCTGCTGATGGTGGTCACCGGACTGCTGGGGGTCGCCGTCGTGATTGCACTGGTGGGCGTGGCGAACACCCTCTCCCTCTCCGTTCTGGAACGGACCCGGGAATCCTCCCTGCTGCGGGCCCTGGGCCTGACCAAGGGCCAGCTGCGCGGCATGCTGGCGCTGGAAGCGGTGCTGATCGCCGGAGTGGCTGCCCTCATCGGGCTCGGGCTAGGAGCGGTGTACGGCTGGCTCGGAGCCCAGTCGGCACTTGGTGCCTTCGCGGATGTGGTCCCGGCCCTGCCCTGGGCCCAGCTGGGCGGAGTGCTCGCGGTGGCCCTGGTGGCAGGGCTCGGAGCCTCGCTGCTTCCGGCCCGCCGGGCAGCGCGCCTCTCCCCCGTCGCAGGACTCGCCGCAGACTAAGCGCGGCGTGCACAAAGCGCGGGGCGGGCATTCAGGGGATGCCCGCCTCGCGCTTTTTGCGTCTGATCTGCAAAGATACAAAGCATACTGATAACCGTGGTGCGGTTTTCCTCCGCGCCGGGAGCAGAGAAGGAGCCCCGCAATGCCGCAGACAGAACCCGGCCGAACACCCCGGCACGAGTCACTGGCCGCCTACCTGGATGACCACCTCCTGGGAGCGGAAACCGGAGTGCGGCTGTTCAAGGCGGCACGCACAACGTGGGAGGGCACCAAGTATGAAAGCGTCTTCGCAGATCTCGTGCAGCAAATCTCCGACGAACGCGACGAACTGGAGACCCTGATCCTGGCGCTGGGCTACCAGCGCAGCCGGATCAAGAAAGGGCTGGCCTGGATCGGCGCGGTAGGCGGGCGTCTGGGTCCGATCAATCCGCTGAGCACGGGCAAAGGGACCACCGGCCAGCTGGAGCTGGAGACGCTCCAGTCCATTGTCCGTGCCAAGGAATGCCTTTACCGGACCCTGCTGGTGCTCTCGGCACACGACCACCGCTTCCATGCCCCGCGGATCCGCGAACTGCTGAAACTCGCGCAGGACCAGCAGGACGCCGTCGCGAAGGTCATGGAGGACACCGTTCCCTCCCGTTTCCTGGCTTAGCCCTGAGTTTCACCGAGATAGCAGAAACTGCACGTACCAGCGCTGGTACGTGCAGTTTCTGTTATCTGGATTGGGGTTACTCCGCAGGCTCCTCGTACTTCGGGAAGATCGGAGCCGGGGCGGGCAGCTCAGTGCCCGGAACCAGCGGAGTGCCCAGCGCTGCGAAGCTGCGGGCATCGCCGTCGGGCTGGCCGAGGACATCCAGCAGCTTGCCGGCACTGCCGGGCATCACCGGCTGGATGAGGATGGCCACGATCCGCAGCACTTCCAGCGTCACGTAGAGCACGGTGTTCATGCGTTCGACGTCGGTCTTCCGCAGCACCCACGGAGCCTGCTCCGCGAAGTAGGCGTTGGTATCCCCCAGGACCTTCCAGGTCGCTTCGAGCGCACCGTGGAAGTCCTGCACGTCGTAGGCCTGGCGGGACACCTGCAGCAGGTTCCCGGCGGCTTCGAGCAGCGCCTTGTCCTCGGCGGTGAACTCCCCCGGCTGCGGAACGGCGCCGCCGCAGTTCTTGGCCACCATGGACAGGGAACGCTGGGCAAGGTTGCCGAGGTTGTTGGACAGGTCTGCGTTCATGCGTCCCACGATTGCCTCGTGGCTGTAGGAGCCGTCCGCGCCGAAGGGGACCTCGCGCAGCAGGAAGAACCGCACGGCGTCGAGCCCGTACTGCTCCACCCAGTCCTTGGGGGCCACCACGTTGCCCAGCGACTTGGACATCTTGACGCCCTTGTTGTGCAGGAACCCGTGGATCATGATGCGCTTGGGCAGTTCCAGACCCGCGGACATCAGGAAGGCGGGCCAGAAGATGGCGTGGAAGCGGGAGATGTCCTTGCCGATGACGTGGACGTCAGCGGGCCAGTACTTCCGGAAGGTCTCCGAGTCGGTGTCGGGGAAACCGGCGCCGGTGAGGTAGTTGGTCAGCGCGTCGACCCAGACGTACATCACGTGGTCCGGGTTGCCGGGAACCGGAACGCCCCAGTCGAAGGTGGTGCGGGAGATGGAGAGGTCTTCCAGTCCGCCCTTGACGAAGCTGATCACCTCGTTGAAACGGGAGCGCGGTGCGGCGAAGTCCGGCTGCGCCTCGTACAGGGCCAGGAGCTTGTCCTGGTAGTTGGAGAGCCTGAAGAAGTAGCTCTCCTCCTCCGTCCAGGTCAGCTCGGTGTCGGTTTCCTTGGAGTAGCGGATGCCGTCTTCGCGCAGCTCGGTCTCGTCCTCGGTGTAGTACGCCTCGTCGCGGACGGAGTACCAGCCGGCGTACTTGGAGAGGTAGATGTCGCCGTTCTCTTCCATCCGCTTCCAGATGGCCTGGGCGGCGGCGTAGTGGTCGGCGTCGGTGGTCCGGATGAACCGGTCGTAGGAGGTTCCCAGATCATCATTCATCTGCCGGAATGCCGCGGAGTTCCGGTCCGCCAGTTCCTTGGCGCTGATGCCCTCCTTGTCCGCGGACTGCTGCATCTTCTGGCCGTGCTCGTCGGTGCCGGTCATGTAGAAGACGTCGTAGCCGTCCAGCCGCTTGAAGCGGGCCATCGCGTCAGTGGCGATCGTTTCCCAGGCATGGCCGATGTGCGGCACGCCGTTGGGATAAGAGATTGCGGTGGTGATGTAGAACGGGGTCTGGGAAGAAGTCACATTAGAAAATTACCCTGTTTCGGCTGGGCTTGTCGCTTCGGGCCGGGCACTGCCCCAACCCGAAGCAACGTGCGTCAGCCGGCGTCGCGCTCCAGCACCGAGGTGAGCACCGGCGAGGTGGCTGCAAGTCCGGCGCGCACCAGGAAAACGCCGGCTGCGACGGAGGCGGCCAGGAACGCCATGGCCACGGGGTTGAAGAGTATCGCCGCCCCGGTGACGGGGAACAGCAGAACGGCAGAGACGGCCGCAGAAGCGGCGCTGACCAGCACCACCGGCTGCATCACCGCACCGGTGCGCGCCGCGTCAATAACTTCCCGGGGCATCCCCATCCGGTGCATGCTGCGGTAGAGCTCAGCCCGGTCCAGGACCGTCGCCGCCTGGTTGATACCGGCCGAGCAGGCCACCATCAGGAATCCGGCGATGACGGTAATGAACACTCCTGTCATCACGTCCTGGAGCAGGAAGTCTTCCGGCCCTTCGGACTGCGCGGTCTGCAGCAGTGCAGCACCGGCACCGGCCACGACGGCGGTGAAACAGACCATGGAGAGTGCGCTGACCTGCCGCCAGGCGGCCTTCGGTGCATCCAGCACGATACGGGCTGCGAGCAGCGCCTGCGGGGTGGCTGCCCGCCGCAGGCGCCGCTTCGCCGAAACAGTTACCAGCCACGGCCCCACCAGGTTCAGTACAGCCAGGCCCCCCGCAAAGGCGCCGAACAGGACGGCCAGCGCAAGCGCCGCCGCGCCGACCGGCGTCAGCAGCGCCGCCACACAGAGCACCACGATGAGCACCGCAATGCCTGCGCGTGACCAGTGGACTTTCTGCGCATCGGCCCGGGTACGCACGCCCAGCGGGGAAATCACCACCCGGCGCAGGCTGATCACCGAACTGACCACCGCAAGGGCCACGACGGCGGCAACACCCACCACGGCGGCGGCCGGATGCAGCCAGTAGGCACTGCCAAGCGGAGCCCCGCGGAAATGGATCAGCTGCACGAAAGGGGCGAACACGACGTAACCCAGTACACCGGCCAGGGCACCGGCGAAGGCCTGGGCCGCCGCTTCCAGGACGGTCACCTGGCGGACTGTCCGGGCAGAGGCACCGAGCAGCCGGAGAGTCGAGAGGTGTTCATCGCGGCGGCGGGCTGACAGACGAGCAGCAGAACCGCCCAATGTCAGCAGCGGAAGAACCAGCAGGATGAGGGCAAAGGCTGCAAGCAGCAGGTACAGGTTTCCCTCGTCGTCTCCCCACTGGGTGAAGGACAGTGCGCCGGCAAGCACTGTCAGCAGCAAGGTGGTGACCACGGCGAAGGACGCTGCGGGCAGGATCGCGGCAGCAGACCCGGACGTGCCGGGCCGGTTCAGCAGCCACGTCAGCCGCAGGGGAACCGCCCACGGGGAAGAATCCACTGCGCGCGCCACAACGGCGGATGCACTCATCGGGCCACCCCGGCGGTATCGGCGACGATCTGCCCGTCGGCCAAAGTGACCACCCGGCTGCACCAGCGGGCAACCTCGGGATCATGGGTAACTACCACCAGTGCGCGTCCCGTTCCTGCGACGGACTGCAGCAGCAGTGCCATCACATCCGCCGAGGTACGCGAGTCCAGCGCCCCGGTCGGTTCGTCGGCGAACAGCACCCGGGCTCCGTTCACCTGGGCCCGGGCAATTGCCACCCGCTGCGCCTGCCCGCCGGACAGCTCCCCAATCCGGCGTCCTTCCATCCCGCCCAGTCCCAGCGCCGCAAGGGCCGCGGCCGCCTGCTGCTCGGCAACCTGGCGCGGTGTTCCGTTCAGCATGAGGGCCAGCGCCACGTTTTCTCCGGCCGTCAGTTCGGGAATCAGCAGGCCCTGCTGGAACACGAACCCAAATTCGGTGCGGCGCAGCGCTGACCGCGCGGCATCATCGAGCGAGGTGATCTCCGCGGGCACATCGGATGCAGTGCCCAAGAGCCGGACGGTTCCGGTGTCCGGCAGGATGATCCCGGCCAGGCAGTGCAGCAGGGTGGTCTTGCCGGAACCGGACGCGCCCATAACGGCGGTGGCTTCGCCGGGCCGCACCTGGAGGCTGACGCCGGCAAGTGCTGTCGAATTCCCGTAGGACTTGGTCAGGTTGGCGGCCGCAAGCAGGGGCGCGCCGGGCAGGGATGTACTCATGACACCCATCCTGTCCCGGAGCCAGCCTGCTGCACATCGCCTTCCGGCCTGAAACATGGGCCAGCGGCGTCGTACTGCGGGTGGAGGCCCGGGTGCTGCAAGTACCTCCCGGGATGCACGGGAGGCCGGCCCCAACCGGGACCGGCCTCCTGAACGCGGGGCGGATTAGTCCTGCAGGTCCACTTCGCGTGCCACGGTTGCGCCGATGGCTTCGCGGACGGTTTCGAGGACGTCCTGCGGCACGGAGGAATCCACCGTGAGCAGGGACAGGGCCTGGCCGCCCTCGGAGTTCCGGGCCACCTGCATTCCGGCGATGTTGATCTCCGCTTCGCCGAGGATGCGGCCCAGGGCGCCGATGACGCCGGGACGGTCCTGGTAGAGCAGTACCAGCAGGTGCTCGCTGATCGGGATTTCAAGGTCGTAGCCGTTGACGCCCACGAGCTTCTGGATCTGCTTCGGTCCGGTCAGCGTGCCGGCAACCTCCAGCTGGGTACCGTCGGAGAGGGCACCGCGGATGGTCAGCAGGTTCCGGTAGTCATCAACGTCGGGCGTGGTGATGAGGCGGACGGCGATGCCGCGCTGCTCTGCCAGCACCGGAGCGTTCACGTAGGAAACCTGCTCGGACACGATGTCCGTGAAGATGCCCTTCAGTGCTGCGAGTTCCAGTGCCTTGACGTCCAGGGACGCAATTTCGCCGGCCACCTCAATGTCGATGGCGGTCATCGAGTCGTGGGCCAGCGCGGTGAAGATGCGGCCCAGCTTCTCGATCAGCGGGATGCCCGGGCGGACATCCTCGGCGATGACGCCGCCGGCAACGTTAACGGCGTCGGGCACCAGTTCACCGGCCAGCGCCAGGCGCACGGACTTGGCCACCGAGATGCCGGCCTTTTCCTGTGCTTCGTCGGTCGAGGCACCGAGGTGCGGTGTGACGATGACGTTGTCCAGTGCCATGAACGGCAGGTCCGTGCTGGGTTCCTTGACGAACACGTCGACGCCGGCGCCGGCGATCTTGCCTTCGGTCAGGGCGGTGTACAGCGCGTCCTCATCCACGAGGCCGCCGCGGGCCACGTTCACCACGTACGCGGTGTCCTTCATCTTCTCGAACGCCTCAGCACCGAGCATGCCCAGGGTTTCCGGGGTCTTGGGCATGTGGATGGTGACGAAGTCCGACTGCTCCAGCAGCTCATCCAGGGTGACGAGCTTGACGTTCAGCTGGGCAGCGCGGGCGGAGGTGATGTACGGGTCGTACGCCAGGACCTCGGTGCCGAAGCCCTGCACGCGGGCTGCCACCAGGGCGCCGATGCGGCCAAGGCCGATGATGCCGACCTTCTTCTCGAAGAGCTCGGTACCGGTGTACTTGGAGCGCTTCCATTCCCCGCCCTTCAGGGCGTTCGATGCCTGCGGGATGTGCCGGGCCAGGGAGAGAATGTGGCCCACGGTCAGCTCGGCGGCGGAAATGATGTTCGACGTCGGTGCGTTGACCACCATCACGCCGGCCTGGGTGGCTGAACGGATGTCCACGTTGTCCAGGCCCACGCCGGCACGGGCGATGACCTTCAGGTTCTTGGCAGCCGCGATGGCTTCGGCATCCACCTGGGTGGCAGAGCGCACCAGGATCGCGTCGACATCCGCGATGGCGGAAAGCAGCTGGGAACGGTCCGCGCCGTCGGTCTGGCGGATCTCGAAATCGGGGCCGAGGGCCTCAACCGTGGCGGGCGAGAGTTCCTCCGCGAGGAGTACTACTGGTTTGGTGGCAGTCACCGATGACCTCTTTAGCTGTGTGTCGATGTGGTTTTGGGTATTTCACGCCGAAGGCCGGACCCCATGCAGGGCCCGGCCTCCTTACCGAAACGGCTTGCTTTTCAAGCGTAGCGCCGCGGTTACGGACACGGGCAATCCGTGTCTTTGTTACCGGCGGAATTAGCGCGCGACGGAACCTTCGGTGTAATCGTCGTCGGACTTGATCCAGGAGAAGAGCTTGCGCAGTTCACGGCCGGTCCCCTCGATCGAGTGGTCCTCGCCCTTCTGGCGCAGTTCCTTGAACTCCGGGGCTCCGGCGTCCTGGTCATCGATGAAGCGCTTGGCGAAGGCACCGTTCTGGATGTCGGCGAGGACAGCCTTCATGTTTTCCTTCACCTCGGGGGTGATAACGCGCGGACCGGAGACGTAGTCGCCGTACTCAGCAGTGTCGGAAACACTCCAGCGCTGCTTGGCAATGCCGCCTTCAACCATGAGGTCAACAATGAGCTTCAGCTCGTGCAGGACCTCGAAGTAGGCAACCTCCGGCTTGTAGCCGGCTTCGGTGAGGGTCTCGAAGCCGTACTGGATCAGCTGCGAAGCGCCGCCGCAGAGGACAGCCTGCTCGCCGAACAGGTCGGTTTCGGTCTCTTCGGTGAAGGTGGTCTCGATGACGCCTGCACGGGTTCCGCCGATGGCCTTGGCGTAGGAAAGTGCCAGGTCCTTGGCCTTGCCCGAAGCGTCCTGCTCGACGGCGATGAGGTCGGGGACACCGCGGCCGGCTTCGAATTCGCGGCGGACAATGTGGCCCGGGCCCTTCGGAGCAACCAGTGCGACGTCGACGTCGGCCGGCGGCTGGATGTAGCCGTAACGGATGTTGAAGCCGTGGCCGAAGAACAGCGCGTCGCCGGACTTCAGGTTCGGGGCAATATCCTCTGCGTAGACGAAGCGCTGGACCTGGTCCGGCGTGAGGACCATGATCAGGTCGGCCTCGGCAACGGCGTCGGCAACGTTGAGGACGCGCAGGCCCTCGGCTTCTGCCTTGGCGCGGGACTTGGAGCCTTCCTTCAGGCCAACGCGGACATCAACACCGGAATCGCGCAGGCTCAGGGCGTGTGCGTGGCCCTGGCTGCCGTAGCCGATGACGGCGACTTTGCGTCCCTGGATGATGGACAGGTCTGCGTCGTCGTCGTAATACATGTCAGTCACTTCAATATCTCCTGTTTGGTCTTGGATAAAGGTTTTGAGGGGAACTAGGCGCTGCGCAGCGCGCGGTCGGACATCGACTTCGCACCGCGGCCGACGGCCAGGGTTCCGGATTGAACTATTTCGCGGATGCCAAAGGGCTCCAGCACTGAGAGCAGTGCATTGAGCTTATCGGCGGTGCCAGTGGCTTCAACGATCAGGGAGTCTGTAGACACATCTACCACTGAAGCACGGAACAGCTCGGCCGCCTGGGTTACCTGCAGCCGGGTTGCGGCATCCGCGCGAACCTTGACCAAGATGTGGTCTCGTTGCACGGAAGACTCGGGAACAAGTTCGACAATCTTGATGACGTTGACGAGCTTGTTCAGTTGCTTGGTGACCTGCTCCAGCAGGTCACCTTCGGCTTCGACCACTACGGTGATGCGGGAAAGACCCGCAACCTCCGACGGGCCGACAGCCAAAGAATTGATGTTGAACGCCCGGCGGGCGAACAGGGACGCGACCCGGGTCAGGACACCGGGAACGTCTTCTACGAGCACTGAAAGGGTGTGGCGTGCCATGTTCCCTAGTCCTCCTCTTCCCAGGTGGGTGTCATGTTGCGGGCAATCTGGATGAGGTCATTGCTGACCCCGGACGGGACCATGGGCCAGACCATCGAGTCGCGGCTGACCACGAAGTCGATGACGACGGGACGGTCGTTGATGGACAGCGCCTTTTCGATGGTGGCGTCGATGTCCTCTTCGCGTTCGCAGCGCAGGCCCACGCAGCCGTAGGCATCGGCGAGCTTCACGAAGTCCGGAACACGCACGGTGTCATGGCCGGTGTTCAGGTCCGTGTTTGAATACCGGGACTCGTAGAACAGGGTCTGCCACTGCCGGACCATGCCCAGTGAGGAGTTGTTGATGATGGCAACCTTGATCGGGATGTTATTGATCAGGCAGGTGGCCAGTTCCTGGTTGGTCATCTGGAAGCAGCCGTCGCCGTCGATCGCCCAGACCACGCGGTCCGGGTTGCCGACCTTAGCGCCCATGGCTGCCGGAACGGAGTAGCCCATGGTGCCCAGGCCGCCGGAGTTCAGCCATGCCCTGGGACGCTCATAGTTGATGAACTGGGCAGACCACATCTGGTGCTGTCCCACGCCCGCCACGTAGACGCCTTCGGGACCGGTGAGTTCACCAATCCGCTTGATCACCTGCTGCGGGGCAACATGGCCGTCTTCGGGTTCGGTCCAGCCGGTGGGGTAGGTTTCCTTCAGCCGGTTGAGTACCGACCACCAGGCCCCGAGGTCCGGGGTACCGGTGGACTCGAACTGGCTGCGGACGGCTTCGGTGAGTTCAGGAATGATTTCCTTCACCGATCCGACGATCGGCACGTCCGCCGTGCGGTTCTTGGAGATCTCCGCCGGATCGATGTCCGCGTGGATGACCTTGGCGCCGGGGGCGAAGGAGGACAGCACGCCGGTGACGCGGTCATCGAAGCGTGCGCCCAGGGTGATCAGCAGGTCCGACTGCTGCAGTGCCGTGACCGCGGAAACGGAACCGTGCATGCCGGGCATGCCCATGTGCTGGGCGTGGGAGTCGGGGAACACACCGCGCGCCATCAGCGTGGTGACCACGGGGGCACCAACCGCCTCTGCCAGTTCCAGCAGTTCCGCGGAAGCGTCTGCCTTCAGCACACCGCCGCCGACGTAGAACACCGGGCGCTGCGAAGCTGAGATCAGCCGCGCAGCCTCGCGCACCTGTTTGGAGTGTCCGCGCACCACTGTGCGGTAGCCGGGGAGGTCGATCTTCGGCGGCCAGGAGAAAGTGGTCTTGCCCTGCTGTGCGTCCTTGGTGATATCCACCAGCACAGGACCGGGACGGCCGCTGGTGGCAATGTGGAACGCCTCGGCGAGGATCCTGGGGATCTCGTCGGCATTGGTCACGAGGAACGAGTGCTTGGTGATCGGCATGGTGATGCCGACGATGTCCGCTTCCTGGAACGCGTCGGAACCAATGACGGAGCTGTTGACCTGTCCGGTAATGGCAACCATGGGGACGGAGTCCATGTGGGCGTCGGCAATGGCGGTCACCAGGTTGGTGGCACCGGGGCCCGACGTCGCAATGCAGACGCCTGCACGGCCGGTAACCATCGCGTAGCCTTCGGCTGCGTGGCCGGCGCCCTGTTCGTGGCGGACCAGGATGTGCCGCAGCTTGGTGGAGTCCATCAGCGGGTCGTAGGTCGGCAGGATCGCGCCGCCGGGCAGACCGAAGACGTCTTCGACTCCAAGTTCTTCCAGCGCACGGACGATGGCCTGCGAACCGGTCATCTCAGTTGGCGGTACTACGTTGTTGGGGCCCTGGACGCGGGTGTCCATGGCTTCAGCCGGGTTGACAGAAAAAGCTGCATCTTTGCTCTTGGTCTGCACGGACCGTGCAGGGCCAGTCTTGTGTGCCATCAGCGACGGGCTGATTGGCGATCCCTTACTCATCGGAAACTTCCTTTGCGGATACATATCCATTTAGTTCTGATGCGGCGTACCGCCCGGAGGGTAAGCCCGGTGCGGTCTCTGTGCTTTCTGAAGCCAATAAAAAAACCCCTCGTGCCTGTTGGCTCCGTAGGGGTCCGCGCGTGACGTCTCTTTCAAGTCGGGCTGTTACGCCACGCGCTTGCTAAGGACGACGGTTACGATCTGCATAGAGATCAGTGTTCCCCTCCTCCGGTTACGGTGTCAACCAGAGGGTGATGCGTCTCATTATATGGACTTTCCAGTCCGCTGTGTGGACACCCAGATGTTGCGCTGCGTGCAGGGAGCATTAGCCCCTACCTTCCAGGGCAGACACCTCCAACTCGAAGACGCGGGTGCCGGAGGTGGTGTAAACCCTGACCACCCGAGGCGGCAGGGCTTAATAAGGTTGAAACCCTTTAGGGGCCCCAGCCGCAAGGCGCTCAGCGCCTTGCGGCTGGGGAAGGGTTTCAACCGCAGTAAGCGCCGGTGGAAGCCGAGTTGACCATCTTGGCGTACTTGGACAGGACGCCCTTGGTGAACTTGGCGGGCAGCGGCTCCCAGCCAACCTTGCGGGCTTCGAGCTCTTCGGGCTCCACCAGCAGGTCGAAGGTGCGGGCTGCGATGTCCACGCGGATCCGGTCGCCGTCGTTGACGAAGGCGATGGGGCCGCCGTCGACCGCTTCGGGTGCAACGTGGCCGATGCACAGGCCGGTGGTGCCGCCGGAGAACCGTCCGTCGGTCAGCAGGAGCACGTCCTTGCCCAGGCCTGCGCCCTTGATAGCACCGGTGATGGCGAGCATCTCGCGCATACCCGGGCCGCCCTTGGGGCCTTCGTAACGGATGACGACGACGTCGCCGGCGTGGATCTCTCCGGCGTCGAGTGCATCGAGTGCACCCTGCTCACGCTCGAAGACACGGGCAGTGCCCTCGAAGACATCGGCGTCGAACCCTGCGGACTTCACAACAGCACCTTCAGGAGCCATCGATCCCTTGAGGATGGTGATCCCGCCGGTCTTGTGGATCGGGTTGTCCAGTGCGCGGAGCACCTTGCCGTCAGGATCCGGGGGGTTGATCGCTTCGAGGTTTTCAGCGACGGTCTTGCCCGTGACGGTGAGGCAGTCGCCGTGCAGCAGCCCGGCATCCAGCAAGGCACGCATGATGACCGGGACGCCGCCGATCTTGTCGACGTCGAACATCACGTAGCGGCCGAACGGCTTCAGGTCGCCCAGGTGCGGGATCTTGTCGCCGATGCGGTTGAAGTCTTCCAGCGTGAGGTCGACTTCGGCTTCGCGTGCGATTGCCAGCAGGTGCAGGACGGCGTTGGTGGAGCCGCCGAAGGCCATGGTCACGGCGATGGCGTTCTCAAACGCCTTCTTGGTCATGATGTCGCGGGCAGTGATGCCCTTGCGCAGCAGGTTCACCACGGCTTCGCCGGACTTGCGGGCGAACTCGTCGCGGCGGCGGTCAGCCGAGGGCGGAGCCGCGGAACCCGGCAGGGACATACCGAGTGCCTCACCAATGCAGGCCATCGTGTTGGCGGTGTACATGCCGCCGCAGGCACCTTCACCCGGGCAGATGGCACGTTCGATGGTGTCCAGGTCCTTGAGGCTCATTTTCCCGGCAGCGCAGGCACCGACCGCTTCGAAGGCATCAATCAGGGTGACTTCGCGTTCGGTGCCGTCTTCCATCTTGGCGAAGCCGGGCATGATCGAACCGGCGTAGAGGAAAACGCTGGAGAGATCCAGGCGCGCCGCAGCCATGAGCATGCCGGGCAGCGACTTGTCGCAGCCGGCCAGCAGGACGGAGCCGTCAAGGCGCTCGGCCATCATGACGGTTTCCACCGAGTCGGCAATGACTTCGCGGGACACCAGGGAGAAGTGCATGCCTTCGTGGCCCATCGAAATACCGTCGGAAACGGAAATGGTGCCGAACTGCATCGGGAACCCTCCGCCGGCGTGGACGCCTTCCTTGGCGCCCTGGGCCAGACGGTTCAGGGAGAGGTTGCAGGGGGTAATTTCGTTCCAGGAACTGGCAATGCCGATCTGGGGCTTGGCGAAATCGTCATCGCCCATGCCGACCGCACGGAACATACCGCGCGCGGGCGCCGCATGGATCCCGTCGGTTACGACTCGGCTGCGGGGTTTGATGTCAGGGGTGCTCTCCGTGGTCATAGCAAAATCCTATTCCTTCTCCGCCCCGGCCCGGACATCCGGCTGCGGCGGCCGCGGCTTGTTACGCCCTGGTTACGAGGGCAGCACAGCTTGATGAACTTTCCCGCCGGGCCCGGGGCCCTTCCACGGATGGGGGTATCAGTCCATAGACTGGGGACCATGAGCACGGAAACCGGGCCGCCAGACGGCCAGTCCACGTCCAGTGACTCCCTCAAGTCTTCGCTTCGCCGGGTTTTCGATTCGCAGATCCCCAATTACGGCGACTACAACCTGGTCTGTGCCACACCGCTGGCCGACTCGGCCGGGTACTACGTGCTGGGCTACCGCTGGAGTCCGCCGGAACTCATATTCGCCCCCTTCGCCGCGGACTCAATGGAGAGCCTCGAGGCACCCACCGCGGTCAACACCACCAATTTGTCCCACACTGACGAGCTCTCCCCCGGAAGCTACGAGGTCGGTACCAGCACGGGCCGGATCTTCAGGTTCGGTGTTGAGCCCTCACCTGAACTGCCCCCGGTTTCCGGCGGCCAGCGCCGTGTGCTGGTCCAGCACGGAGACCGGGAGGACTTCCGGCTGTTCCTGGAGACTTTCCTGGAGCTGGCCTAGTCCGCGTCCCGGGACTGTTTCCACGGACCGGCCTGCACCAGGTTCACCGGTTCCCGGCCGTCCGCCAGCCGCTGCACCTGCCGGCGCAGGAAACCCTGGATCCGTGGAGTGAAGGCTCCTGAGTTGCCGCCGTTGTGCGGTGTGATGATGGCGTTCGTGCAGTTCCAGAGCGGATGATCCGCGGGAAGGGGTTCAGGGTCCACCACATCCAGGGCTGCCCGCAGCCGCCCGGAGGTGACCTCTTTGGTCAGCGCAGCGGTATCCACAACAGGTCCCCGGGCGACATTGACCACCAGCGCCCCGTCCGGCAGTGCCGCCAGCACCTTGGCATCAACGAGGTGCCTGGTCTTCTCGTTCAGCGGCGTGATGACCACCAGCACTTCAGCTTCCGCGGCAAGCACCGGGAGTTCGGCTACGCCGTGGACATGGCCTGCGTCGTCGTCACGTGCCGTGCTTCCCACCCTGGTGAGCTCCACCTCGAACGGCTCAAGGCGGGCCGCTATTTCCCGTCCGATCCCGCCCACGCCAACCAGCAGCACCCTGCGGTCAGCAAGGCCCGGATAACGCTGCGGATTCCAGTTGGCCCGCAGCTGGTCCCGCACCGCGGCATCGATGCCGCGCAGCGATGCCAGGATCAGGCCGAGTGCAAGTTCCGCTGTCGCGGCAGCGTGGACTCCGGCAGCACTGGCGACGGCGGTGGACTCCCCCACCAGCTCGGGAAGGCCGTCGTATCCCGTGGTCTGGGCCTGGAGCAGCTTGAGGTTCGGGACGCGGACAAGGCTCTCCTGCCAGGCCTTGCCTCCGGTATAGGGAGCTACCACCGCATCGATGTCCGCATACTCGATCCCGTCCGGATCGCCGTCGAAATCCCAGACCGCGGCGCTGATTCCGGCGGGAAGCGGCTGGAGCGCCTCGTAGAGTTCGGCGGTGGGCACGGTGATGGTGCGGATTTTCTGCGGCTCTGGTGACATGCCCAAAGCCTAGCGGTGCGGCCGGCGGCTCCGGCAAACGAAAACGCCCCGGTCCGGAAGACCAGGGCGTTTTACTTATGTGCGCGAGGAGGGACTTGAACCCACACGTCCGAAGACACTGGAACCTAAATCCAGCGCGTCTGCCAATTCCGCCACTCGCGCGCGGCCGGCAGGCCGGTTACCCGGCCAAAGCCAGCCTTTAGTGTACCTGACACTTAGTCGAGACCGAGATCACGCCGCAGTTTGGCAACATGTCCGGTCGCCTTGACGTTGTACTGCGCGAGGGAAACTTTGCCCTCGGGATCAACGACGATGGTGGAGCGAATGAGGCCTTCGTAGACCTTGCCGTAGTTCTTTTTCTCTCCCCAGGCACCGTATGCCTCAGCGACTGCGTGGTCCGGGTCGGAGAGAAGCGGGAAGTTCAGGGCCTCGTCCGCAGCGAACTTGGCGAGCTTCTCCACCTTGTCCGGCGAAACGCCAAGCACGGAGTAGCCGGAGGCGGCCAGCGAATTCAGGTTGTCACGGAAGTCGCAGGCTTCCTTAGTGCAGCCCGGAGTTGCTGCGGCCGGGTAAAAGTAAACAATTACACTGCGTCCGCGCAGGTCTGCGAGAGACACAACTGAGGAGTCCGAGGCGGTCAGGGTGAAATCAGGCGCCGGGTCACCGCTGGTGAGTTTCGACATAAAAGACGGGGCTCCTTAGGTATCGATTGAGCAAAGGCTGTGTCGCAGGACGACAGCAGGCTTGCGGTTGGTTATCCTAGACACTGGATTTGTAGGCTATCCGATCAGGCCGCGTGAATCCGCACTCGAAAGGAAGAGTTCAGTTTTATGCCGGATATGGAGCATTGGCCCACCGGTCGCCTCTTATCAACAGCCGCCCGTCTGGTTGAGCATGCCTGGAACGAGCGACTTGTCCGTATAGGAGTGACCCACGCGGGCGTTATCGCCCTGGGAGTCCTGGATTCCCAGGGTCCCATGACACAGGCGCATCTCGCGCAGCTGGTCCGCGTTCAAGCACAAACCATGGGTAAGACCCTGGCCAGGCTGGAAGCACACGGGCACGTTACCCGTGTACGGAATGACCTGGATAAGCGCAGCCACATGGTGTCCATTACTCCGGCGGGCATTGAAGCCCTGCATGAGGCCCAGGATATTGAGCGAACGCTGCTCGATGGCGGAGAGCTCCTTTCGGAGGACCTGCGCAGCCAGCTGCGCACCGTCATCAGGGAACTCGGCAATCCGCGCTGGCACATGGCGGTTGATGTTCCGGGTCTCCCGGTCCCGCTGGATGCACCTCTGGACATACCGGCTGACACCGCTTCCCAGACTGCCTAGCAGCGAAGCGGACGTTTAGTTTTCCCTTGAAGGGCGTACCTGCGGGTGCGCCCTTCAAGTGTTTAATACTGCCCCGCAGCACCCGCCGGCATTATGGTTGAGCCACGAACCGGATCGACGCTGCGGGAGGATCCACAATGACTGCGCAACCCGGCCGGGACACCTCCGGCAGCGAGGCCGCGGAGTCCCTGGAAGAGGCGGCGGACAATACCGGGCTGGATGTTATGGCCCGCACCGGTTTCGCGGTCATGGCACTGCTGCACATTCTCATCGGCGCCATCGCAGTCAGCGTGGCCTTCGGCGGATACGGCGAAGCCGAAACCAGCGGCGCGATCGGGCCGCTGGCACGGTCGGAACCGTTTGGTCCGGCACTGATGTGGGCTGGATGTGCCTTCTGCTCCTCGCTGGCACTGTGGCAGCTGGCTGAGGCGACTGTCCGTGCCCGGCACAAACCTGGAAAGGAGCGCCTGTCCAAGGGCATCTCTTCCGGTTCGCTCTTCTTCATCTACGGCAGCGTGGCGCTCACGTTTGCTGCCTTCGCCAGGGGCCGCGGGAAGGACTCCGGGGACCGCACTGCTGATTTCAGTGCCGCCGTACTGGACTCCCCCGCCGGCGCCCCGGCACTTGGATGCGTGGGTGCACTGGTAGTGGGCATTGGAGCGTACTTCGTTTTTAAAGGCTCAGCGCGGCGGTTTCGTCCCGAACTGAGGTACTTCGAGGACACCCGCCGAGGCCATTTGCTCAATGCACTGGGGGTAGCAGGCCATGTTGCCAAGGGAATCGCACTGGTACTGGTTGGATCGCTGTTCATCACTGCAGCCGTCAACCACCGGGCGGACGAGTCGACGGGACTGGACGGCAGCCTGCAGTCCCTGCTCCAGTACCCGCTGGGGGCACCGCTGATCCTGGCGATCGCCGTCGGGCTTATCTGCTACGGCATTTTCGCCCTGGCACGGGCCCGCTGGGGCAGGATGTAGCGCAGGGAAAGCCGGATGCCCACACTAGGCGACCGGCACTTCCACCCACTCCGGGCCGCCGTCCCACCGGACGTGCATGCTGGCCGGCGGGGAGTAACCGCCGTGGTGGTGCAGGTGGAACTCGACGCCTTCCTCCGGAACCAGGGTCATACCCGCCGGAAGATCCTGGGAAGTAGCGCCGGTCCGGGCCAGGTCCACCATGACGTGCTGAAGTTCCCTGCCGCTGGTGTTGCGGAGTACGTAGGTGTCTTTGGCCGGGCTTTCAATGCGGACTTCACTGCTCATGAGTGCGCTCCCATAGTCGCCGGAACCCTCAGCGCCGCACCGTGGATGTGCTGTTCAAACCCGGGTATGCCGGCACTGGAAGGCTTACCGCGGAAGTCTACGCGGGGTCTCCGGGGCGGCGATAGACCGCTTTGGGCTGCATGCGGCAGCGGCGGGACTGTGCAGGCCGTGCAGAGGCAATGAAAAAGCCCCGTCCCGGTCTGGCCGCAGCCTCCCCGGAACGGGGCTCCCTCGTATCTGTGCACCCCCCGGGACTTGAACCCGGAACCCATTGATTAAGAGTCAATTGCTCTGCCAATTGAGCTAGAGGTGCTGGCAGTCTGTGCAGTTTTCCCGCCGTTTTTCTCCGGCTTTTCGATCTGCAACGACAAGTTACTCTACCAGCTTTTTCGCGTGCACACGAACCGCTCGCACTGCCCCGGTGCGCAGCAAAAAGCCCGCTGCACCAGAATCCTGGTACAGCGGGCTTTGACTGTGCACCCCCCGGGACTTGAACCCGGAACCCATTGATTAAGAGTCAATTGCTCTGCCAATTGAGCTAGAGGTGCTGGCAGCTGCTGTGCTCACCGTGCTGGAAAACCAGCACTTTGCGCTCGGCAACGACATGAAACTCTACCAGCACTTTTCCGCCGGGAGAAATCGAACCGGCATTTTGAGAGCTGATTCACATCGAAGGACGTCCGGGCCCGCGTCCTCTCTCCCATGGCAGCACTACCCGCTCACCGGGAAGTCCCTGCCATTCGGGTCCGTTATGGACAATCCAGGTGCGGCCCGGAGTACCTGTCGCGGCGTCCAGGGAGCTGATTTCCAGGGTTCCCGCATCAAAACTCCCCGGCATTCCCTGCTTCCAGCCGGGCATGTCCGCTTCCTTGCGTGCGGTCACGGCCTCAGGGTCCGGCCCGGACCCGTGATCCGGGCGAAAGCGGCCGGCGCGGACCAGCACGGGGTTCCTGCGCAGTCTTTGCACCACCGCACCGGCTGCCGCTGCGATGAGCCCAAGGGCGGCCCCCGCTGCCAGTGCAGTAAGCGCCGGGCGTCCGTTATCTGCCGAAGAAGTACCCACCATTCGACGCTAAGGCCGGCCCCGGGGCCTGTCCACGGGATGCGGCAAAAGACTGCGCCGGTGTGTAACCGAATTGTGACCGCGCCGCACATGCTTAGCGTCCCAAAGCACTCCGTCTCTGCGGTTAGGCTCTGGGATTACATATGTGTGTTCCACAGCACATCCCGCTCTGGCCGACCGGCAGGAGCGGACCTCACCGCCCAGAGGAGATAGAACAATGACCCTTGCTGGCAGATTCACTCTCAGCCGGCAGACCCGGCGACGGGCTGCCGCCCTAACCGCCGGGCTGGCCATGAGCGCCCTGGTGCTCTCCGGCTGCGCCGAAAGCAACCGGGATGCCGCAGACGACGGCGCCACCGCCTCCGAGGTTGACGGCACGTTCGTCTTTGCAGCCTCCTCGGATCCCAAGACCCTGGACCCGGCATTCGCCTCCGACGGCGAATCCTTCCGCGTCAGCCGACAGATCTTCGAAGGCCTTGTGGGCGTGGAACCGGGCACCGCCGATCCTGCCCCTCTTCTGGCCAAGTCCTGGGAAACGTCCGAGGACGCCCTGACCTACACCTTCGATCTCGAAGAAGGGGTCACCTTCCACGACGGGACCCCGTTCAACGCCGAAGCGGTCTGCGCGAACTTCGACCGGTGGTACAACTTCACCGGCATCCAGCAGGCCGAAAGCCTGGCCTACTACTACAGCAAGCTGTTCAAGGGCTTCGCTGACAGCCCCGAGACCGCCACCTACGAGTCGTGTGAGGCGCCGGCCGAGAACCAGGCCGTCATCACCCTGGCCAAGCCTTTCGCAGGGTTCATTGCAGCTCTCTCGCTCCCCGCCTTCTCCATGCAGAGCCCGACGGCGATGGAAGAGTACGCAGCCGATGAAGCCTCCGGCACTGCGGAAGCCCCCACGCTGACGACCTACGCCAAGGAACACCCCACCGGCACCGGTCCCTTCAAGTTCGAAGGCTGGGAAGTCGGCAACCAGATCACCCTGTCCGCCTACGAGGATTACTGGGGCGACCAGGGACAGGTCACGGACATCATCTTCCGCGTGATCGACGATCCCAACTCCCGCCGCCAGTCCCTGCAGTCCGGTGACATTGACGGTTACGACCTGGTGGCTCCGGCCGATACCCAGGCGCTGGCAGACGCCGGATTCAAGGTCATTCCGCGTGACCCCTTCACCATCCTTTACCTGGGCATGAACCAGAAGGTCGAGCAGCTCGCCGATCCGCTGGTCCGCCAGGCAATCGCACACGCGATCGACAAGGAAGCACTGGTCAACCAGACCCTTCCCGAAGGCACCAAGGTTGCAACGCAGTTCATTCCCGACGTCGTCAACGGCTACAACGAAGACGTCACCACGTACGAGTACGACCCGGAGAAGGCAAAGGAAATGCTGGCCGAGGCCGGCTACCCGGACGGCTTTACCGTGGACTTCAACTACCCCACGGGTGTTTCCCGCCCGTACATGCCGACCCCTGAGCAGGTCTTCTCCAACATCTCCGCACAGCTGGAGGAAGTGGGCATCAAGGTCAACCCGCAGCCGAGCAAGTGGTCCCCGGACTACCTTGACCGCGTGCAGGCCACCGAAGACCACGGCATCCACCTGCTGGGCTGGACCGGTGACTACAACGACACGGACAACTTCGTAGGCGTGTTCTTCGGCCAGGAGAAGCCCGAGTTCGGCTTCACCAACGCGGAGATCTTCGACCAGCTCGAGGCAGCCCGCCAGGTGAGCAGCCTGGAAGAGCAGACTCCGATGTACGAGAAGATCAACGACGACATCGCCAAGTTCGTCCCGGCCGTGCCGCTGGCGCACCCGGCGCCGTCGCTCGCATTCTCGGAGCGGGTGGATTCCTACCCGGCCTCCCCCGTGAACGACGAAGTGTTCAACCAGATCAAGCTCAACAAGTAGCGGCGAAACGGACCGGGATCCAGCTTGCGCTGGGTCCCGGTCCGTTCTGTCCTTACCTTTTCAGCAGCCGCACAACCGGCTGAGAAAGGACACTCGTGCTGCGAGTTATAGGCAAGCGCCTGTTAATGCTGATCCCGACCCTGATCGGCTTGTCCATCCTTCTTTTCATTTGGGTCCGCAGCCTTCCCGGCGGCCCAGCAACCGCCCTCCTGGGAGACAAGGCCACGCCTGAGGCCATCGCCCGGATCAATGAGGCCTACGGCTTCGACCGGCCGCTCATCGAGCAGTACTTCACCTACGTCGGCAAGCTCCTCCAGGGCGACTTCGGTACGTCCACAGTGACCGGCCGGCCCGTCCTCGAAGAGTTCGCCACCCGTTTCCCGGCCACCCTGGAACTCGCCGCCGTCGCGCTCATCTTCGCGATCGGCATCGGCATCCCCCTGGGCTACCTGGCAGCCAGGCACTACGGCCGTTTCTGGGACCACTCTTCCGTAGTGCTCTCGCTGATTGGCATCACCGTGCCGGTCTTCTTCCTGGCCTTCATCCTCAAATGGCTCCTGGCCATCCAGATTCCCCTCTTCCCCACGGACGGCCGGCAGGATCCGAGGATCAACGCCACGCACGTGACGGACTTCTACGTCCTGGACGGGTTGTTAACCCGGGAATGGGACGCGTCCTGGGACGCCCTGATGCACCTGATACTGCCCGGCATCGCGCTGGGCACCATTCCGCTGGCCATTATCGTGCGCATTACGCGTGCCTCGGTCCTTGAAGTCCAGGGTGCAGACTACGTCCGCACTGCCCGGGCCAAAGGCCTGATGGAACGGACCATCCGCAACCGGTTCGTGCTGCGCAACGCCATGCTTCCCGTGACGACGACGATCGGCCTGCAGACCGGGCTGCTCATCTCCGGAGCGGTGCTGACGGAAACAGTCTTCGCATTCAGCGGGGTTGGCAGATTCCTGCGGGATGCCATCTTCAACCTCGACTACCCCGTGCTGCAGGGCTTCATCATTTTCATCGCCGTAGCGTATTCACTGATCAACCTGCTGGTTGACGTGTCCTACGGCTTCATCGACCCGAGGGTGAGGGTGCAATGAGTACAGTTCTTCCCCCTCCTTCCGGCGGGGCAGTCCGCCCGGACGAGCCTTCAGCGCCGGACACACGCGGGAGCGGAATGTGGCAGGACGCCTTCCGGCGGCTGCGCCGCAACCCCGCCGCAATCGCGGGCGCAGTCATCGTGGGCCTGTTCATCCTGGTCGCTGTCTTCGCGCCGATCCTTGCTCCCTACGGCGGTGAGGAACTGCCCGGGCGTACCCAAATCACGCCGACGTCGATTCCCGGTCCGGGCGAGGTTGAGGGTTTCCCTCTGGGCCTCGACCGGTTCGGCGGAGACGTCCTCTCCAAGCTCATCTGGGGAGCACGCGCGTCCCTCCTGATCGGTGTCATCTCCACGGCGCTCGGCCTGCTGGGCGGCATGCTGCTCGGTGTGATCGCCGGCGGGTTCGGCGGCTGGGTGGACAACGTCATTATGCGTTTCGTGGACATCCTGCTTTCGGTGCCCAACCTGCTGCTGGCCGTGAGCATCGCTGCAGTACTGGGACAGACACCCTCCGCGGTCATGATTGCCATCGGTGTATCGCAGGTGCCGATCTTCGCCCGGCTGCTGCGTTCCTCCATGATCAGCCAGCGCGGAGCAGACTACGTCCTGTCCGCGCAGGCACTGGGGCTGAGCACCCGGACCATCACCATGAGCCATCTGCTGCCCAACAGCGTTGGCCCCGTGATTGTCCAGGCCACCCTCACCCTGGCTACGGCAGTGATCGACGCCGCGGCCCTGTCCTTCCTGGGGCTCGGCGGCGGACGTCCGGAGAGCGCCGAATGGGGCCGGATGCTGACTTACGCGCAGAACGAACTGGCGGTGGCCCCGCAGCTGGCGTTCCTGCCGGGCATCTGCATTGCCATCACGGCTCTTGGATTCACCCTGCTGGGCGAGTCCCTGCGTGAGGCCCTGGATCCCAAGACCAGGCGCAAGTAGCCGGCGGTTTCGCGAAAAAGGGTCCGCTTTCCCTTCCGGGAAAGCGGACCCTTTGCCGTTCCCGCCGGGATCCGGGAGCACGGCTCCCCTGCCGAGCACGCGACTCTAGCCGGGCTCAGGGTGAAGCGACCGATCCGCTTCGGTTTCGACCCATCGGGTGAAGGTGACAGTGAGCCCATCCCGCGTGGGCGAAGCGCAAAACGGACCGGCCTGGGCGCGGGCGGTCTTACTCAGGGGTGCGACGCGGATGAGGCGAAAAGGTTCATCGCCGGCGCGGGCTCTGATCGTGACAGCGCCACCGGCCCGGCTCCGAGACGTGAAGGAAGATTCCCGCCTGGTCGAACTGCTCCGAGTAGTCCAGGAGAAACGAGACTTCCACTGCACCCTCAGCGCCGAGCGGGGCAAGGAGGGCATGTGCACTGTCATGGACAAACCCATAAGAGGTGTGCCTCCACGCATCACTTTGCCCGGCCGCGGTCACCTGCAGACAGTTCCCGTCATCCACGACCCGGACCGGCGGGTTACGCCATGTCCCCCGGTCCCAGGCAATCCGGCCTTCTTCGATCTTTGTCATCACGCTCAATCTCCCGTGCGGCTACCGGCCACAGCCCTCCTGGTGTTCAGGTCTAGGACGCCAGTTCGCCTTCAATATTCAGTTCGTTGCCGGGGATCGAAGCCAGCAGCTTGCGGGTGTAGGGATGGCGCGGGTTCTGGAACACTTCCTCCGAGGTTGCTGCCTCCACCAGTTCCCCGTCCTTCATCACGCACACGTAGTCCGAGATCAGCCGGACGACGGCGAGGTCGTGGCTGATAAAGAGGTAGCTCAGGCCGAGATCGCGCTGAAGGTCACCGAGGAGCTTCAGGATCTGTGCCTGGACCAGCACATCGAGAGCGGACACGGGTTCGTCACAGACAATGAGCTCCGGATTCAGCGCCAGCGCACGCGCAATCGCTACGCGCTGCCGCTGCCCGCCGGATAGCTCTGCCGGATACCGGCGCAGCATGGAGGCCGGCAGGGCAACCTGTTCCATAAGCTCGCGGACGCGGGCCGCCCGTTCCCGGCGGTCACCGCGTTTGTAGGTCTTCAGCGGCTCGTCGAGGATCCGTTCGATGGTGAACATCGGATCCAGCGATGAATACGGGTCCTGGAAAATCGGCTGGACCCGCTGGCGGAAGTCGGTCAGCTGGCCCTTTGCCAGCGAGGCAATGTCCACGCCGTCGAAGGTCATGGAACCACTGGTCGGTTCGATGAGCTTGAGCAGCATTCGGGCGGTAGTGGTCTTGCCTGACCCGGACTCCCCCACGATTGCCACGGTCCGGCCGCGGGGAATCTCCAGGCTAACGTTCCGTACAGCGTGGAAGTCTCCCGATTTGCCGCGGATCTTGAACACCTTATTAAGGTCACGGATCTCAACGATGTTGTCCGGCGCAGCGCTCTCTCCGGCATCGGGACCGCTGGCCGGTTCAGCGGCCGGGGCAGCAGGCTCCGTGGCGTTGCCGTCCACGAGGGTCAGGCGCTCGGCAGCGGGAGCCGCGAAAGCCCCCGGGCTGAGCCGGACAGCAGCGACGCTGGGTGCGGCGCTGACAAGGGACTTTGTGTAGGGGTGCTGGGGATCTTCGAGCAGCTGGCGGGCCGGACCGGTCTCAACCACTTCGCCGCGGTGCATCACCACCAGGTCGGATGCACGCTCAGCGGCAAGCCCAAGGTCGTGGGTGATCAGCAGCACGGACGTTCCCAGTTCCTCCGTCATCCGGCCGATCTGGTCCAGGATGGTGCGCTGCACCGTGACGTCCAGTGCGCTGGTGGGCTCATCCGCGATCAGCAGACGGGGCCGGCAGGCCAGGCCAATGGCAATCAGTGCACGCTGGCGCATACCGCCGGAGAACTCATGCGGATACTGCTTGGCGCGCTCAGCGGCGTCGGGAAGTCCGGCGGCGGTAAGCACCTCCACCACTTTCCGGTCAACGTCCTTGGATGTGGCCATGCCGTGCACCAGCAGGGTTTCGGCAACCTGGGTGCCGATCTTTGTCACCGGATTCAGGTTGGACATCGGGTCCTGCGGCACCAGCCCGATCGAACGGCCCCGGATAGCCCGCATCTTGGATTCGGGCAGCCCCACCAGTTCCTGGCCGTCGAAGCGGATGCTTCCCGCCGAGACCTTTCCATTGCCGGGCAGCAGCCCGATCACCGCCATTGCGGTGGTGGACTTACCGGAACCGGATTCGCCAACGATCGCCAGGGTTTTCCCGGCACCGAGGCTGAATCCGGCCTTGCGCACGGCCTGCACGGGGCCTTCCATGGTCTGGAAGCCGACGGCGAGATCGGTCACTTCGAGCAGCGGAGATTCAGGGCTGGTTTCAGTCATTTCCATATCCTGCCTTACCAAAGCCCTGTTGTGAGGCAACTCTCACCCGCCTTTACCGCTTTTTAATCATTTAGACTAAGAAATCCACCGCCCAGGCCGGGACGGTGCGTGTCTCAAGGAGAACCCAGCAGCTGTGACCAAATCCGCCACGCGGCGCTCCGTGATCAAAGCTTCCGCCATCGCCGCCGCGCTCGCCCTGACCGGGTGCACCGCTGCGCGGCCGGAAGAAGAGTCCCCCAGCGTTTCACCGTCACCCGCCGAAACCGGCGGCCCTTCTGCAGCATTCACCTTCGCCACCGCCGCGCGGCCCTCCGGCCTGGATCCGTTCCTGGCCGTCGACACCGAATCCCACCGTGTGACGAGACAGGTGCTGGAAACCCTGGTCGGCGTCGATCCCCTGACATCCGCCCCCGTGCCTGCACTGGCCGAGGAATGGTCGGAATCTGAGGACGGCCGGACCTACGAGTTCGTCCTGCGCCGCGGCGTCACCTTCCATGACGGGGAACCCTTCAACGCCGAAGCGGTCTGCGCCAACTTTGACCGCTGGTACAACCTGCCCGAATCAGCACGCGGACATGAAGTCCTGATGTTCGGTTCAGTGTTCAGGGGATTCGCTGACACGCCGGATCTCTCAGCGTTCAAGTCCTGCTCCCCCGCCGGGGAGTACACGGTGAAACTGGAACTCAACACCCGCCTTCCCGGACTGGTTCCGGCCCTGGCATCACCCGAATTCGCGATTTCCTCGCCCCGTGCCCTGTCAGAGGGCCGCGGCGACGAACTGGACCAGGAACTAAACGGCACACGGCTCTCCGCCTATGCCCGGCACCCCGTCGGAACCGGACCGTTTATGTTCTCGAGCTGGGTTGAGGACGAACTGGCACTGGTTTCCTACCCCGGGTACTGGGGCGACCGCGGCCAGATCCAGGACCTGGTCTTCCGGACCATCACCAGCCCGGAGTCCAGGCTGCGGGCACTGAAGAACGGCGACGTCGACGGCTACGACCTGGTGACGGTCTCCGACGTGGGTGAGCTCGCGCGGGCAGGAATGCAGATCCTGCAGCGGGATCCCTACTCGATCCTGTATCTGGGCATCAACCAGAACTTCCCCGGCATGGACGAGCCCAAGATGCGCCAGGCCATTGCCCACGCGATCGACAAGCCTGCCCTGCTTGAAGGCATTTTCCTGAACGGATCCAAGTCAGCGAACCAGTTCCTTCCGGAGAAGCTCGGCCTGCGGTCCGACAACGTCACGAACTACGGCCACAATCCTGAGCGTGCGCAGGAACTGCTCAAGGAAGCAGGCTACGCCGGGGAAGAACTGCCGTTCTACTATCCCCGCCGGGTTACCCGTGCCTACCTGCCGAATCCGGAAAAGGTATATGCCGAGCTGAGCAGGCAGCTCACCGCCGCCGGGTTCAACATCCGTCCCGTACCCATGGAGTGGTCCGAGGGCTACATTGAAGCGGTTTCCAAGAACGGGGACCGTGCACTGCACCTTTCCGGGCTGTCCGGAAGCTATATGGACGCGGACAACTTTGTGGGCAGCCTGTTCGGGTCCTATATCGAGGAATTCGGGTACGACGACGCGCAGCTCTTCACGAAGGTCGACCGCGCCAGGACCCTGGCCGACTCCGAGGAAAGGGCGGAGGCATACCGTTCGATATCGGACCGGATCTCCACCCGCGTTCCGGCCGTCCCCCTGGCGTTCCCCATCTCAACCCTGACTGTCTCGCCCCGCGTAGCGCAGTACCCCACCTCGCCTCTCTTGAACGAGGTCTTCAACAACATCCGTCTTGCGGACTAGCGTGTAGTTGTCTGCCTCGCCGGTCCCGCAAAACGGACCCGGGAATTTTAGTAAGCACCACTGTGAGAGATAGGCTTCTAAGGCTAGCGTCCACGCGACTGGAGATATGAAGTTGACTGCTGATAGCCCGGCGGAGAAGTCCGCAAACAGAACTGATGTACTGCTGATCGGCGGCGGCATCATGAGCGCAACCCTTGGTGCGTTCCTGAAGCAGCTGGCTCCGGACTGGGACATTTCCCTTTTCGAGCGGATGGACCGGGCAGGAACCGAAAGTTCCGATCCGTGGAACAACGCGGGCACCGGCCACGCCGCCCTGTGCGAACTGAACTACAGCCCGGCAGGACCTGACGGAACCGTTGATCCCGCCAAGGCCATTGGCATCAACGAGCAGTTCCAGGTTTCCCGGCAGTTCTGGGCCCACATGGTGGGTCAGGGCGATATCTCCGGAAACTTCATCAACCCCCTCCCCCACATGAGCTTCGTCTGGGGCGACGCGCATTCGGAGTACCTGCGCAAGCGCTGGGAGTCACTGAGCGCCCAGCCGCTGTTCAAGTCCATGGAGTTCTCCGAGGACCACAGCAAGATCGCAGAGTGGGCCCCGCTGCTGATGCAGGGCCGCGACTCAGGCCAGCGTGTGGCTGCATCCCGTGTTGCCGGCGGCACGGACGTCGACTTCGGTGCCCTCACCCGGGAACTGGTCAACTACCTTGGGGCCAACGGCGCGGACCTCAACTTCGGCCACGAAGTCACCAACCTCACCCGGAATTCAAACGGTGGATGGGACGTCACCGTCCGCAACCGTGCCACCAAGACCACGCGCACCGTCTCGGCCCGCTTCGTCTTCATCGGCGGCGGCGGCGGCGCACTGCACCTGCTGCAGCGCTCCGGCATCCCCGAGGGCAAGGGCTTCGGCGGCTTCCCGGTCTCCGGGCAGTTCCTGCGCTCCACCGACGAGTCGATCATTTCCGCCCACAATGCGAAGGTCTACGGGCAGGCTTCGGTCGGCGCACCGCCCATGTCCGTTCCCCACCTGGACACCCGTTTTGTGGACGGCAAGAAGTCCCTGCTGTTCGGACCGTACGGCGGTTTCTCTCCCAAGTTCCTCAAGAACGGTTCCTTCACGGACCTCCCGTTCTCGGTGCGCCCGCACAACCTCCTTCCCATGCTGGCCGTGGCCAAGGACAACATGTCCCTGGTGAAGTACCTGGTCACCGAGGTCCTGAAGTCCCGCGAGGGCAAGACCAAGGCCCTGCGCGAGTTCTACCCCGAAGCCATCACTGAGGGCTGGGACCTGATCACTGCGGGCCAGCGCGTCCAGGTCATCAAGAAGGACCCGAAGAGCGGCGGCGTGCTGCAGTTCGGCACCGAGCTGATCACTTCTGCCGACGGCACCGTGGGAGCCCTGCTGGGCGCTTCCCCCGGAGCTTCAACCGCTCCTCCCATCATGATCAACCTGATGAAGCGCTGCTTCCCGGCCGAGTTCCCGGCCTGGGAAGCCAAGATCAAGGAAATGATCCCGGGCTACGGCGTCAAGCTTAACGAAAACGAGTCCCTGGCCGATGAGATCCTGGCCGAGACGAACCGCGTACTGAAACTGGGCTAAACCGCCCGCGCATGCAGGAGTGCCCCGGACCGCATAAGCGGACCGGGGCACTCCTGCGTTAAAGCCAAAGTTAGAGCCAAAGCAGGCACCCTGCCATCGGCCGGCCGGGGCACCGCACACCGTCAGGGAGAGTACTGCGCGCACGTATGATGAATCAGTCTACGAATAAAGGCAGGTTCATGGATCGTCTGGCCAAGCTCTCCCTCTCCAACCGGGCACTCATCGCCCTTATCACCGTCTTTGTAGCGGTGTTCGGCGTGATCTCGCTGAACTCCCTCAAGCAGGAACTCATCCCGGCACTTGAATTCCCGCAGATCAGCGTCATTACGGCCCTTCCCGGGGCTTCGCCGGAGGTGGTGGACGCACAGATCAGCGAACCCCTGGAAGCTGCCCTTACCGCCGTCGAAGGCCTCGAATCATCCTCGGCGACGTCACGGTCCTCCATCTCCGCCATCACCCTGACCTTTGCCTACGGCACTGACCTGGACCGTGCCCGCGGCCAGGTGGACCGCGCCATTTCAAACGCCCGCCAGGCCCTGCCCGAAGATGCGAACCCGCAGTCGCTGGCCGGCAGCATCAGCGACTTCCCCATCGTTTACCTTGCGGTGTCCAGCGACCAGTCCCTGAGCGAACTGAACTCGGAGCTGCAGCGGCTCACGGTTCCGCGGCTGCAGAAGATCGAAGGAGTCCGCACCGCTGAAGTAACCGGCGGCTCCCAGCGGCACATCGCCATCTCACCGGACCAGGCCGCACTGGCAGCCCTGGGTGCATCGCCGTCGGCCATTGCCGATGCGCTGGAGAACAGCGGTGCGCTTATTCCGGCTGGAACGGTGCAGGAGGAAAGCCGCTCGCTCTCCATCCAGGTTGGCAGCCCGCTTGATTCCCTGGAGAAGGTTTCCGCCCTGCCGATTGAGGCGGAAGGAACGACGCCGGGAGAAGCGCCTCCGACCATCGGCGACGTCGCCACGGTGGAGATCACGGACGACGAACAGACCTCGATTACCCGGACCAACGGCGAAGCCACGCTGGCCATTTCGATTACGAAAACGCCTGCCGGAGACACTGTGGGCATCTCCCACGAGGTCCTGGACCTCATTCCGTCGCTCCAGGACGAGCTGGGCAACGGCGCCAAGTTCACCGTGATCTTCGATCAGGCTCCGTTCATCGAAAAGTCCATCTCGGACCTCACCACGGAGGGACTGCTGGGCCTGGGCTTCGCCGTCCTGGTGATCCTGGTGTTCCTGCTCTCGGTCCGGTCCACCCTGGTCACGGCAGTCTCCATCCCGCTCTCCCTGCTGGTCACCTTCATTGGCCTGCTCGCGTTTGGCTACTCACTGAATATCCTCACGCTCGGCGCCCTGACCATCGCGATTGGCCGGGTGGTGGATGACTCGATTGTGGTGATCGAGAACATCAAGCGGCATTTGGGTTATGGCGAGGAAAAACGTACCGCGATCCTCACGGCCATCCGCGAAGTGGCCGGCGCCGTCACGGCTTCCACCCTCACCACTGTTGCGGTATTCGCGCCAATCGCCCTGGTAGGCGGACTGGCCGGTGAGCTGTTCCGTCCGTTCGCCGTGACTACGTCGCTGGCCCTGCTGGCTTCGCTGCTGGTGTCACTGACCATCGTCCCGGTGCTCGCCTACTGGTTCCTCAAGTCGTCCAAGCCCGTTGCTGATCCGGAGGCGTACCGCGCCGAGGCAGAGGAACGCGAACAGAAAACCTTCCTCCAGCGCGGCTACCTTCCGATCCTGCGCGGCACACAGCGTCATCCGGTATACACGCTGCTGGCCGGGGTACTGATCCTGGGCGGTACGGCTGCCCTGACGCCTCTGCTGCAGACCAACCTGCTGGGTGACACCGGACAGAACACCTTCAGCGTCCGCCAGGAGCTGCCGGCGGGCAGCTCGCTGGAGACCACCTCCGCCGCCGCCGAAAGCGTGGAGGACGTGCTCTCCGGAACAGAGGGCATCAAGGACGTACAGGTCACGATGGGAACATCCACCTCCGGGATCGCCGCCTTTACCGCCGGAGGTGCTTCCGTTGCGAATTTCACGGTCATTACGGATGAGGGTGTGGACCAGGTAGCCCTGCGCGACACCGTCCGCCGCGAACTCGAAGACCTGGGTGAAGAGGCCGGGACTGTCTCACTCGGGACCCAGGGTGGCGGCTTCGGCACCTCAAACACCGTGGACATCGAGATCTCCGCCGGAGATCCGGCCGACCTTCAGCCGGCCTCAGAGGCCCTGGTTGAAGCGATGTCGGACCTGCCCGGCGTAGCCGAAGCGACTTCCAACCTGGCAAGCTCCGAGCCGGTTGTGCAGGTCAGCATCGACCGCGCCAAGGCAGTGGCGGCGGGGCTGGACGAGCAGCAGGTGGCCGGGATCCTGGCATCGACCCTGAGCCCCCTCCCCGCCGGTACGGTACGGCTGGGCACTGACGATCTGCCCGTACTCATCGGGGAGGGCACGGAGGTAACCACTACCGAGCAGCTTGCCGGCATCGTGATTCCCACCGCCGCAGGACCGGTCCCCCTCAGTGACCTCGCGGTGGTTGAGGAAGTCGAGGTCCCCACCACGGTCTCCTCCTCCGGCGGGGAACGTACCGCCGTCGTCTCCGTAACCCCGTCCGGGGAAGACCTGGGCGGTCCTATTGCCGCAGTCCAGGCGGAGCTGGAGAACGTGGACCTGCCTGCCTCGGTAACCGCCACGCTCAGTGGCGCTGCAACCCAGCAAAACGAGTCCTTCACGCAGCTTGGCCTGGCCCTGCTGGCGGCAATCGCGATCGTTTACGTCATCATGGTTGCCACCTTCAAGTCCCTGGTGCAGCCGCTGATCCTGCTGGTCTCCGTGCCCTTCGCGGCGACCGGTGCCGTCATCCTGCTGCTTGTCGCGAATGTTCCCCTGGGGCTGCCGTCGCTGGTGGGCCTGCTCATGCTGGTGGGCATTGTGGTGACGAACGCGATCGTGCTGATGGACCTCATTAACCAGTACCGCAGGCCACGGGGCGGAGAACCCGGAATGAACGTCCGGGAAGCAATCCTCCGCGGTGCCCGGCAGCGGCTGCGGCCAATCCTTATGACGGCCATGGCCACGATTCTGGCCCTGACCCCCATGGCTCTGGGCGTGACCGGGGAAGGCGGATTCATTTCCCGGCCGCTGGCGATTGTGGTCATCGGAGGCCTGATCTCCTCTACGCTCCTGACCCTGGTCCTGGTGCCGGTGCTGTACCAGCTCGTCGAAGGACCGCGGGAACGCCGCGCCCTCGCAAAGGAACAGGCCGCCAAGGAGGAAGCAGCCCGGCTGCGGGCAGAAGCAGCCGGCTGATCTCCTGCACTCCAACAGCAGTGCCGGGTCCCGCAACTGACCCGGCACTGCGGCGTTAAGCACAGGGAATGAATTTCCCGCGGACCCTGTTGTAGACTTCCATTAGATGCAAATGCATATATCTTTCGAAGCGTCGAGACCGCTTCCCAAGAGTGCAGGACAACAGGAGGCCACCATGCAGATCGGCGTATTCAGCGTCAGCGACATCACCCGGGACCCGGTGACCGGGCGGATGCCCACCGAAGGCGAACGCATCAAGGCCGCGGTGGCAATCGCACGCAAGGTCGAAGAGATCGGAATGGATGTCTATGCCACGGGTGAGCACCACAACCCGCCGTTCTATGCATCCTCCCCCACTACCCTGCTGGGCTACATTGCGGCCCAGACCGAACGCATTATTCTTTCCACGGCAACCACGCTGATCACCACCAATGACCCGGTGAAGATCGCGGAGGACTTCGCCATGCTCCAGCATCTCTCCGACGGGCGCACCGACCTGGTGCTGGGCCGCGGCAACACAGCACCGGTGTACCCGTGGTTCGGGAAGAATGCCCAGGACTCAGTGGACCTCACCGTGGAGAACTACAACCTGCTTCGCCAGCTCTGGGACAACGAGACCGTGAACTGGCAGGGCAAGTTCCGTACTCCGCTGAACAATTTCACCGCCACCCCACGCCCGCTCGACGGCGTTGCCCCGTTTGTGTGGCACGGCTCGATCCGCACTCCCCAGGTGGCGGAAATTGCCGCCTACTTCGGTGACGGTTTCTTTGCCAACAACATCTTCTGGCCCAAGGAGCACTACATGCAGCTGATCGGGCTGTACCGGGAACGCTACGAGCACTACGGCCACGGCTCCGCGGACCAGGCGATCGTTGGCCTGGGCGGACAGTTCTTCATGCGGAAAAACTCCCAGGACGCCGTCAACGAATTCCGGCCCTACTTCGACAACGCCCCGGTCTACGGCCACGGACCGTCGATGGAAGACTTCACGGCCCAGACGCCGCTGACGGTAGGCAGCCCGCAGGAAGTCCTGGAGAAAACCCTCACGTTCCAGGAGTACTTCGGGGACTACCAGCGGCAGCTCTTCCTCATCGACCACGCGGGCCTGCCGCTCAAGACGGTCCTGGAACAGCTGGACCTCTTCGGCGAGCACGTCCTGCCGGAGCTGCGCCGGGAACTCGACTCGCGGCGTCCGGCACACGTACCTGACGGCCCCACGCATGCTGCACGTGCGGCGGCTCGCGCAGCAGCTTTGTCCACCACCGACGCACCATCTTCAGTAGGCTAAAGCAATGAGTTCCGAGACCAGCCAGGTATCCAACGTAAAACAGACCGCTGAGGCCTGGGAGTCACTCTTCCGCGCCCAGGTCGGTGTTATGCGCAGGCTTCAGCGGGATCCGGAGTTCAAGGAACTGACCATGCGGGAGTACGACGTGCTGTTCAACCTCAGCCGCTGCCCCACCGGCTGGACCAGGCTCAACGAGCTCAACGAGCACCTGCTCATCAGCCAGCCCAGTCTCAGCAGGATGGTGGAACGGCTGGAGAACAAGGGCCTGGTCCAGCGCCGGCCGGCGCGGAACGACCAGCGCGGCGTGGAGCTTGCGCTCACCGACGAGGGCCGGGCCATGCAGAAACGGCTGGGCCGGATCCATGTGCGCGGCATCCATGACCTGCTGGCACCGGCTTTGACGGCGGAGGAGCTGGACCAGGTCAAGGAACTCATGGACAAGCTCCTCGCCAGCCTCGCTTCTGAAGGCAAGCCCGGCACGGAATGACCACAACGCCGCAGCGCCGCGGGGTCCCCAACGGGGAGCTGCACGGCACCGCGGCGGTGGTCAGCGGGGTGCGTTATCTCCAGGCACCCCGATAGGGCTGTTCCCACTGCCCGGCACCAGCGGCGGATCCGCGAACGCCAGCTTCGGCACAAACAGGAGAGCTGCCGCCGCCACGAACGCGGTCACGGAGCAGACCGTCCACACCGTGAGGTACCCCGTGAGCGGCGCGGCAGTTGCCGCACCGGCAACCTCTCCCAGCGTCTCCCCGGCAGCACTGAGCAGCGCGATCCCGAAAACCGCCGATGCGAAGGACCCTCCGATTGTCTTAGTGGTGTTGGTCAGGCCGGTCGCCATTCCTGTCCGGTTCAGCGGAGCGGCTGCAGCAGCAGCCGAAGGCAGTGCCGCCACCAGGGCGCCTGACCCAAGGCCGGCGATCACCATGTTTGTCAGGGTTTGCCCCAGCGAATCATGGAACGGCAGGAACAGCCCGTAGCCGGTCCCCACCACCGCTGCGGCACCGCAGAGAGTGATCCTCGGCGTCGTAAGCCTGGCCGCCAGGGGGAACAGGAGCGCACCGGTCAGCACCGAAAGCACGTAGGCACCGATGATGAGAGACACGGAACCCGCTTCCAGCCCCAGCCCGTAGCCGTGCAGCTCGCGGTCGGTCCGGGCGAAAGTGGACATCGGTGCCTGTGCTCCCAGTACGGAGATGCCGAACAGTCCCGCAGTGAGCTGCACCGGCCACATGGTTGGGGCGCAGAGCATACGGATGTCCACCAGCGGTTCGGAGATCCGCAGCTGGTACCGCACAAAGGGAACGAACGCCGCCAGCCCGGCCGCAAGAACAGCCCAGACCCACCAGGTCCCGGCTCCGTTGATGCGCATGAAGGTGAGCCCGGAAGTCAGCAGCAGCAGTCCAATGGCCAGCAGCGTAAACCCGCGGACATCAAGCGCGCCGCCTGCCCGCAGCCCGGTTTCCGGCACGCCAAACCAGACAGCGAACACACAGAGCGTCGCGGCCGCGGCCGGCACCATCAGGGTCAGCCGCAGGTCGCCGCCAAACACATCCACCAGTGCACCGGCCGCGAGCGCTCCGGCGATCACGCCGAACTGCTGGCCTCCCACCAGCACACCGGCGGCCTTGCGGGTCAGCGCTGCGCGGTTTGGCGCGGACGCAGCCCGGGCAAATATCAGCGCGACCTCCAGCGGAAGCCACACCACGTAGAAGCCCTGCAGGGACCAGGCAACCAGGAAGGTCCAGAAGTCCGGAGCGAATGCCACCCCCCAGGACGCAGCAGCAGTCAGCACCGTGGATACCAGCAGGATCCGTTTGCGTCCGAACATATCCCCCAGCCGGGACAGCACCGGAACGGCCAGTGCGCTGAACATCAGCTGGGCTGCCTCGAACCAGTTCACGTCGCCGTCGGCGATTCCGAGGTTCCGTGCGATGTCGGTGAGGATCGGCGTGTAATACCCCTGCAGGATTCCGCTGGTGATCTCCACGAGCACCAGGAACAGCACCACCGGACCGAGCGCGCGCATCAGGGCGCCAGGTTCTGCAGGAGGCGGCGGTAGAAGGTGATTCCTTCGCCCAGTGCCTGGATGGAGAGCTTCTCATTGTCCGCATGGATGGAGGCGCGGGCGGCCCTGTCCATCCGGAACGGGGCAAAGCGGTACACCGCACCGCTGATCCCGGTGAAACGGCGGGAATCAGTCCCGCCAAGCATGATGTAGGGAGCCGGAATGGCGTCAGGGAACACTTCACGGATGGTCCGCTCCAGCGCAGCGAACTGTGCGTTCGACGTCGGTGAGACGGGGGAAGGTTCTGTGCCTTCCACTACGCGCAGGGTGATTTTGCGGTCCCGGACCGTTCGGCGCAGCCGCTCCAGCGCCGTTTCGATGCTCTCGCCCGGCGCGATCCGCACGTTGGCGTTGGCACTTGCCCGGGTTGCCAGGACGTTGGAGGCTTTGGATCCCTGCAGCTGGGTGACCGCGACCGTTGTGCGGGTCAGCGCATTCGGTTCTCCTCCAAGGGCACCAAAGATCCGGGTCAGCGGACCCCGCAGGGTTCCGGCGCGGGAAAACACGAGCCGCGCCGGAAACCCTGCGCCGGCGGCAAGCCGGTTCAGCATTTCGATGGTTACCGGATGCAGTGCGGCCGGGAACGGGCGCCGGTCCAGGCGCACGACGGCGCGTGCCACCCGTGCGGTGGCGCCCATGCGGCTGGGAGTCGAGGCGTGTCCGCCCGGATCCTCTGCCGAAAGTTCGACGTCGAGGATCCCTTTCTCCGAGACCCCAACGACCGCCACCGGGGATTTCACGAAGGGGAAGGCCTGCGCGGCCACGGCACCGCCTTCATCCAGGACCAGCCAGGGGCGTATCCCGCGTGTTTCCAGCAGGGCCGCTGCCTTCGCTGCGGTCTCCCCCGCTGTTTCCTCGTTGTCGCCGAAGGAGAGGTAGACACTGCGTTCGGGAACAAAGCCCTCTGCCAGCAGCGTTTCCACGGCCTCCATGACAGCTGCCAGGGATCCCTTGTCATCCAGGGTTCCCCGGCCATGGACATAACCGCCGGCCACAACGCCGGCGAAGGGCGGGTAGTCCCATGTTGCCTCGTCCTCGACGGGCACAACGTCGTAGTGCGCCATCAGCACCACCGGTTCAAGCCCGGGGTTCCGGCCTGCCCAGTGAAACAGGAGGCCTCCGCCAACTTCTTCCACGGTGAGGCTGTTGTGGACTCCCGGGTACAGTGCGGCGAGTTCAGCGCGGAAACGGGCGAACTCGGCGTCATCCACTTCCTCCGGGCTGCGTGAGGAAACCGTGCGGCAGGTAATTAGCCGGGCAAGCCTGGGGGCTGCAGCCTCGCCCAAGTCCCGGGGCAGCGCTTCTGCCGGTGTGCTCGTGTACATGGCAGAAGTGTAGGGCGGCCGTGTTACGGATGAGTTTTGCGACGCGATGCTACGACGGCGCCTGCTGCAGGTCCCGGACGCGTTTCACGGCACCGCTGAGTGCCCGGGCGGCCAGTGCCACCTCGTTCTCCCGCACAGTAGGGGCAAAGGTCAGGCGGACGGCGGTCTGTGCCGTTTCCCGGTCCAGGCCCATTGCCGTGAGCACGGGGGAAGGTTCGTCCGACCCGGAGGCGCACGCCGACCCCGAGGAGCAGAGCATCCCGGCCCGCTCGGCTTCCAGGAGCACGGCTTCGCCGCTCGTACCCGGGAAGCAGAATGAGGCGTGTCCCGGCAGCCGTTCGGTGCGGTGGCCGGTCAGCAGTGCGCCCGGTACCTGTTCCAGCACCGTGTCGATCAGGTAGTCCCGCAGTTTCCGGGCCCGCTCAGCGGCGGCCGGGCGCTCCTGCTCGGCCAGGGACAGTGCGGTGGCCAGCGCAACTGCTCCTGCCACGTTCTCGGTGCCAGCGCGCCGGCCGCGTTCCTGCCCGCCGCCGTGGATCAGCGGTTCCAGCGGCAGCACTCCGCGGACGTAGAGCAGTCCGCAGCCCTTGGGAGCACCGAGTTTGTGCCCGGAGATGCTCAGCGCGTCGATGCCGGTGCCGGCCACGGACACGGGCAGCCAGCCTGCAGCCTGCACGGCGTCGGTGTGGAACGGTATTCCCCGGGCGCGGCAGGCTTCGGCAATCTCGCTGACCGGCTGCAGGGTTCCTACCTCGTTGTTCGCCGTCATGATGGTGCACAGAGTCGTGTCACGCGTCAGCGCAGCTTCAACTCCAGCGGGATCAACCCGTCCGGTCCCGTCCACCGGAACCAGGGTGATCCGGAACCCGTGCAGGCGCTGAAGGTAGGCCAGGGATTCGAGGACGGCCGGATGCTCGACGGCGCTGGAGACAATGTGCCGTCCCTGCGGGGCGGCGAGCGCCAGGCCCTTGATGGCAAGGTTGTCCGACTCGGTTCCGCCTGAGGTGAAGACGATATCTCCGGGACGGCAGCCCAGGACACCCGCTGCAGTGCGGCGGGCGTAGTCCAGGGCGCGGGCAGCGGTCTCACCGGCTGAATGGACGCTGGACGGGTTGCCGAAGTCGCTGGTGTACAGCGGGGCCAGGGCTGCCAGTACTTCCGGACGAACCGGTGTTGTGGCTGCGGCGTCGAAGTAGATCATCGCGGCTGCGCCTGAGGCACCGCCGCGCGGATGTCCAGTCCCAGGTCCAGGGCACGGACGCTGTGGGTCAGGGCACCTGCGGAGATGATGTCCACGCCCGTGTCCGCAATCGCTGCAACGGTGTCGAGCCGGACATTCCCGCTGGCCTCCACAAGTGCCCGCCCGTTGACAACCGCCACCCCGCGCCGGAGGTCTTCGATGCTGAAGTTGTCCAGAAGCACCGTATCTGCTCCTCCTGCCAGCACCGGTTCGATCTGGTCCAGCGAGTCCACCTCCACCTCGAAGTGCACTGTGTGGGGCAGCCTGTCCTTTGCCTGGCGAAGCGCCGTTGCCAGGTCCATCCCTGCTGCGGCGATAACGGCCAGGTGGTTGTCCTTTGCCATGACGGCGTCGGAGAGCGAGTAGCGGTGGTTGAACCCGCCCCCGCAGCGCACCGCATAGCGTTCAAGCGCCCGCAGTCCCGGTGTTGTTTTACGCGTGTCCGCAATACGGGCCCGGGTTCCAGCTGCCTGCGCTACGAAGCGGGCGGTCTGGGTAGCGATGCCTGAGAGCCGCTGCACCAGATTCAGTGCCACCCTTTCCCCGGTGAGGACGCTCCGGGCCGGGCCGGAGACCTCGGCGAGGATTCCGCCCGCGTCGAACCGTTCGCCGTCGCGCACAAGGCACATGACGGAAGTGCCCGGGCCGGCGAGCCGGAAGGCTGCCTCAAGAATCTGTTCACCGCAGAAAATGCCTCCTTCCCGAGCCGTGAGGAAGGCAGTAACCTCCGCGGCTTCAGGAACCAGCGCATGTGAGGTGAGGTCGCCCCAGGGTGAGTCTTCTGCGAGCGCCGCCGTGACTACTGTTTCCACTTCGGTGACGGGAAGCGGCATAGGCTGCGCTGCGCCGTCCGGGGGCAGCACCCCGGTGCCGAAGCCGCGCTCCGAATCGCTCATTGGCTCTGTGTTGGTCATCTGTGTCCATTCACTAGTCTGGAAAGCTTTCCGGCTATGCCGCTGCCGGCCACGGCTATTGTCACGGCCGGACCGCCAGCATCCGTTCCAGTGCGGTGAGGGCGGCCGCAGCGGTGTGTCCGGGAACTATGATCCGGTTGCGGGTCTGCCCGTCGAGCAGGCCCTCAAGAACCCACGCAAGGTAGCCGGGGTGGATGCGGTACATCGTGGAACAGGGGCAGACGACGGGATCAAGACAGAAAATGGTGTGCTCCGGGTACTGCGCGGCAAGCCGGTTCACCATGTTGATCTCCGTGCCAACCGCGAACGTACTTCCGGGCTCCGCTGCGGCGACGGCTTTCTGGATGTAGTCGGTGGACCCGGATTCATCCGCGGCATCGACCACCGGCATGGGACATTCGGGATGCACGATCACCCGGACGCCGGGATGTTCTGCGCGTGCCCTGGCAATCTGGTCCACGGTAAAGCGCTTGTGCACCGAACAGAACCCGTTCCACAGGAGCACCCTGGCTTCCTGCAGGGACTGGGCGGTGTTGCCGCCCAGGGGCAGGCGGGGATTCCACATGGGCATCTTCTCAAGCGGAATACCCATGGCCCTGGCCGTGTTCCGCCCCAGATGCTGGTCCGGAAAGAACAGCACCCGGCAGCCGCGTTCGAAGGCCCATTCCAGGACAGCCGCCGCGTTGGAGGAGGTGCAGACGATCCCGCCGTTCTCTCCGCAGAAGGCCTTCAATGCAGCGGAGGAGTTCATGTAGGTCACGGGTATGACCTGCTGCCGTCCGTCTGCGTCCGGGGTTTCGCCGTAGAGCGCTGTCAGCTGCTCCCAGCATTCAGCGACAGAATCGGCATCGGCCATGTCCGCCATTGAACATCCGGCCGCCAGGTTCGGGAGCAGCACTGCCTGTTCAGGGCCGGAAAGAAGATCAGCAGTTTCGGCCATGAAGTGCACGCCGCAGAAGATGATCGCTTCCGCCTCCGGCCGGCTCCTGGCTGCCCTTGCCAGCTGGAACGAGTCCCCCACGAAGTCTGCGTGCCGGACCACCTCGTCGCGCTGATAGAAGTGCCCCAGGATCACGGCCCTCTCCCCCAGCGCATCCTTCGCCCTGGCAATCCGTTCTTCCAGCTCCGTGTCCGTCGCCTGCCGGTATTCCTGCGGGAGCTCATCCTGCCGGGGTGTTCCGGCAGGGACCGGATCTGACAGGGAAGCCCCGGGGCCGTAGCCGGGTGCGGCGTCGAAGTCCCAGGGCGCGGCGGCCAGTCCCGGTGTGCAGGTCGACGCTGCGGACACCACCTGTGCTTCCCCGGGTCCGGAAAGCAGGGCGATCCTGGTGGCAACGCTGCCGCCGGAGGGCTGGATCGTTTCGGTCATCTCAGTGCTCCGTTGCTTGAGGGCGTGCCTGGCTCGCGGGGAATGAATCCGTCCGGGGATCCGGGCCCGCATACCGGTACAGCCGCGGCGGGCGGTGGCGGCCGCCCTGAAGGTATCCGTCGGTGGGTTCAATGTGCACGGAGGCCTGGAGTTGGCGGCGGAAGTTGGCAGGGTCCAGGCCACGCCCCAGAACAGCCTCGTAGACCTCCCGGACCTGCGCCAGGGTGAAAGTGGGACCCAGGAACGCATAGGCCACGGTGCCGTATTCAAGCTTGTTCCGGAGCCGCCAGAGCGCATAGTCAACAATCTGGTTGTGGTCAAAGGCCAGCGTTCCAACTTTGTCCGCCCGGAACCAGGCAACGTTTTCGTCCTGCCGGGCCAGGGCGGCCTCGTCCGGCTGCACCAGGGCCCAGTACACGATCGAGACAACCCTGGGGGACGGAGAGCGGTCCGGGCCGCCGAAGGCGTACAGCTGTTCCAGATAGCTTGGCTGCAGCCCGGTGGTCTCCTGCAGGTTGCGCGCTGCGGCATCCTGGAGTGATTCGCTGGGCTGCAGCGGCCCTCCCGGCAGTGCCCACAGATCGAGGTAAGGCTGCCGGATCCGACGGACGAGCGGCAGCCAGAGCGTCAGGCTGCCCGTGTCAGGATCCGGGCGGAGCGCGAAAATCACCGTTGAGATGGCCAGCGACGGCGGTTCCTGCTCCCGCTCCGAGACGTTGGCATATCTGGGGCTCATCAGTCGTGGCCTTCCCGGGACGCGGGCCTGTGCCCGCAGGAGCTAAGTAAGAGTCATGCCGACTCTAACTCATCACCCTGGGTTCCAGGCGCTTTGAACCGGGAACGTTACGCGCTTTGCCCGGACTCCTTGGCCTCGGCACCGGCTGCCGCGTGCAGAAGCGGGAGCATGCGTCCCTCGAAGTGGGTGTTGAGCACAATGACCGAGGAAGACCTGAGCACGGCGCCAGTGGCAACCATGGAGTCGATTACCCGCTGCAGGTCTGAGTTTGACCGAGCGGCGACACGGGCAATGAGGTCGCTTTCCCCCGACACGGTATGAACTTCCTGCACTTCGGGGATCTCTGCCAGCGCGGCTACCACAGCATCATGGCCCATGTCCTGGCGGATCGTCAGGGAGCAATACGCGGTGACAACATAGCCCAGCGCGGCCGGATCCAACCGGGGTCCCCAACCTGCAATGACGCCGCTTCGCTGCATGCGGTCCAGCCTGGCCTGCACGGTTGCCCGTGCAACCTTCAGCTTCCGCGAAGCCTCCAGGACCGACATCCGAGGGTCATCGGTAAAAAGGGACACGATCCGGGCGTCAAGCTGATCTGTTGCCATGGCAACCTTTCCGTACAGGAAGTTCCGGAGAAGAACCGGACAACCGTCCGGATCAGGGACGTGGCACTGCCCCTGTGGGAACTTTAGCGGCACGGCAGCCCTGCTGCAGCGCGCCACGCACGGAATGAATTACAGGCCGGCACCGTGCAAGAAGCGAAAAACGGACCTGCGGGCACAGAATTGAAAATACTATTTGCCGCCGGAAATTCCGTTCCCGCGGATATAAAACGCAGCCGCGGTGAATTGCGGAATTCCCCATGCAATAAGTGATGCGGGTGAAAAATCAAGGCAGGAAAGTAACGTCCGCTGCCCGTCCGCCTGAAGCGTTTGCGCAGGTGCGGGCCGGTGCGCAGCCTCATGGCCACGCACCGGCCGCACCTGCTCAACTACGTAGGGCTGCTACTGGCCCTTGCGCTTACGGGGGGCCGGCTCAGCACCGGCCGACTTGGCCCGCTTCTCGGCGCGTTTCTCCTTGATGGACTTGCCTGGCTTTTTTGCGTTTCCCGACAATGTGCACTCCTCAGCGACTGGTAAGCGGCGGGCCGGGAATTTCCTCAGGCCGCCTAACTTTATGCCTACACTCAGAAACCCGGTTTATTCGTAAAGACCGGATACCCAGACCATACCCGGAAATAAAATAAATGCCAGTCCTGCGCTGCGAACGCTTCATGTGCTTACCCGAAAAGAGCCGCCCCGGCACTCCCGTCCGGGAGGGCGCCTTCGTTTTTACTGATCCGGCTCCAGCCGCGGGAGCCCCACGTTCCGGCGCCCCGACCGAACAGCAGCTCGCTGGACTTTGCACTTTGTATAGGTACTTAAGTGATGCGATTGACGATCTGCGCACTGTGCCTACCGTTTGTGATGCGTATTGCAGAGTCTGGTGACTCACGTTACGTTTCCATCATGGACCTAGATACAACGAGCATCCCCGAGCTCACCGCCGAGGAACTGCGGCAGCTGTACAAACTGCTTATCTCCACCAGGGAACTTGACCTCGCTGCCGTCGCCTGGCAGCGGCAGGGCATCCTGCCCGGCTACGCACCGGAACTTGGCCAGGAAGCTGCGCAGGTGGGCAGCGCGTTCGCCCTGGATACCTCGCGCGACTTTGCGTTTCCGACCTACCGCGAGATGGGCGTCGCCCTAACCCTTGGCGTGGACATGGTGGAGTACATGTCCACACACAAGGCCAGCTGGCACGGAGGCCTTTACAATCCGGTCACTACCCGGCTGGCACCGATCCAGGCCGTCGTGGGCGGCTCGGTGCTGCACGCCGTCGGCTGGGCCCATGGCCAGCGCCTTGCCGCTGCAGACGTTGTCCGGTCAGAGGATGAAACCGGCGGCCTGCCGGCGGCCATCACCTACTTCGGCGACGGTGCAAGCTCGCAGGGCGACGTCCATGAAGCCATGAACTTCGCCGGCGTACTCAAAGCTCCGGTGGTGTTCTTCGTCCAAAACAACGGCTGGGCCATCTCGCTGCCCACCGAGGAACAGGTGGCAGGCGGCACCGTGGCAGCCCGGGCCGCCGGGTATGGAATGGCCTCGGTGACCGTCGACGGCAACGACGCCCCCGCCGTCGTCCGGGCAACACGGGCGGCCCTGAAGCACGCACGCTCCGGGAACGGGCCGGTGCTCATTGAAGCCATGACCTACCGCCGCGGACCGCATTCAACCAGCGACGATCCCGGGCGGTACCGCACCCTCGACGAGGAACGGCGCGACGGCGGCGAGGATCCCGTTGCACGCCTGGCACACCTGCTCCTGGAGAGCGGTGCCGCAGACCAGGCATTCCTGGACAACGCCGCAGCAGAGGCAAAGGCACACACCGAAACAGTCCGCGAAGGTGTACAGGCGCTGAAACCCCGCCCCGGCCAGGAGATGTTCGACTACGTCTTCGCCGAACCCACCGACGCACTCAAGGCCCAGGCCCGCGCCTGGCGGGAGGAATCCGAGCATGTCTAGCCAATTGACCGAAGGAGCCCGGCCCATGGAGGCTGATGCCCCCGCCGGCACCGTAGAGACCATGTCCATGCAGGCTGCGCTGAACCGTGCACTCGCCGAGATCCTGGCCGAGGATCCCAAGGCCGTAGTGCTGGGTGAAGACGTGGGACGGCTTGGCGGGGTTTTCCGCATCACTGACGGACTGCAGAAGCAGTTCGGAGCTGATCGGGTTTTCGATACTCCACTGGCCGAGTCAGGCATCCTCGGTATGTCCGTGGGACTGGCGATGGCCGGCTTCCACCCCATCCCCGAGGTGCAGTTCGACGGTTTTGCCTACCCCGCGGTGAACCAGATCATCACCCAGCTGGCACGCATGAACTACCGCAGCCGCGGCACCATGCCCATGCCGGTCACGCTCCGCGTTCCCAGCTTCGGCGGCATCCGTGCACCCGAACACCACGGCGAGTCCCTCGAGGCGCTCTTCGCGCACGTTCCGGGACTGAAGGTCGTGTCGCCGTCGAGCCCGCACCAGGCCTACCACCTGCTTCGCCACTCTGCCGCCCAACCGGACCCGGTCATCTTCATGGAACCGAAGTCCCGCTACTGGCAGAAGGACACCGTGGACACGGGCACTCCCGGAAACCTGCAGGGTTCACAGGTGGTCCGCGAGGGCAGGCACCTGACCCTGGTCGCCTGGGGCGCAATGGTTGCGCGCTGCCTGCAGGTCGCCGAGCTTGCCGCCGAGGACGGAATCGAAATCGAGGTGCTGGACCTGCGCTGGCTGAAGCCGATCGACGCCGAAGGCCTGGCTGCCTCGGTTTCCAAGACCCGGCGCGCCGTCGTCGTCCATGAAGCCCCGCTCACCGCTGGGCTGGGAGCGGAAGTTGCCGCACTCATCACGCAGCACTGTTTCGACACACTGAAGGCCCCGGTGGAGCGAGTGACCGGATTCGACGTACCGTATCCCTCGGGTGACCTGGAAGACGAATACATCCCGAACATTGACCGCATCCTTTTTGGGATCCAGCGAGTATTGGAGTACCGGCGTGGCTGAAATTTCTTTCCCCCTGCCCGACCTTGGTGAAGGCCTGATCGAGGCCACCGTCCTGGAATGGCTGGTTGCCCCCGGCGACCAGGTTGAGCGCAACCAGCCGCTGGTTGAGGTGGAGACCAGCAAGTCTGCTGTTGAGCTGCCGTCCCCGCAGGCCGGCGTCGTTGCCCGCGTCTACGGCGAAGCCGGAGAGAAGATCAACGTGGGCGAACCCCTCGTAGTCTTCGAAGTTCCCGACGACACCGCCGGCATTGTCGGCACCGTACCGCAGGAGGCGCCGGCACGCCGCCGGGTCCGCCTGTCCGCGGTCCTTGATGAGGACTGAGATGGGCGCCGGAACCCTGGACAGCACCTCCCCGCTCCTGCACAGCCAGATTCACGAGCCCGACGGCGGCAGCGTGCTGCGCCCGGTGCTGGCCCTGCACGGCTTCGCCTCCTCCGCGGAGATGAACTGGGCCTCCACCGGATGGATAGGCGCCCTGACCGGCGCAGGCCGCCGGGTCATCACCGTGGACCTTCCCGGCCACGGACTCAGCGGCAGCCCCGAAGAGAGGGAACACTACCGGCCCAGCCGGATTCGTAAGGCACTTCTTGAGCTGCTGGATGAGTCCGGCGTTACCCCGCTGGTTGACGCGGATCCGGCGTCTGGTGTGGACGTGATCGGTTATTCCCTGGGCTCAAGGCTCGCCTGGGAGTTCGGCGCAGCTGCCCCGCAGCTGGTGCACCGCATGGTCCTTGGAGGTCCCGGCGCAGGCGATCCGCTGGCTGACTTCGATCTGGAGGGTGCACGGAAGTTCCTGTCAGAAGGCACTCCGGTCCCGGACCCGGTCAGCGCCGACCTTTTGAAGATGGCGCAGATAGTCCCCAGCAATAACCTCGAGGCGCTGTTCACGCTGATTGAGGCCATCAAGGAAGAGCCCTTCCGTCCAGCGGAGTCCGTTCCCTCCATGCCGCTGCTGCTGGTTGCCGGAGACCAGGATGAACTGGCTGTGAGCGCTCCGCAGCTGGCAGAGCTGAACGGAAAGGCTGACCTGCTGCTCCTGCCCGGGCGCAGGCATGCGAATGCCGTGACCTCGCGGGCGTTTAAGACCGCAGCCCTCGAGTTTCTCGGCGGGTAGGAATCCTCCCCGGCAGCGGCAGCCGCAGGTCAAGAGTTGGTTACGGCGGGAGAGATCTGCGCGGGAAGGGTGTCCGGACAGGATAGGATCGAGTAATCAGTACACTGACATGAGATTAGTAAGTGTGCTTTCGATATTCATCGAGCAGCATCCGTCCATTGACCCATCCCCGCAGTTCAACCCCTAAGTGAGGACGCCCGTGGACTTATTCCTGGGGCAGCGTTACCGCACCACCGACCTGATCGGCTCCGGTGGCGCTGCGTCCGTGTACCGGGCGATGGATGAGAACCTTGGCCGCGAAGTCGCCGTCAAGGTCTTCCGTCCCAGCGCCCAGGAGGACGACGACTACCGCCGCCAGCACACCGAGACGCTGCTGCTGGCAACCCTGAATCACCCGGGCCTGGTCACCCTTCTTGACGCCGGCCTGCACCATGAGGAAGACGAACAGGTCCTGAATTACCTGGTCATGGAACTTGTGGACGGCCCCGACCTGCGCCGGACCCTGAAATCCGGGCCGCTGCCGGCTGTATCCGTAGCTTCCCTGGGGGCAGACCTGGCCGACGCGCTGGGCTACGTCCATTCCAACGGCGTCATCCACCGGGATGTGAAGCCGGCGAACATCCTGCTCTACCCGCAGGCGGAGCACGACTCCCGGCTCTACCCCAAGCTCACCGATTTCGGCATTGCCCGCATGGTGGAGGCAACCGTCGCCACTGCCCACGGTGCGACGATCGGCACGGCAAACTACCTCAGCCCCGAACAAGCCCAGGGCGGTACAGTCTCACCCTCCACGGACATTTACTCGCTTGGACTGGTACTTCTTGAATCCCTCACCGGAGAGAAAGCATTCCCCGGTCCGATTGTCGAAGCAGCCGTTGCCCGGCTGCTGCGCGACCCCGAAATCCCCGAGTCGCTTGGCAGCGACTGGGTAGAGCTGCTGCGCGCCATGACCAACCGTCTGCCCGAGGCACGTCCTGCAGCCCACGAGGCGGCGGGCGCACTGCGCCTCCTGGCCGTGGAGCCCGAAGTAGCGGTGCCCCCGGCCAGCGGCGACGACGCAGACGCGGAGGAGGTGTGCACCGGCGGAGTCACTACCGGGAACATCTACATTCCGCTCCCGCCGTCGCACGCCCCCAGCCTGGGTTAACCCTCAGACCCCGTCTGCGTCCTCTTCAGGTTCGAAGCTGGATGCTTCCTCGGTGCTGGATGCCGCGACGCCGTCGCCGGTCTCGGGGATGGTGCCTTCCGGCCCTGCTCCGCCGTTCTCATCCTTTTCGTCGGGTGTGCCCTTGCCTGCTTCAGCCATGGTTCGTCCTTCGGTCGGGTGGCCCGGATACCGGTGTCCGGGCGCTCTACCGATACTAAGCCACCTGCGGGATACAACACAGGGCCGGTGGATTCTCCGAATCGGAGAGTCCACCGGCCCTGTTCAGCAGATGCTGCTTTCATCCAATGCTAGGAAGCGTCAGCCCCTCCGCCGCCGCCGTCTGCCAGTACTCCGTGGGTTGCCGCGACACCATGAGGCACCGACGTCCGGGGGGCGGCAGGTTCAGCAGATACTGCTCCCTTGTTCTGCTTGGCAATCTGAATCTGCTCGTACACGTGGTTCCGCAGCTCCACGAAGCGCGGCAGTGAACGGGTGGTCAGCTGGTCCCGTTTCTCCGGCAGGTCAATGACGATGTCTTCCTGGACCACGGTCGGTGAGCTCGAGAGCACCACCACCCGCTCCCCCAGATAGACGGATTCATCGATGTCATGGGTAACGAACAGGATCGTCACGCCGAGCTTCTCCCAGACGCTGCGGACCAGGTCCTCCAGGTCGGCACGGGTCTGGGCGTCGACGGCGGCAAACGGCTCGTCCATGAGCAGCACCTTCGGCTGGTAGGCAACGGCCCGGGCAATTGCCACGCGCTGCTGCATACCGCCGGAGAGCTGCCACGGATAGCTGGTGGGCACGTGTGCCAGGCCCACGGCCTCCAGCGCATCATCCACGAGCTGGTTCCGCTCGCCCTTGGCTATGCCTGCGTTCTTGAGCGGCAGCTCCACGTTGCCGCGGACTGTCATCCAGGGGAAAAGGCTGCGCCCGTATTCCTGGAAGACAACTGCCATGTCCTTCGGCGGCTCGGTGACCTTCTTGCCAGCGAGGACGACTTCACCGGAAGTCGGGGCCATCAGCCCGGCAATGATCTTCAGGAGTGTGGTCTTGCCGCTGCCTGACGGGCCTACCAGGCAGACCAGTTCGCCGGGACGCAGGTCGAAGGTCAGGTTGCGGACAGCTTCGATCTCCCCGGCATCGACCTTGTAGATCTTCTGGACGCCGCGGACCGACAGCAGCGGCTGGACCTGGCCTTCCGTGGGATTACTCTGCATGTTCTACCTCTCTCAAGCCGTGGTACCAGCCAAGGATGCGGCGCTCGGACCACTGGAACAAAAATGACATGGCCACACCGATCAGGCCAAGGACCACAATGCCGCTCCACATTTCGGGAATGGCAAAGGAACGCTGGAACTGAACGATGGTGAAACCCAGGCCTTCGGAGGAAGCGAACATCTCCGAAATGACCATCAGGATCAGGCCAATGGACAGGCACTGACGGATGCCGGCCATGATCTGGGGGCTGGCACTCGGAAGAACCAGGTAACGCAGCCGGGCGAATCCGCCGATGCGGAAGGTCCGGGCTGAATCGCTGAGCACCCCGTCAACGGCGCGGACGCCCTCGATGGTGTTCAGCAGTACCGGCCAGATGCAGCCCGAGACGATCACGGCTACCTTCATCTGGTCGTTGACACCGATCAGGAGCATCAAAACGGGGATCAGCACCGGCGGCGGAATGGCGCGGAAGAACTCCAGCACGGGTTCCAGCAGGCTCCGCAGCCACCGGGTGGTGCCGATGAGAATGCCCATGACCGTACCGAGGACGATCGCCAGCAGGATGCCGGTGACCAGACGGATGAGGCTCGGCAGGACATCCTGCACCAGCCGCTCCCCCGTCCACACGGTCAGGAGCTTATCGACGAGCATTCCCGGCTTCGGCACGAAGAAATTGGTGCTGCCAAGCGTACTGAACCACCAGATGAAGATCAGCAGTACCGGAAGACCTACCAGGTAGCCGGCTTTTTTGAGCGTGTTCATACTACGACCTCCCCGCGGACCGAGCTGTGCCAGGACAGGGTCCGGCGTTCAATCACACGCATTCCCATATTGATGAGGATGCCCAGCACACCGGTGGTGAGCACCAGGGCATACATCTGGGCGATTGCGCCGCCGGACTGTGCGTTGGCAATTTCCTTGCCCAGCCCCGGAGAACCAATAATCAGGCTCGCCGTGATGGCCAGGATGAGTGCAACGGCTGCGGCAAGCCGGACGCCGGTCATGAGGTACGGAAGGGTGGTCGGCCATACGACATACCTGATGCGTGCCAGCCGGCCCAGGCCAAAGCTCTTGGCGGTGTTATTGGCTACGGGATCGACGTCGGCCACCCCGTAGAGCACCTGGATCAGGACCTGCCAGAAGGACGCATAGATCACAAGCAGCAGCGTCGACTCAAGCCGAAGCCCGAACAGCAGCACCGCAAGCGGGATGAGTGCCACGGACGGAATCGGACGCAGGAACTCAATGGTGGAGTTGGTCGCCTTGCGCAGGAAGTTGCTGGAACCGATAAGCAGGCCCAGGACCACTGCAGCGACCGTGGCAATCAACAGGCCAAGGAACCAGCCCGTCATGGTGTCCAGGACAGCAGCCCAGAAGGCTCCAAGACCCAGGTTGCTTACGAAGACACCCAGCACCTCGCTGGCCGGCGGAAGGAAGCGCGGGTTGACTATCCCGAGCCGCGGGATGAGTTCCCAGGTGAGCAGGAACCCGAGGATTCCTGCCACACCCAGCAACGGTCCCGTGGGAAGACGTTTAGCGGATTTCATATGCTCTCGTTCTTTTCAGACCGGGCGGAATGGTACTGACGCTAGTCCTGCGCCGGCAGCATTGCGTCCAGATCAGGAGCCTTGGACAGCGTGCCGTAACTAGCTGCAGCTTCGCCGAGCACGGTCAGGCCCTCGCGGTCGAAGCCGGGGCGGAAGGTGGGCAGGATCATCTTGGCGCGCATCTCTTCATCGATCTTGGTGTACGTGCCGACGATTTCCCGGACTGCGTCCGGGTTCTCCTGTGAATACTCCAGCGACTTCTTCATCGCTGCGGTGAATTTCTCTACGAGTTCCGGGTTCTCCTGCGCATACTGCTGCGAGGTGAAGTAGCCGGAGATGTCCAGGTTGGGGTGGGTTTCGGCGAAGTTGTAAGCAATCACCCGGGCACCGTCATCCACGGACTGGGTCAGGAAGGGATCCAGGATCCAGGCCGCATCAACCTGGCCGCCCTCGATCGCTGCAGGAGCGTCCGGGAACGGGATTTCAACGAACTTGATGCTTTCCTGGTCGCCTCCGGCGTTTTCAACGACCTTGCGGATGGTCGTGTCGCCGATGTTGGAGAGGTTATTAACGGACACGGTCTTGCCTGCGAGGTCCGCTGCGGTCTCAATGTCGGAGTCCGCCGGCACTACCACTGCGCCGAAGTCGGACGTGGTATCGCCGGTGGTCGAGTTTCCGTTGGAAACGAATTCGAGGTTCAGGCCCTTGTCATTTGCAACCATCACAGAGACGACGTTGCCGAAGGCAAACTGGAAATCACCGCTGACAACGCCGGGTACGGCAGCCGCCCCGCCCGTAGTGGTCTGGATGTCCAGGTCAATGCCTTCGTCCTCGAAGAAACCCTGTTCCTTGCCCAGCCAGATAGGTGCGGTATCGACGATCGGGATCACACCGACAGAAAGTGCGGTCAGGTCTGACGAGCCTGCAGCGGCACTGGAGCTGTCGTCACCGGAAAGGGACCCGCCGCCACAGGCGCTAAGGGCCAGGGCCGCCGTAGCGGCAATAACAACGGGGACAGTACGTTTCACGAGTGCGCTCCTTTAGGTGGGAAACCCCGTTTGAACGGTACGGGGCCAAGAACGTCCTGCAACTGCGGATGTTCGCATGTTGAACAGAAGTTCTACAGGTAAACGCTATGAAATGCGTCACCCTCCGTCAAGGAAAAAATGTGATTGGAAACACAATCGAGATCGGCGTACGTAATGTTACCCCGCAGCCGCAGGGCGTCTCTGGAACCGGCCCGGGCTGGGCTAGACTTGCCTGCTCTTAACCCTATGCACAGCCACAGCAGACGCCAGGCCCAGGATCAGGAGCGCGCATGCCGCGCCAACGCTCACCAGGAAAGCTGCCGGGTGTCCAAACTCTTCCGCCAGCGGCCCCGCCAGGCCCGATCCGACGGCAGTGCCGGCAACAGTTCCGCTGGCAAGCAGCGTCATGAACGTACCCATCAGGTGCCGCGGGGCAAGTTCAGCACCAATGCCGAAGATACTGACCATGGTGGGCCCCACCGGGATGCCGAGAACAAAGAGCGCCAGGAGCATTCCCGGGATGCCCGAGGGCAGGAGCAGCAGCAGAGTGCCCCCGGTCATCGCTGCAGCCGAGAGAACCCAGCGCACGGACTGGCTCAGGCGCTGCGGCCAGAAGGCAACTGAAAGTGCCGCGGCAGCCGAGCTGATGCCCATGGCCGAATACAGGAGGCCTGCGGTATCCGCTGCGCCGAATGAGCCGCCGAAGGCCGCCAGGCTCGCCTGCGTGGCGCCGAAGAAGGTTCCCATGGCCACCATCCCAAGGACGGGAAGGGCCAGGAGCCCCCAGGACACACCGCCGCGTTCCGGCGTTCCGCTCTCCGCCGCTGCAGCGCGGCTGTCCCTGCGGCGGGACGGAACGACGGCAGCGGCCGAGCGGTGGAAGGCAAAGGCGCTAACCATCGTGGCGGACAGGAGAGCTGCCAGGGCCAGCGGAAGCCAGGGTGCGACGGCTGCGGCGAGCAGGCCCACCAAAGCCGGGCCCAGCACAAAGCTCAGTTCGTCGGCCATGCTCTCGTAGGACAGTGCCGTGCCCATTTCCCGTCCGCTGCGGTCCTTGGCGGTGAGTGCCATCCAGCGCACGCGGGCAAGCGGACCGACCTGCGGGCCGGTGGCACCCATGCCGAAGGCTGCCGCCAGCACGGCCAGGAGCGGCCCGCCGTCGGGCAGCTGGGATGCAGTCAGGAGAGTGGCAACAATGAGCAGGGGATTCGCGACGGCGGCACCCAGCAGCACAGGCCGCTGTCCTATGCGGTCCGCCAGATACCCCAGGGCCGGACCCCCAAGCGCCGATCCAACGCCCACCGCTCCGGCAGCAAAGCCGCCCTGCGCATAGGACCCGGTAATGCTGGTAACGAGGGTCAGGGCCCCGATGGTCAGCATTGCCAGGGGAAGCCTGGCCAGGAAGGCCACGGAGAAAAAGGCAGCGCCGGCGATTTCATAGATCCGGGCATATCGGCCCTTGGCCGGCGGTGCGTCGACAGCGGAAGCGCTGTTCGTGGAGATACCGGACTCGGTGCCGGCCTGCTGCGTGAAAGGTTCAGGACTCATGGATTACTCAGTTCAGGAAAAAGCGCGCATCGTCCCTCCTCCCGATGCGCCCAACCCAAATACAGAATGATCCTAACCCGGACAGCACCGCCTCCGGGACGGTTCTCGCTGTCGGCGTACACAGCCTTTCCGGGAGGGGCATGGACGTCCGTGCGGGTCCTAGGCAGGCAGGGCTTCCGCAGCACGGTAACGGACAGTGGAACCGTTACGGCCCCTGGTGATCTGCAGCTGGGCGGCGATGCGCAGCTTCATTTCCGCCACGTGGCTTACGAGCCCAACTACCCGGCCGCCGTCGCGCAGCCCTTCCAGGGCATCCATGACCTGTTCGAGTGCCTCCTCATCCAGGCTGCCGAAGCCCTCATCAACGAAGAGGGTCTCCATGCTTGTTCCGCCCGATTCCTGCTGCACCACGTCGGCCAGGCCCAGCGCCAGCGCGAGGGACGCCATAAAGGACTCCCCGCCTGAAAGGGTCGAAGTATCCCTTCGGACCCCGGTCCAGTCATCGATCACGTGGAGTCCGAGTCCGGCACGCCGGTTTCCGGAACGTGAATCGTCGTGGACCAGCGAGTACCGCCCGGCAGTCATTGCCGCCAGCCGCTCGGTGGCAGCGGCCGCGACCTGTTCAAGCCGCGCAGCCAGCACATAGGTGCTGAGTGCCATCCGGTAGTTGTTCTCGCCGTTACCGCGGGCCGTGTCGCTCAGTGACTGCAGCAGCTCGTGCCTGCTGTGCAGCGGCTGGAGTTCTTCCTCGGCAACCGCCAGCTGGGCGCCGAGTTCCTCCAGCGTTCCGGCCGAGCCCTCCAGCTGCCCGATCTGCACTGCTCCGTCGGAAACTGCGCGGCGGGCAGCACCGGCGGCCTCGGACGCTTCTGCCACGTCTTCTTCGTCCGGCATTTGCTCAGGAGCGCCGTCGCTGTCCAGCGCCGCAAGCGCGTCCTCATTTTCACGCCGGAGGGCCAGCCGGGCTGCTTGGGCATCGAGGGCTTCGAGTTCCCGGCACAGGGCGCCTGCCTCGTCTGCGGGCAGGAGGGCTTTCCGGGCGGCAGCTGCATCGGCGAATTCCGTCCCGTCCAGCGCGTGGGCAAGCGAGGCTTCGGCTTCTTCCCTGAACACCGCTGCCTGCTGGAAACCCTGCAGGCCTGTCCTGGCTGAAGCCGTCAGACGGCGCACTGTCCGCAGACGTTCCAGCCGGTCCGAGAGCTCAGCGGTTTCGGTAAGCTCCGCGGAACCCCTGCGGGCAAGCTCTTCGATTTCTTCCTGAGCCGCCGAGGCACGGGCCTGCGCCTGGGCGGCTTCCTGCAGGAGGCCGGACCGTTTCTCGCCCAGCCTCCCCAATTCGGTTTCCACCTCCTGGAGGCGTTCTTCGGAAACGGCCAGGATCGCAGCCGCTTCCTCCGCGGCCCGCAGGTCTTCGGCGGCCTGGTCCCGCGCAATGCGGGATTCACCGGGGTCGGAGTCCCCGCCCTGCGCCTGCAGGGCGGCAGCGTGCGAAGCATCAGTTTCGGCAGCCGTGCGGGCGCCTTCCCAGGACCGTTCAGCGTTCCTGGCAGCGGTCCGGGCCGCGGACTCTTCTTCCCGGGTGACGAATTTTCCGTCCTCCGGGAGCGGTGCCGGGGACGGGTGGGCCTCACTGCCGCAAACGGGGCAGCCCTCCCCCGGTTCCAGACTGGATGCCAGTTCCGCTGCAGCCTGGTCCAGCCGCAGCTGCAGCAGGTTCTGCCATTCCTCCCGTGCGTCCTGGTACCGCTGCCGCGACAGTGCGGCCTTCTCTGCCGAGGCAGCCGCAGCGGCCTGCGCCTCGGTAAAGGCCTCGATCGCAGCCAGGACCTTGTCCGCGTCTTCCATCCGGCGGCGGGCGGGTTCAGTGCCGGCGGCCAGGGCCCTTAGCCGGGGAAGGTCTGTCCGCAGCGATTCCTGCTCGATCCGAAGTTCGTCCGCTTTCTCCTCCGCCGCTGCGGCTTCAGCCCGAAGGGAGGTTTCCCGGGAGCGTTCCCCGGCTGCCTGGCGGTCCAGGGCGGCGGCCCGTTCCGCGTCTGCCAGTGCGTTCTCAGCCGCCGTGGTTTCCTTGGCCGTGCGTTCTTCCAGGCCCTGAAGGGCATCGGCTTCGGGCAGCACGCTGCTCCCGCTGCCCTGGTACTCTGCGTCAGGAACCAGGTCTCCCAATCCGGCCGGACCCGCTGCTTTCCGCAATTCCGTGAGCGCTTCGACGGCGGCGGCAGCCGACTTCCCCGCGCCGGCCTCGGCCGACGCGAAAGCATCCAGGTAACCCCTGAGTCCTTCCGCCCGCGTATGTGACTCGAGGGCTGCCCGCTGCGGCAGGCTGGACGACTGCCTGCGGGCGAGCTCGCGTTCCTCAGCTTCGAGCTGCAGGACGGCGAGTCCGCGGGCACGCCGTGCTTCAAGTTTGTGCAGGAATGCCTCGGCGTCGGCAAGCGTCACGGTCCGCACGGCCTGCGCTGCCTTTAGCGTGGAAAGGTGCCCGGCAAGGGCCTCCCGGACCGTTCGGAGCCAGTCCGAACCGGTCTCGGCTCTTTGGCTGGGCGGTACAGCCGCTGCCGTCTGCGCGTCCGCTGCCTCCGCGGTATCCCCGGCCGCAGCCTGGACCAGCTCCTGGGGATCTTCCCTGCCCAGCAGCTTCGCGCAACGCGCAGCCTCGTTGCGGGCCTGGGCACGGAGCAGGTCCACTGATGTCTGTGCCTGGGCCAGCTCAGCCTTTGCGTCATCAGCCTGGAGCTTGAGTTCACGTTCGACTTCCTCGTAATGCCAGGTACCGAACAAACGCTGCAGAAGCTCTGCCCGTGACGTGACATCGGCACGGAGGAAGGCGGCGAAATCACCCTGCGGCAGCATCACCACGCGGGTAAACTGCTCGCGGCTCATACCGAGCAGCTGCTGGATCTCCGCTGCTGCCTCATCGTTGCGGGCAGTCTTCTGCACCCACTCGCCGTCTACCTGTTCGCTGAGCAGCGTCTTGGCCTGTTCGGTTACCGTACCCCTGGCACTGCCCGCACGTTTGGCCGGCCGTTCCCACTGCGGGCTGCGGACAACGGTAAACCGCCGTGGTCCGGCGCTGAACTCAAGCACCACTTCCGGCGGGACCCCTGGAGCAGCATGGTCGCTGCGCAGTTTCCGGGCTTCCTGGCGCGCGCCGGGCACGGCCCCGTAAAGCGCGAAACAGATCGCGTCGAGGACGCTGGTCTTCCCGGCGCCCGTGGGACCGTTGAGCAGGAACAGGCCCTGGGCACCGAGCTCGTCGAAGTCGATTTTCTGGCGGTCAGCGAAAGGGCCGAAGGCCTGCATCTCCAGGCGGTGGATCCTCATTTGGCCACCTCAGCAGCGTTCACCTTGCGGAGGACTTCAGCAAACAGATCCTTTTCCTCCGGGGCGGCTTCGCGTGAACGGACGTGGTCCAGGAATCCACAGCAGACATCGAGGTCGTCCGTTGCCTTCGCCAGACGCTGGCTGTAACTCTCATTGACTCCGCGGGAGCCGGAAGCGGGTTCGAAGGAAAGCACCAGGGTGCCGGGGAACCGGGACCGGATCCGTTCCATGGCCCGGGCCGGACGTGAATCGTCCGTCAGAGTGACCTGGCACCAGGCATCTTCAGCATCCGTGAGACCTGGATCTGCCAGCAGGCCCTCCAGCGTTCCCCGGAGGATCTCCAGCCGTTTTGGTGCTGTCCAGGGGACCGGCGTGACGGAGCGCAGACCCTCACCCCCAAGATCCACCAGGAGTCCGCCCTTGGACTGCCTGGCTTCGGAGAAGGAATAGGGCAGCGGCGAGCCGCAGTACCAGACGTTCGGAGCGAGTTCCTGCCTGCCGTGCAGGTGGCCAAGAGCCGCATACGTGAAACCGCTGAAGAGATCCAGCGGCACGGCTCCCACACCGCCCACGGTGAGGTCCCGTTCGCTGTCCGACGTGATGCCGCCGGAAGCAAAGGTATGCGCCATGACCACCGGCTGGACCGGGTGCCCTGCTTCCCTGCGCTCGGACACGTCCTGGCGGATGCGGTTCAGGGCTTCGCCCAGCACTGCGGCGTGCGTCGGGGAAATATCCTTGCCAAGTTCGGGCGCAGCAAGCCGCGGCTCAAGATAGGGAATGCCGTACACGGCAACTGTCGAACTGCCCGTCTCCAGCAGAACAGGAGAGGTGATCCCGGCAATTCCGGTTCGCAGGTGCACTCCGCCCTGTTCAAAGATCCGTCCGCCGAAACCCAGGCGCGCGGCAGAATCATGGTTTCCGCTGGTGAGCACCACACGCGCGCCGGCAGCCGTGATTGAAGCAAGGGCCTCATCCAGCAGACCCACCACATCCACGCCCGGCAGCGCGCGGTCGTAGACGTCACCGGAGATGAGGACGGCGTCAACGTTCTCTTCCCGGACGGTTGCCAGCAGCTGGTCAAGGAAGGAGCGCTGGGCCTGAAGCATCCCCACACCGTGGAAGGAACGGCCCAGATGCCAGTCGGACGTGTGCAGGATTCGCATACCAATAAAACTACCGCCCGCCGGTGACACCCCATCGCCAGACCCATGTCTGAACGGGAAATGTCACCGGCGGGCGGTCAGCATCCGTGCCGAAGGCCGGCAATCAGCTGCGGGGACGGCCGTTAGGATCGTCGCCGTCAGCGTCTGCAGAACCGGACTCCGGTGCCTTGCCGGGCTCCCCGGACTCGAAGAAACCGCGGGCATCGGCGTCGTCTGCAGCGGTGTGCCGGACATCGTGTTCGCTGCCTGCTGCCGCTGAGGCCCCGGAAGCGGCCTCGGCTGCCGCGTCTTCGTCCTCAGCCAGGAGCTCGTCGTCTTCAATGATTGCCACGACGGCCGGTGCCGCGTAATCCATGCTGCGGTAGATCAGCCCGGTGATGGCTGCACCCAGCAGCGGTGCGGCCCAGAACAGCCACAGCTGTTCCAGCGCCCACGGCTCGGCGAAGACAGCAACTGCGGTGGAGCGGGCCGGGTTGATGGAGCCGCCCGTGATGGGAACCAGGAAGGTCAGCAGGGCCGCGTAGGTGACGCCGACGGCGAAGGCACCGGCAGCGGAAGCCAGGCGGCTTCCGGCACCGAGGAAGACGGCGGTCAGCAGCGCCGCTGCAATAACCTCAGTCAGCAGTGCTCCGGCTACCGGGAACTGCGTTGCTGAGTGTTCACCAAAACCGTTGGCCACGGCGGCGAAGAACGGCTGGGTTTCGGGAATCTGCGGGTGACCGGTCATGGAGACCCACAGAATCAGTGCCGCAAACAGGGCGCCGACGAGCTGCGCCACGATGTAGGGCACCACGGACTTCCAGGAGGTACGGCCGGCCAGCGCGCTGCCAATGGTGATGGTGGGCAGGAAGTGGCCCCCGGAGATGTATCCGAAAGCGATCATCGCCGCTGCCAGCACCAGGCCGAAGGCGAGCGGGGCAGACAGCCCGCCGGACGGGTTGAAGAAGGAGACTCCCAGGCCTGCCAGCACCAGCAGGAAGGAACCCGCCGCTTCGGCGACGCTGCGGCCCAGGAGCCCGTAGGAGCGCAGGGACGTGATCGTTGTGCCCTCGGTCTCAACAGCTGCGGCGCGGGCGCCGGCTGGGAAATGTGGCTCTGCAGTCATGAAGGTGTGGTTCCTTGTCAGTTGGTGAAAACGGGTGTACCTCATGCGGACCCGCTGCGCACGCGAAACGTGCAGCGGACGCACAAACACCCCAGCCTTCCACCGGTTCCTGTGAGGCTGCTGGGTGCGCACTGAGCATACACTTGCTGCTCCGCACAGGGACCTGGCCCGCCGCGACCTATGCTGGAACAGTGAATAATTCCGCTGCCCTGCCCCCGGTTGATCCATCCAGTTTCCGCTCGAAGGTCCACGGCTGCCTTCTGGGCGGCGCGTTGGGCGATGCCCTGGGCTACGCGGTTGAATTCGATTCCGCTGAAGGCATCCGGGCGCGGTTTGGGCCGTCCGGACTCACCGGCTTTGACCAGTTGGAACTGCCCGCCCCCGTTTCCGACGATACCCAGATGACGCTGTACACCGTTGACGGCCTGGTTGAAGTCCTGCAATGGGCCAATGACGGCGTTGGCGCGGACGAGACGGCCTGCCTCTGGCTGGCCTACCTCCGCTGGCTCAAGACCCAGGGCGAGGCCCTGCCCGTAAACGCACCGGACCAGCCGGACCGCTGGATCGACGGGCAGGAAGTCCTGCACCACCGCCGCGCGCCCGGCAATGCCTGCCTTTCGGGGCTGCTCACCGGAGAAATGGGGACCCGCAAGCGGCCGGTGAACCCGGATTCCAAGGGCTGCGGCACCGTGATGCGGTCAGCACCGTTCGGGCTGCTCCCCTATGTTGCCGCGGAGACCGTCTACAAGTTCAGCGCCGACGGCGCGGCCCTGACACACGGGCATCCTTCGGCCCTGCACAGTGCCGCCGTGTTCAGCACCCTCATCCATGATCTGCTGCCGGCGGATGCCACCCTGCAGGCCGCCGCGGCCAACGCCGTCGAACGTGCCGCAGCCAGTGGGGTCCCTGAACTGGCCCAACGCCTCGAAGCCGCCGTGGCGCTCGCTTCGGAGGACCTGGCCGGGCAGTCCCGTCCTTCGCCGGAACGCCTCAAGGCGGCACTCGGTGAAGGCTGGGTAGCGGAGGAAGCCCTCGCCATTGGTCTCTACGCCGCGCTGGCAACAGCAGATGCCGGTTCACCGGAACAGCATTTCCGCAAGGCTGCTGCGCTGGCGGTAAATCACGACGGCGACAGCGACTCCACTGCCTCAGTCACCGGAAACATCCTCGGAGTGCTCTACGGCCGGGAGGCCATGCCTGCAGAGTGGGCCGCCGCCATCGATGCCCGGGTAACCGTGGAGAAGATGGCCGAGGCCCTGCTGGGCGTCACGGTCGGCTAACTCTCACCCCTGGCTCAAGGTGCCGGAAGAGAAACCGGGCGAAGCACGGTATTCGTACGGCCTACTGGCTGCCCACAGGCCAGGTGCCGCCGATCATCTGGAGGAACTCAGCCTCGGACAGCACTTCAATCCGCTGCCCGCGTTCATGCAGTTCCAGTACGCGGCGGGCCTTCCCGGTGACCCGCCCGTTGCGCAGGTCACCGGCCTCGAAGCCGTCGCCCACCACCAGCACGGTGGTGGCACGCGTAACGTTGCTGGCCGGGCGCGCACCCAGCTCCGCGGCGCGGTCCTTCGCGTTTTGACGGGGCATCCCGAGGTTTCCGGTAAAGACGATGGTCTGGCCGTAAAGGGGATGTCCCGGCTGTGCCGCCGGGTTCGGGGGCGGGTTTACGCCTTCGGACGGCCAGCCGCCAAACGATGAACCAGCAGTGGCAGCTGTACCGGTTCCGCGCTCCAGCGCGTCCCGTGTGGCTTTGGACAGCTCGTCCAGGCCAGGGCGGTACGCCGGGGCATGGTTAGGGCGCAGGCCCTGCAGCGCGAAGTACTCTGCCAGACTGCCGGCCCCTGAGCGCGCAACAATATCGATCATGATTCCGGCACATGCCCGGGCATCTGCGGTTGCGTCGTGGTGGTGTTCCAGCGGGACGCCGGCGGCCTCGGCCACGAACGGCAGCGAATGTGAGGGCAGGGAGTACGTGCGGCGGGAAAGAACAACCGTGCACGCGTAGTCGTAGGCGGGTCCGGCCAGGCCGGAAACCTCCAGGGCGGAGCGAATCACGCCCAGGTCGAACGCGGCATTGTGGGCCACGAGGAGGTCATCCCCTATGAACGCGCCGATCTCTGGAAACAGTTCCCCGAAACGCGGCTTGTCCGCCACCTGGTGTTCCTCGATGCCGTGGATCCGGGTGTTGCGCCGGTCGAAGAAGTCATGGCCCTCCGGTGGCCGCATCAGCCAGGAGGCTTCCTCGACGATCCGTCCCCCGCGGACTTTGCTCAGCCCAACGGAGCAGGGTGATCCGCGGAATCCATTGGCTGTTTCAAAGTCGATGGAGGTGAAATCCACTCCCACGTCAGGACTCTTCGGCCGCGCGCTGGGCCTTCCTCCGCCGGTAGGACCGGATCTTCGTGGTGAGGTACCAGATGCCGCCGACAAGAACTGCGGCAATCACGATCTTCTGGAAAATTCCGGCGTACTCCTCCACGATGTGCCAGCTTTCACCCAGGAAAAAGCCGGAGAACACGAAGATTGAATTCCAGATCAGGCTGCCCGCGAAGGTGAGGCCGAGGAACTTGAGCGTGGGCATTTTCTCGATGCCCGCCGGTATTGAAATCAGGGACCGGAAAATCGGAATCATCCGGCCGAAGAACACCGCTTTGTAGCCGTGCCGGTTGAACCACGCCTCTACTTTGTCGACATCTTCGATGTCCACCAGCGGAACCTTGGCGACGATGGCCCGCATCCGGTCACGTCCCAGCCAGGCTCCCAGGCCATAAAGCGCCCACGCGCCCAGAAGTGAACCGAGCGTGGTCCAGATCAGCGCCTCAACCAGGGAGAAGTTGCCCTGGCTGGCTGCGAAACCGGCCAGCGGAAGGATTACTTCACTGGGAAGCGGCGGAAAGAGGTTCTCGAGTGCGATTGCCAGGCCGGCACCAGGGGCGCCGATCGCCTCCATGATGTCCACGGCCCACTGGGCGACCCCTCCCAGGGCCGATTCGGAGCTGGCAGGGTCAACGGAGGCGCTGGTCAGGATACTCATATCGGAACCAATTGTGCCCTATCCCCCCGCGGGGCAAGAACGAAGCGGGCCGCCCGGGACCGGCTCCGCAGGGCCCGCCGGCCTCAGCCAGTGGCGTATTTCACGTCAGTTGCTCGGGTTCAGACCCCGCCAGCACCCGGACAATGGCCGGAAGCAGTGCCCGGAAAGCCTGGCCCCGGTGGCTGATGGCGTTCTTCTCCGGCCCGGAGAGCTCCGCACAGCTGCGCGTCTCGCCGACCGGCTGCAGGATCGGATCGTAGCCGAAACCTCCGCTCCCCCGCGGCTGCGCCAGCAGGGTTCCCCGCAGCTCACCGTGCTCTACGACATCTTGGCCGCCCGGCACTGCCAGCGCAGCTGCACAGATAAAGGCAGCACCCCGGTGTTCCGGGCCGATATCGGCCAGCTGTGCCAGCAGCAAATCGAGGTTTGCCTGGTCGTTGCCGTGCACCCCGGACCAGCGGGCCGAGAAGATGCCGGGCGCACCGCCCAGGACGTCCACTGACAGCCCGGAGTCATCGGCGATGGCGGGCAGTCCGGTGGCCGCTGCCACGGCGCGTGCCTTCAGCAGGGAATTCTCTTCGAACGTGACTCCCGTTTCGGGAACGTCGGGCACGCCGGCAGCGGCGGCGTCGATCACCTGGGTGTCGACGTCGAGTCCTTCGATCCGTCCGCGCAGCAGTTCGCGCAGTTCCCTCAGTTTTCCGGCGTTGCGGGTGGCAAGCACCAGCCGGGGCCCGGGGGCGGTCACTGGCCTGCGAGCGTGCGCCGCTGGATATCGGCCAGCTCAGAGGTGCCGAGCAGTGCCAGGTCCAGCAGTGCATCGAGTTCGGCGCGGTCGAACGGAGCTCCTTCGGCGGTGCCCTGCACCTCCACGAACTTGCCGCTGCCGGTCACCACCACGTTCATGTCGGTCTGCGCCCGGACGTCTTCCACGTACGGCAGGTCCAGCATCGGCACGCCGTCAATGATGCCGACGCTGACCGCAGCCACGGTATCCAGCAGAGGTTCGGCGTTCCGTGCCACCAGCTTGTTCTCTTTGGCCCAGGCCAGCGCGTCCGCAAGGGCCACATAGGCGCCCGTAATGGCCGCCGTGCGGGTGCCGCCGTCGGCCTGCAGGACGTCGCAGTCCAGGACTACGGTGTTCTCGCCCAGGGCACGGGTGTCGATGACCGAGCGGAGGGAGCGTCCGATGAGCCGGGAGATTTCGTGGGTGCGTCCGCCGATCTTGCCCTTGACCGATTCGCGGTCATTGCGGGTATTCGTGGCCCGCGGCAGCATCGCATATTCAGCGGTGACCCAGCCCTTGCCTTCGCCCTTGAGCCAGCGGGGAACTCCGGGCGTGAGGGAGGCAGTGCACAGCACGCGCGTGCTGCCGAACTCGATCAGTGCCGAGCCCTCGGCCTGGCTGGACCAGCCGCGGGTAATGCTGATGCTGCGGAGCTGGTCAGGGGTGCGGCCGTCGGCACGCAGGGCAGGCGAAGAAGCTGTAGTCATGCGCCCCAGTCTATCGGCCGCTTACCGGACGTCCTTCCGAGGGGTGGCCAAGGGGCGGGGAGAGCCGTTCGACGGCGAGCGGCGGAACAAACGCGGTGCCCACATCATAGGAAACACCGGCGACGGCGACGGCGAGGTCTCCGCTGTAGGTTTCCCTTGCCTCGGCGACGGCCCTGTTCGCGTCGTTCCAGACCGGCAGGTGGGTCAGCAGCAGGCGGCGGGCGCCGGCAGCAGTGGCAGCGGCCCCGGCACGCTTGCCCGTCAGGTGCACACCGGCAATCGCGTCGTCGCGGCCTTCATGGAATGCGGCTTCGCAGAGGAACACGTCAGTGTCCCGCGCAGCTTCCTCCAGCCCGGGGCAGGAATCTGTATCCCCGGAATAGGCCAGGGTACGGATTACCTCGGTGCCGTCCTTGGCAGGCACCGCTGCTTCCACCCGAAGCGCATAGGCTTCCTCCGCCGGGTGGGACACGGGGTACGGGGTCACCGTAAACGGTCCGATCCGGACAGGGACGCCGGCGGTCCAGGACAGGAACTCGAAGTCCTCATGCATACCCGGTTCCGGGTCCAGGCCGTAGGCAACCGCGATCCGGTCCGCGGTGGCCTCCGGGCCGTATACCTTCACGCGGTCCCGGTTCCAGCCATTGGGGTCCCAGTGCACGGCCACGTGCAGCCCGCAGAGATCCATGAAGTGGTCCGGATGCAGGTGAGTGATGAGGACAGCGTCGATGTCCTTGATGTCCATGTAGCGCTGAAGCGTGCCGAGTGAGCCGTTGCCCAGGTCCAGGAGGATGCGCCAGTCCCGTTCGCCGTCATTGGCGGTAACGAGGTAGCAGGAGGCGGGCGAGGCCGGGCCCGGGAAGGAACCCGAACAGCCCACGATTGTCAGTTTCACCGGGCACCGTTCCCCAGGGCCGCGCCGGCTGCCGGCAGACCGGCCTGGGCACGCGCGGCAGCGATCATTTCGGGAGTGATTCGTGCCAGTACCCCCGTGGGATACCTGGCAGCAACCGAGTCTGCGTGCTCCACGCGCACCACTTCGGGTCCGAGGAACCGGCGGGCAAGCAGCTCGAAGGATTCCGCGTCTCCGGTGGCAACGAAGCGATGCCGCGGCGGCACCCCTGCCCCGCGCTGCAGTCCGTGGGTGAGCAGTGCCTTGTAGACGTCCTTCGCGGTTTCCTCCGCACTGGAAACCAGCGTGACGTTCTCACCCATCACGTAGGAGATAACGCCGGTAAGCAGTGGATAGTGGGTGCAGCCCAGAACCAGGGTGTCAACGCCGTCGTCCTTCAGCGGTGCCAGGTATTTTTCCGCCGCCTCAAGGAGTTCGGGTCCGGCGGTAACTCCGGCTTCCACATACTCGACGAACGCGGGGCAGGCCACTGAGGACACCGTCAGGTGCGGGGCTGCCGCGAACGTGTCGTCGTAGGCCCTTGAGCTCACCGTCGCGGCGGTGCCAATCACGCCGATGCGTCCGGACCTCGTCGCAGCGACAGCCCTGCGGACGGCCGGCTGGATGACTTCGATGACGGGGATTCCGTAGCGGCCGGTGTAGCGCTCGCGGGCATCGCGCAGGACGGCGGCCGAAGCGGAGTTGCAGGCAATCACCAGGAGCTTGACGCCGGCGTCCACCAGTTCATCCATAACGCCCAGTGCGTAGGCCCGCACGTCGGCGATCGGCAGCGGGCCATACGGTCCGTGTGCCGTGTCTCCGACGTAGAGGATGGATTCGTTTGGCAGCTGGTCAATCACGGCACGGGCAACCGTCAGGCCACCAACTCCCGAATCGAAAATTCCGATCGGTGCGTCAGTGGTCTTCGGCAGGTCGTCCTTCAGCGGCGAAGTACCCGGATGGTCAGAGCTCATGATGTATTGACAATAGTCCCCGGCCCGGACAGGGCGCACCCGGGAATCCGTGGTCTTGGTCACAATTGCCGCTGCCGGGGCCGCTGCCGTGCGGACCGTCAGCGCCGGGGCAGGCTGTCCAGCAGGGCCTTCATCAGGGTTTCCTGCAGCCAGGTGACGAAGTTGTAGACAAGGGCCAGGTACTCGTCGACGTTCTGCGCATCACCCGGCTCCGTGATGTCATGCAGGGCCTCTGCATCCTCATCCGTTTCAAGTCCCAGCCGGGATCCAAGCACCAGGCGCACGTCGTTCAGGGCCTGGGCGAAATGACGGGCCTGTGCCGGGTCCAGGTTCAGCGGGCTGGATTCAAGGGCCAGGGAGGCGGCCCGGAGCGAGCCGATTTTCCCTTCCCTCAGGGAACGTTCGGTGAGCCGCCGAAACTCGAGGGCATCGGCGTCGTTCTCCCGAACCGCGTCGGGCAGCAGCCGCAGCATTGCCGGATCCCCGGGGACCTCGGCACTGGCGTCCAGGCCCACCATGGCTGCCAGCGGATCCTCATGGGCGGCAGACTCCGGTTCCAGCATGGTTGTGACGTCGGAGAACAGGCCGCGCAGCAGTGAGCGCTCCCCCGGCTCCAGTTGGGCGGTGATTCCCTTGCGGGTGAGCTTGAATCCGGTAGCCAAAGCGACCTTTCCTGTGGTGTGCGGGCCTGGTTAGGACTGGTCGGCCTTCTGGAACGTTGCCCAGAGACCGTAGGAGTGCATTGCCAGGGTGTGTCGTTCGGCTTCTTCGCGGGGGCCGGTGGCCACTACCGACTTGCCGTCGTTGTGGACCTGGAGCATCAGCTGGTTGGCCTTCGCCTCCGAATAGCCGAAGTAGCTTTGGAAGACGTAGCTGACGTAGCTCATCAGGTTTACCGGATCATTCCAGACGATCACGACCCAGGGCACATCGGTGGCAGTCTGCTCTGCAGTCCGGGAGTCGGTCTGTGTCCCGGTGCCCGGGAGGGTGGCTACGCTCATGGTGCCAATTGTAGTTTGGCCCGCCGTGCGGGTGCGGCCAACAGGTGAGCGGGTGCGGCGCAGGCCGGGGACGGCGGGTTAGAGTTTTGGGTGTGAACGCTACCACCGCGTGGCAGCAGCCAAATGCTGCCCTGTACACCGACCACTACGAACTGACCATGCTGCAGGCCGCCCTGCACGCCGGGACCGCCGAGAGGCGCTCAGTGTTCGAGGCCTTCGCCCGGAAGCTGCCGGATGGACGGCGCTACGGGATAGTCGCCGGCACCGGCAGGCTGCTCGAGGCACTGGGCAGTTTCCGTTTCGAGGAAGCCCAGCTGGATTTCCTCGGGTCCACCGGCGTCGTGGATGACCGGACGCTGGCCTGGCTGGCCGATTTCCGTTTCACCGGCACCATCACCGGGTACGCGGAAGGGGACGTGTACTTCCCCGGATCCCCCATCCTGCAGGTCGAAGCCAGCTTCGGTGAAGCCTGCATCCTTGAGACCCTGATCCTGTCCGTGCTCAACCATGACAGTGCGATTGCCTCCGCCGCTTCCCGGATGACCAGCGCCGCCGGGGGCCGTCCGTGCATTGAAATGGGCTCGCGCCGCACCCATGAAGAAGCCGCCGTCGCCGCCGCACGTGCGGCGTTCATCGCCGGGTTCGACAGCACCTCCAACCTGGAAGCCGGGCTTCGCTACGGCATCAAGACCGTCGGCACCGCAGCGCACTCCTTCACGCTGCTCCATGACTCGGAGATGGATGCGTTCAGGGCCCAGACCGCTTCGCTGGGACTCAATACCTCCCTGCTCGTGGACACGTACGACGTCGAACAGGGCGTCCGCAATGCCGTTGCCGTTGCCGGGCACAAGCTGGGCGGCGTCCGGCTGGACTCCGGTGACCTGGTGGCCCAGGCCCAGTGGGTCCGCGAGCTGCTGGACGATCTCGGGAACACGTCGACCCGGATCATGGTGACCTCAGACCTGGATGAATACGCCATTGCAGCCCTGGCTTCCGCGCCCGTGGACACCTACGGCGTCGGCACATCCCTGGTGACGGGTTCCGGTGCCCCCACTGCGGGGCTGGTGTACAAGCTGGTCAGCCGGGAAGGCTCGGACGGCAACTTCGTCTCCGTTGCCAAGGCCGCGAAGAACAAGGCTTCCCTGGGCGGGCGCAAATACGCCCTCCGCCGCCTGAACGAACGCGGCCGCGCCGTGGCGGAGGTAGTCGGCGTCGGCGCCCGTCCGGCAAACGACGGCGATGACCGCGAGCTGCTGGAGACCTTCGTCTCCGACGGCGTTGTACAGGAAGGCTGGACCGGGCCGGAGGCTGTCACCCGCGCCCGTGCCCGGCACGATGCTTCGCTGGTTGAACTGCCGGCGCCTGCTTACCGCCTGCAGCGCGGCGAGCCTGTGATCCCGACCGAATTCGAGGAGGAAACCCGATGACCCGTGCACTGATTGTGGTTGACGTCCAGAACGACTTTTGTGAGGGCGGTTCCCTGGCCGTGCCGGGAGGCAATGACACCGCTGCGGAAATCAGCGACTACATCGAGACCTCACGGGACCGGTACGCCGTCGTCGCAGCAACCCAGGACTGGCATATTGAACCCGGCAGCCATTTCTCCGACAATCCGAACTTCCGGGATTCCTGGCCGGTGCACTGCGTGGCAGGGACCCACGGAGCCGCACTGAACCCGGACCTGGACACGGAGTTCATCGACGCGTATTTCCGCAAAGGGCAGTACGAGGCCGCCTACTCCGGTTTCGAAGGGCTTCTGGCCCCGGATGTCGAAGTTCCGCTGGGCGACCCCGACGCGGAGCCGGAGCCGGACGAGGACGCCGTCAGCCTGGACGACTGGCTGCGGGACAACGGTGTGGACGAAGTGGTGATCGTAGGCCTGGCCACTGATTACTGTGTGAAGGCAACGGCACTGGACGCCGTGGCCGCCGGCTACGCCACCTACGTCATTCCGGAGCTGTGCCGCGGGCTGGACAAGGTGGACGTCCTGGCGGCCCTTGATGAACTTGAGGATGCAGGGGTCGAGCTGCTCGACCTCTAGCTCCTCCACCACATCGAAAGGGCGGGCTACTTGCGGCCGATGAACCAGTCCTGCAGCTTGGCCAGCCGCTTCTGGAGCTGTTCCTCGTTCGCCTGCGCCACGGCCGGGCCGCCGCAGATCCGGCGCAGCTCCGAATGCACCACACCGTGCGGCATGCCGGACCGGGCCGACCAGGCGGAGACGTTCTTGGCCAGCTGCGCCCGCAGTTCCGTCAGGTGCCGGTGGTCCGCCACGGACGGCAGCTCCTCCGGGACCGTTTCCTCGGTTCTTTTGCGCCCGCGCCGGGTGAGCTGTTCCTGCTGGCGCTGACGCAGCAGCATTGTCACCTGGTCCGGGTCCAGCAGTCCGGGGATGCCCAGGAAGTCCAGCTCGTCCTCGCTGCCCAGCTCGCCCCCGGTACCGAACTCGCCCCCGTCGAAGAGCACCCTGTCGAAGGACGCCTGCGATTCCAGGGCCTCGAACTTCTGCTTCTGCAGCTCGCCGGAGGCTTTTTCCTCCCGGTTGGCTGCTTCCATCAGCGAATCGTCCAGGCCGAATCCCTCTTCTTCGAGGTGGTTCTCGGGCCGGTCCAGGGCGTGGTCACGCTCCAGTTCCATCTCATTCGCGAGGATCATCAGGTGCGGCACGGAGGGCAGGAAGACCGACGCCGTTTCGCCCCGCTTCCTGGCACGCACAAAGCGTCCCACAGCCTGGGCGAAGAAGAGCGGCGTCGCGGTGGAGGTGGCATAGACCCCGACGGCGAGGCGCGGCACGTCCACGCCTTCGGACACCATGCGCACGGCGACCATCCACCGCTGGGTGCCCGCCGAGAACTCATCGATCTTGTCCGAGGCTTTCGCATCGTCAGACAAAATCACCGTGGGTGACTCCCCCGTGATCTTCTTCAGCTGCCCTGCGTAGGCACGGGCGTCCTCGTGGTCCGTGGCGATGACCAGTCCGCCGGCGTCGGGAACGGCACGCCGGACTTCGCTGAGCCGCCTGTCGGCAGCTGCCAGGACCGCGGGGATCCACTCCCCGGCAGGGTTCAGCGCGGTGCGCCAGGCGTGGGCGGTGATGTCCTTGGTGACGGCTGCCTCACCGAGGGAGGCCGCCATCTCTTCGCCGGCGCTGGTGCGCCAGCGCATCTGTCCGGAGTAGGCCATGAACATCACCGGACGGACGACGTGGTCCTTCAGTGCCTGGCCGTAGCCGTAGGTGTAGTCAGCCTTGGACCGCCGGATCCCGGCACCGTCCTCGATGTACTCCACGAAGGGAATTGGCGCTGTATCGGATCGGAACGGCGTACCGGTCAGGGCCAGCCGCTTCGTCGCCGGTTCGAAGGCTTCACGGATTCCGTCGCCCCAGGACAGGGCGTCTCCGCCGTGGTGGATCTCATCCAGGATCACCAGGGTACGGGCTGCCTCCGTCTTGGCACGGTGGAGCATGGGTTTGCTTGCCACCTGGGCGTAGGTAACGGCTACACCAATGAAGCCGTGGCCGTGTCGGCCGTCGGCATTCTTGAAGTTCGGGTCCAGTGCCAGCCCGACGCGTGCTGCGGCATCCGCCCACTGGCGCTTGAGGTGGTCCGTGGGAGCAACCACAGTGATCCGGTTGACGATTCCGCGGTCAACCAGCTCGGTTGCCACACGCAGGGCGAACGTCGTCTTGCCTGCGCCCGGAGTAGCGACGGCGAGGAAATCGCTGTCATTCTTGGCGAAGTACTTTTCAAGGGCTTCTGCCTGCCATTGGCGCAGCTTCGGGGCTGTTCCCCAGGCTGCCCGTTCCGGGTAGGCAGGGGGCAGCGCCGGTCCGCCGCCGAACAGGGTATCGGGACTCACGCTTGGGAATGCACCTTTCCGGTACTTGGTCTAACACTTGCACTGCGGATGCCCGCAGCTGTTCCAATCACGGCAAAAGCCGCGAGGGCCAGCCACATCAGGGCATATCCGGATTCCTGGCCCACAGGTTCACGCTGTACCAGTACGGCGAGCAGCACTCCCCCAACGGTGGTGCCGGCCACGGCACCCACCTGGTCGGCGAGCTGGAGCGACGCCGAGTTCTGCCCCCGGTCCGCTGCCGAGGACGCGTCCAGGACCAGCACGGAGGTACTGGACAATGCCGCACCCATGGCCACGCCTGCCAGCGACCAGACAGCCACCAGGAGCCAGAAGGGCGCCTGCGCGCCGGCCATCAGTCCGGTACCGCCAATGGACAGGGTCAGCAGGCCCGAACCGCCTGCCAGGAGCAGGTGGCGCCGGTCACCGGGTACCCGGGCCTGCAGGAAGGATCCAATGGCCCAGCCTACCGCGCCGGCGGTCAGCGCGATTCCGGCCGTGGCCGGGCTCACGCCGTAAACGGCAAGGAGCATAACCGGCATAAAGGCTTCTGCTGCCACGAAAGCAGCGTTGATCAATCCGCGTGTCGCCACCACTGACGGAAGGCCCCTCCGCAGCCACAGTGTCCCCCGCGGAAGCAGCACGGCCAGGGCTGCCACTGCTGCCAGGACACCCGCGGCCGTAAGGACTCCGAGGAAGACGGACCCTGCAGCAGCGGCTTCGTTCCCGGCCCACTGCGCCGCGAAGACGCCTCCGGCCAGGAAAAGACCCCAGACCGCGCGCCTGCGGCCCAGCGCCCGGTCAAGATCCGGGCTGTCCGGCGGCCCGAGATGGCGCACCCGAGGCCAGACCAGCGCAGCGGCGATCAGGACAATTGGAATGGCGACGGCGAAAACCCACCGCCAGCTGGCGTACTGTGCCAGCAGTCCCGCTGCGAGCGGGCCCACCATGGAAGGCAGGATCCAGGCAGTGGCCACCCAGCCGAAAATCACCGGCTGCAGCTTCGATGGATAGACCTGCCCGATGATTACGTACAGCGCCACCACCATGGCACCGCTGCCGAGTCCTGACACGGCCCGTCCGGCCGTTACCAGCCAGAACTCACCGGCCGCCGCAGAAAGCACCAGCCCGGCGATCAGCAGGGCCATGCCGGTGATCAGCGACCTGCGCGGACCTTCAACGTCGCACCGGGATCCGGCCAGCACCGACCCGAGCAGGGAAGCGGTCAGGAACATGGAAAAGGCAAGGCCGTAGCCCGCACCGGCACCGAGGTCAGCGCCGATCACGGGCATCGCCGTCGTGACTGCCATGGCTTCGAACGCCACGCAGGTGACGATCGCGATCACACCAAGGGTCAGCGGCCGGAACGCAGCGGACATCGCGCCCTCACGCCGGTCCGCGGGCAGGGGCTCACTCATAAGGGCATCAGGACTTACTGCCGCGCCAGGATGCGACGGCGACGAAGGGCTGGGAGGTGCAGCGGCTTATTTGTCGCCTTTGTCCTTGCCGGGGCGCAGGCCTTCGTAGATTTCCTTGCAGGTGGGGCAGACCGGGAACTTCTTCGGGTCCCTGCCCGGGGTCCAGACCTTGCCGCAGAGGGCAATGACCGGTTCACCGGACAGGGCCGATTCCATGATCTTTTCCTTGCGCACGTAATGCGAGAACCGTTCCGCGTCACCGGGCTCAACCAGTTCGCGCTGTTCTTCACGCTCGATGACTGCGGTGGAGGAACCGCTGTCGGCCCGGCGCATGGGATCGGATTCGAAGGGATCAGGAGGCAGAGTCATGCCCCCATCTTAGTACTGCGGGGTGGAGCTACTTGTTGACCGAAACAGCCAAAAGAACCTCCGGCGCACGCCGGTCCAGCCACTTGCCGCCAATCCGGATACCGGCGATCATGGCCGCCGAGCCGTACAGCACTCCCAGCACCAGAGTGACCCAGCCCCACCAGCCGCCCGCGCCGAACGTATACAGTGCCGCAGGGACCAGCAGGGGCAGCGCGATCACGAACTGCACTGCAAGCCAGAGGAACTGGACCAGCATGGTGCGTCCCGTGGAACCCGGAGGGGTCTTGAAGGCGTTCTCCCCCGGCAGCGGCACGTTGTAGGTGTAGCGGGCAGAGAACACACTCGAGAGCCCCAGCCCGCTCAGCAGCAGTCCCAGCGAGAGCCCGAGAAGAACCGGTATGGCTTCCGGCTGACCAATCAGCACCGGCGGCACCACCGCTGCCGCCAGCGTGGCAGGAAGGGCGAAGACTGCGCAGGCAATTGCACGGCCGGCCCGGTCTGCTGTCCCGGAGACCCCGGTGGAAATGTGGAGGGCAAAGGCGGTGTTGTCGTAGGAGATGTCCGCCGAGATGCCGAACGCGAGCAGGAAGGCCACCAGCGGGCCGAGGCCAAGCACCACCGGAGGGATTCCCTCTCCGCCCTGGATGCCGGTGAAGACCAGCACTACGACAAGCGCCGGAATGATGATCAGGGAAGCGCCGTAGCGGGGATCCCGGATCCAGTACGTGAGTGCACGCGCGGCGACGGCGCCGGTGGGTGTTGCCGGGAATCGGGCAAAGAAGCCCAGCTTACCGGCGCCCCGGCGGGCAGTCGCGTTGTGTGCCGGCGTAACCAGCGCACGGGCCAGCAGGACTTTCCAGGCCCAGGTGATCAGCGCCAGGAAGGCGGCGGCGATCACGAATCTCGCGGCGGCTGCTCCGGGATTTCCCATTGCGATATCCCCCGGGATGGCCCACGCGGCCCCAAAGGGAGTCCAGGCGAGTCCGTCCGCCAGATCAGCCAGGAAGTTCCCTGACGCTGAAAACGCCGTGGCCATCGTCCCGAAAATGGGGCCAATCAGTACCAGCGGCACGATGGCGATCAGGCCCGCGACGTCCTTGAACCGCCGCGAACTGGCAAGCGACGTTGTGGCGGCGACAGTCATCCTGGCCAGGACAACGCAGGACATCACAGCGATGAGTGCCGCCGGGATTCCCGCCAGCACGGCAGCAGGGTGTGCCCACCAGGAAAAGGCCTGTGCCAGGGAAGCGAGCAGCGTGATGAGTCCGGGGATGCCGATCAGTGATCCGAGCGCCAGACCGGTGAGCATCTGGGGCATGGGGATCGCGAAGGTCACGAAGCGTGCGGGGTCGAGGGTCATGTCGACGCCGGTGGCGAGAAGCGGAACGAGCCCCCAGCCGAGCAGCAGTGCCGACCCCGCCAGGATGACGACGGTGCGCGCCAGGGCGGGATCGCTCATTCCAAGGAAAAAGAGCGCACCGATCAGGAGGGTCAGGATTCCGATGCCGTAGAGCGCCCCGAAGACGATGCCGACGATCTGCCAGGGACTGCGTCGCAGTGAGTTGCGCAGCAGGATGAGTTTGAGCTTTAGGAGGTACGCAACCATGAGAGGCCCTCCGAGGTGCTGCGGCCGCCCACCAGGTTGACGAAGGTCTCTTCCAGGCTCTGTCCGCCACGGACTTCGTCCACGGTCCCGGCCGCGAGGACGTTCCCGGCCGCGACCACGGCAACGTGGTCACACATGCGCTGCACCAGGTCCATAACGTGGCTGGAAACAATGACCGTTCCGCCGGAGGAGACGTAGTCCGCCAGGATGTCCCGGATGTTCGCTGCGGAGACCGGGTCCACGGCCTCGAAGGGCTCGTCCAGGACCAACAGCCGCGGAGCATGGATCAATGCCGATGCCAGTGCGATCTTCTTGGTCATGCCGGCTGAGTAGTCCACCACCAGGGTGCCTGCGTCGGCAGAGAGGTCAAGCGCACGCAGGAGGTCCGCTGTCCGCTCGGCCACGGTGTCCCGGTCCATTCCGCGCAGCAGTCCGGCGTAGGTCACCAGCTGTTCGCCGGTCAGCCGGTCGAAGAGCCGCACCCCGTCGGGAAGCACGCCCATAAGCTTCTTGGCAGCGAGAGGCTGCTCCCAGACATCCACACCGTGGACCCAGACCTGGCCGTAATCCGGGCGCATCAGTCCGGTCGCCATGGACAGGGCAGTCGTCTTTCCCGCACCGTTGGGGCCAACCAGGCCGTAGAAGGACCCGGCAGGCACGTCAAGGTTGATGCCGTTGACGGCGATCTTCGCTCCGAAGCGCTTGGCCAGTCCGCGGATTGCAAGGGCGGGTACGGCTTGTGCGGCTGCCGAGGGCGCCTGCTCCGCGGGTGTCGAAACGGAAGGGTCGGGCTGCTGGTTCCCTCCGGGCATTGCGGAAGGATCAGGTGTTTGGCTCATACCTGAAATCTAGCAACCTGGAGCCTTGCGGCCATCCATCTTGCGGACGAAATCCGCAAAATTAAGATGTGCGCCGCACCCACCGCGCGGACTAGGGGCCCTGTGGAGGCTCCGGTTACAACACCAGCAGGTCCGTCCCGCCGGAGGGATGGTCTGCCATCGACACGGAATGGACTGAGGGGTCTTCATATGTGTTCCAGTAATAACTGTTGGTCCGGGAGGAGAACAGGCCGGTGTAAATAGTTTTCTCGAACTCGCCCGATCCCATGGCCGCGCTGCCCTCCACCATCGCGACCTGCTGCAGCGTGTGGAACGCCCGGCTGACATTCTCTTCCTCGGTGTCCTTGCCCGGGTAATGCGCGTGGACGTACGCCGCACGTACGAACCGCGACGGAGAGTAGTAGTCCCCCGGAATTCCCCGCATAAGGGAACCTGACCCGAACGGCACCAGGTCGGCCCGATTGAGCACAACCTTCTCGGGATAGTCAGGCGAAGCGCTGAGGTAGTTGCGCAGGTTCTCGTGGTGCCAGCCAAAACCTGGCTGGTTCGTCAGGACGTCAACGTCGTCCTGGAAGACGTGCATGCCGTCGCTGGTGTATTCCACGACTATCGCGCGCGTCGAATCCCCGATGATCCAGTGCAGCAGGGAGCTCGGGTACTTCTCGTTGATCGGCTTGTCCACAATGACTACCTGGCCGAGGGCAGCCTCGACCTCGTCAACGCTGGCAAACTGCGAAGCAACCCAGAGCGGAAACTCGAAGGCGGCAACGTTCACGGCACCGTCCGCCGGTTCCGCCGCGTAGTCCGCGTATCCCGGGAAGTTGAGGCCTGCGACGGCCAGGCCCGCGTCGTTGCCGCAGTCGAAGTACAGCGGTGTGTCTTCTTCCACGATTCCCATGCCGATCACGGCGTGGCGGATCCGGGGCACTGCACCAAACGGAGACCGCGTCGCGTACCCCGTGGGAGTCAGCACCACGCGTTCCCCGTAGCCTGCCGTCCAGTCCAGGTTCCGCGCCAGATAGAGGTTTCCGCTGCCGTCAGAGAATCTGATGCCTGTGCACATTTGGTACTCTCCTGTCCCGGCGGGCCCGGAATCGGGTTCCGCCTGTCCCTATGTCCTGGGCCGGGCCGGATCCAGGACCGGCGAGGCTGCCTGTCCCCCTGCGCTGCCCGGCTGTTTCAGCTTAGGCCTGCGCAGGAGGTTGCGGCAGAGGGTGGGGACCGGAAAGCCCGGATAGTCCTAGAACAGAGCCCGGGCCAGAGCCGAGCGGGCCTTGGTCACACGGGGATCGGCCGGTCCCGCAATCTCGAAAAGGTCCAGCAGGCGCACGCGGATGCGTTCCCGGTCCTCCCCGAAGGTGCGGCTGATCAGCCGGATCAGCCGGTTGAAAGCGTCCTCAACATGGCCGCCGGACATGTCCAGGTCCGCCACGGCAAGCTGGGCATCCACGTTGTCCGGTTCCTGAGCGGCGGCAGAGCGGAGCGCCTCAGCATCTGCGTCCCTGAGCCGCTGCATCAGTTCAACCTGTGCCAGCCCGGCTTTTGCGTCAGCATCAGCGGGCTGCTCCGCCAGGGCTTTCCGGTAGGCGGCCGCAGCGCCGTCGTAGTCCCCTGCAACGATCGCGTCGTAGGCTTCCTGGTGCAGCGGCGGGAGCGGCGCCTCTTCCTCGGCAGCGGCACCGCCTTCTCCGAGACTCCCGCTGACGCCGTTGGCCTCGGCCACCTGCATGAGTTCGGTAATGAGCGCCCGGATCTGCTCCGCCGGAACTGCACGGTCCAGGAGCGGGACCGGCTGGCCCTTGATGACGGCGGCGACGGTGGGTACCGACGCTGCCTGGAATGCCTGGGCGATCTGCGGGTGGGCATCAACGTCAACGTTGGCCAGGAGCACCTTTCCCCGCCGTCCTGCAGCTTCCTGCTCCAGCACGGCCGTAACCTCGGCGGATTCCGGACTGCGGGCCGAGTACAGGTTCACGATCACCGGAACGGTCGCCGAAAGCTGCACCACCTGCGGGAAGGTCTGCTCTGAAACCTCCACCACATAGGAAGAGCCGCCTGCGCCCTCTCCCCCGGCCGGTGCCGGTGCGGCCGGAGGAGCACTGGCCCGGTTCTTGAGTGCGGAAAGGTCCACTGCTCCCCGAAGGTTCATGGAGGGTGCAGGCGCAGGGCGGTGGTTCGGTGTACTCATGGCCTCAACCCTAATACGGGCACTGTGCTGCCGGGCAAGTGTCCCCGCAGGTTCTGCTGAAACGGCAGCAGCGCCGCAGGCATTGGTTGCCTGCGGCGCCGCCGGTAATGAACGCTTCCTTACTTCAGTTTGGCGGAGAGCAGTTCCTGCGCTGCGCCAATGACCTCAACCTGGTCGGAGCTGCCGGCCGGAGGCACATACAGCATCACTGCCTCGCCGTAGGTGACGTCGATGCCCTTCTCGGTGTTCTTCTCACCGGTCAGGCTCTCGTAAATGGTGCCCTCCAGGTTGATCGAGTCGCCGGCTTCGCGCGGCACGCTGGAGTAGTCGTGGGACATGTAGCCGAAGACGATCGCCCCGCCGTCCGCTGTCCGAAGTGCCCTGGTGTCGGCGGCAACCGGAGTGTGCTTGAACGTGATGGTTGCGAACTCGTTGTCCGGGTTGGCCGTCACCTCGGCCTGGAACTTGGTAACTGCCTCCGCAAAGCTGTTCGGTGCGAAAGTTCCCTTGTTGTCACCGTCCGGGTTGGTCAGTGCGTCTGCCAGCGCCTCGACTGATGCCTGGGGTGCGAGGGCCAGGTCCTCATCGGAGTCCGCAGCTGCGGCTTCCACGCCCGCTCCGTCAGCCGGGGGCTGGGGGAATGTTGTGCCCGGCAGCATCTGGATCGCTGAGACAAGCTTGTAGTTTTCCCGCGCGGATTCCTGCACCAGCATCAGTGCCTGGGGAACGGTGTTGTTCTCCCCCTGGGTAACGGCAATGACCGTCCGCGGGAACTCTGTCCCCGTGGCGACGAGGTCGGTAAGCAGCGGAGCAGCTGCGACAGCAGCGGGAGCCTCCGTGTCAGGGACCTTGGCAGCCGCTGCATAGTTGGCTTTCCGCAGCTCCAGTGCCGTTGAGGCGGTGCGGTCAGCCAGCAGCTTCGCGTCCTTGGCTGCGTCTGCCTTCTGGACCGTCCCGGCAACAGAGCTGAGGATCCTGGCCAGCTGCCCGTCCAGCACCACCGGATAGTTCTCCTCGGGAGCACTGGTTTCGGCTGCGGTTGCGGCACCGGGAACCATGCTCACTGCCAGGCCGCCGGCCAGTACCGCGGCGGTAATCCCGGCTGCGGTGCGGGGTGCGGTGTTCGTGGCAGACGACGACGCAGCACCGGCGCCCCGGCGGGCTACGATTCGCTGGGCAGCGGTGTCGGATTCCCGTACTGCACGGCGGCTGCCGGGTGCAGGCGGGGTCGGCTTGCCGCCGCTGCGGGCCAGGAAGGCAAGCGCCAGACCAAGCACGGCGGCCAGTGCACCGGCGATGATCAGCGGAACCGCCAGCGGCGTTCCTTCGTCGTTGGCCCAGCTGAGCGTGATATCGGTGGGAGCCGGTGCAGTTCCATCGGAGGCGATCAGTACCGAGAAGTCTCCGGCGGCCGGCGCGGTCCAGGTATAGGAGACCTCGCCGTCCTCGGCTTCCTCGCTGACCCAGAGGTCTGACCCGGCCGGATTCGGGACCGTTGTTTCGCCCTCGGCAGTTTGCGCGCTGAGGGAATCCTCGGTGCCTGCGGAGATCCGCGTGACGGCTGCATCGCCAACCCAGGCATCGACGTCGGCTGACCGGCCGACTGCCAGGAACACGGGGTCCGCGGACCGCACCCTGATCTCTGCGCCGTCCGGCCGCGAGGCCAGCAGGTCAGCCTCCAGCACGGCGACCGGAGCGGTTCCGGCATCCTGGGGCGCCTGGGCCGTTACGGTTTCGGGCGGAGCCCACAGCGTGCGCTGGCCAATCCCGATGAGCATCATCAGGATTCCGAGCACTATCAGCGGAACTGCAATTTTGTTTCGCACAGCTTACCTATCGTTGGTCACGGTCCTCCGCTTGGGCAGCGGGAACGGGACGTGATGCCCCTATGGTCATCCTCATTGGCGGTTGCTTTATAACCCTATGGTAACGAAAGCCCCTCCAAGAGCACATTTGGGCATCCGGGGCTCCCCTGGGGGTCCCTGCAGCGGGCCTTCGCCCGCAGCCGGTATACGACTGATAATCTGGCGCGGCACGGTACACCCCGAGCAGCAGTACAGGCACCGAGGGAGAGCAAGCCAGATGAGCGAAGACCGGGACCTTCCCGTCGACGAACCACTCCCTGCGCCGGGTGCCCCTCCCACCCGCCGCGAGCGGCTGAGTTCGGCCAGCTCACGTGTCTGGCGCATGGTCTCCCGAATCCCGGGTGCACGTCCCCGCCCACAGTTCGACTTCCCGCCGGAAGAGGAGGAACTGGAGATCCTTCCCGAACCGGAGGTGGACCCGGACGCCAAGCTTTCGGATGAACGACGCCGGTTCGGAGGCGCCCAGCCTCCGAACGTGACCGGCGCCGGCCCGGATAAACACCCCATCCGGTTCGGTTTTATGTTCACGGTTGGCGTGGGCTTTGCCCTGCTGCTGTTCTTCATCATCACCAACGTCGGGGAACTGCTGGTTTGGATTGGTGCTGCACTTTTCATCGCCCTTGGCCTTGACCCGGTGGTGCGCTGGCTCAGCGCACGGGGAGTCCCCCGGCCCGCGGGCATAGCCATAGTGGTGGTCGTCCTTGCCGGAGCCGTCACCGCATTCTTCGCCACCCTTATCCCCACGATCGTCAGCCAGACCACTGAAATCGTGAACAATGCCCCGAGCTATGTGGACCGGTTCCTCTCCTCCGACTTCTTCGTCACCATTGAGGCACAGTTCAAGATCCGCGAACGCGTGGATGAAGAGGTGCAGAAGTTCTTCTCCAACGCTGACGCGGTGGGCGGCATCTTTGGCGGGGTCCTTAGCGTTGGCACAGTCATCGCCAACGGCCTGTTCGGCGCGCTGATCATCCTGGTGCTGACGCTCTACTTCCTGGCCTCGCTGCCGTCGATGAAGAAATGGGCCTACCGGCTGGCACCGCGCAGCCGCCGCAGGCGGGTGGAAGCCCTCTCGGAGGAAATCACCGGAAGCGTGGGGAACTACGTCATCGGCCAGGGCTTCGTGGCACTGCTTGACGCCCTCTACGCGTTCATCATCATGACCATCACCGGAGTTCCGTTCTCCGTGCTGCTGGCATTCGTCGTCGCGCTCCTGGCCTTCATCCCGCTGGTCGGCCCGCCGATCGCACTGGTGCTGGTCTCGCTCGTCGCCCTCACGGCCAGCTGGCAGACGGCGGTGGTTTTCGCCATTCTCTACATGGCCTACCTGCAGTTTGAGGCCTACTTCGTTTCTCCGCGCGTTATGCAGCGGGCGGTGGCGGTTCCCGGCGCAGTGGCGGTCATCGCCGTCATTGCCGGCGGAACCCTCCTGGGCGTGCTCGGCGCCCTGATCGCTATTCCCACCGCCGCAGCGGTGCTGCTGCTGATGAAGGAAGTAGTCATTGCCCGGCAGGACCGGATCTAGCCGGTTCCGGAACGACCGGGGCTAGCGGCGCGGAGCGGAACCCGGACGGGTGCGCCAGCACCGGGCATGCCAGTGGCGCCGGTCCTCGACCGCGCTCTGCCTGCCAAAGAGGGAGTCTTCCTGCCAGACCACCAGATGCTCGATCCCGGGCGGAATAATCTGCCCGCAGCCCGGGCAGCGGTAGTCCTTGGCAGCATTCCTGGCGGTGATCCGGCGCACCGACCATTCGCCGTCGGAGGCCGACTCGCGCTGCGGCAGCCCGGCCCGCGCCCGTTCCAGGTCAATGTCAGGGACCGGGGCCGCCCACTTGCGGCGTGCATTGCGTCCCGCGGCCGTGCTGGAAGCCGGCAGCTGCCGGCGGGGACGGTTGGAGCGGGGCATGAGTCCATCTTGCCGCAGCGGAGCCGGTAAAGTGCAACTGTGCGTTTAGTGATAGCCCGCTGCTCCGTTGACTACGTCGGCCGCCTCCGTGCCCATTTGCCCCTCGCTACCCGCCTGCTGATGGTGAAGGCGGACGGCTCCGTGCTGATCCATTCCGACGGCGGTTCGTATAAACCGCTGAACTGGATGAGTCCGCCCGCTACGCTCCGGATCACGGAACCGGCGCCGGACGACGCCGAGGCCGGTGTTGTTGAGGTCTGGAACGTCCAGAGCGCCAAGACCGACGACAAGCTGGTGATCAGCGTGTACGAGCATCTCTCCGACGTCGCCCATGAGCTGGGAACCGATCCCGGACTGATCAAGGACGGCGTGGAAGCAGATCTCCAGCGCCTGCTGGCGGAGCAGATCACGAAGCTGGGCGAGGGCTACACCCTGATCCGCCGTGAGTACATGACTGCCATTGGACCGGTGGACATCCTGGCCCGCGACGCCGACGGCGGCACCGTAGCCGTCGAGCTCAAGCGCCGCGGGGACATCGACGGCGTGGAGCAGCTCACCCGCTACCTTGAACTGCTGAACCGCGATCCCCTCCTGGCACCTGTCCGCGGGGTCTTTGCCGCCCAGCAGATCAAACCGCAGGCACGCGTTCTTGCTGCGGACCGCGGCATTGATTGCCTAACCCTGGACTACGACGAAATGCGCGGTGTGGACGACGTCGAGTCGCGCCTGTTCTGAGCACTTTGACGGCCCGGTTAATGGCCGCAAAACGTGCCGAAAAAATCTCCGAAGTTTTTCTTCGAATCCATTGACGGGTCATTAGTGGTATGTAATTCTATAACCAGTCTTTGTGTAGGTGTTTTTCATGCTCGCAAGACGGTTGCGAGCGTGAAGCTCCTGTAGGAACTGCCTTACCGGCAGGGAACCTGGACTTCCCGCTTCGGTAACAACCACAGGCACGAAGTGTGCCGGTACAGTTCCAGCAATAAAGGAGACAGGCAAATGGCACAGGGAACCGTCAAATGGTTTAACGCGGAAAAGGGTTTTGGCTTCATTACTCCGGATGATTCCGACGGAGACGTTTTCGTCCACTACTCGGAAATCCAGTCCAACGGGTTCAAGACCCTGGATGAGAACCAGCGCGTTCAGTTCGAGATCGGCCAGGGCGCCAAGGGCCCCCAGGCCACCGGCGTAACCGCCCTCTAGTTCTCAGCACCAGCAAAAGTACGCAGCACCAGCAAAAGCGGGGACCGAACGGTCCCCGCTTTTCTGCTGCCCGGACGCTCTCCTGCACCGGGTACGGAAGCGGTGCCTGGGCGGCGTCAGCTGCGGCGGCGCAGGACGTTGGCGCCGAGGCCCCGCAGTGATTCCATAAAACGCTCGTACCCGCGGTCAATGTGGTCCACTCCCCGCACTTCGGTGGTTCCCTCTGCTGCAAGTCCGGCGATGACGAGTGCGGCCCCGGCCCGGATGTCGTTCGCCTCCACCGGTGCGCCGGAGAGGCGCGAGACTCCCTGGATCAGGGCGTGGTGTCCGTCCAGGCGCACTACGGCGCCCAGGCGGGCCAGCTCGGACGTGAACCCCCAGCGGGCTTCGAAGACATTTTCCGTCACCATGCCCGAACCGGTGGACACGGCGTTAAGGGCGACGACGAAGGGCTGGAGGTCAGTGGGAAACCCCGGGTATGGGAGGGTGGAAACATTGATCGGTTCCGGGCGTGCCGGTCCTTTGACTGTAAAACTGTCCTGGCCGGTTTCCACGGCGCAGCCAGCCTGGGAAAGCTTGTCCAGCACCATGGTCAGGGCACGCGGGTCCGCGTTGCGGATCTCGATATTCCCTCCCGTGATAGCCGCTGCGAAGGCCCACGTACCGGCAACAATCCGGTCCGGAACAACCCGGTGCGTCACCGGAGAAAGACTTTCAACACCTTCGATCACGAGCGTGTTGGAACCGATCCCGCTAATGCGCGCCCCCATGGAGCACAGCATCTGCGCAATATCGGTGATTTCCGGTTCCCTGGCCGCGTTGTCGATCACCGTGGTGCCGCGGGCCAGGGTGGCGGCCATCATGATGTTCTCGGTTGCGCCAACCGATGGAAAATCAAGGATGTGGCGGGCGCCGTGCAGGCCTTCCGGAACAGAAGCGATCAGGTAGCCGTGGTCGATGGAAATCGAAGTGCCCATCGCCTCCAGCCCGGCCCGGTGCATGTCCAGTCCCCTCGAGCCGATGGCGTCTCCGCCGGGCAGGGCAACCTCAGCACGCCGGCAGCGGGCCACCAGCGGCCCAAGGACGGAGATCGATGCCCTCATGGCCCGAACCAGGTCATAGTCGGCCTGGTGCCCGGGGACGGCTGGAACGTCGATCCGTACCTCCGCTGCGTCGGCGTCGTAGTCAACCGCGCAGCCCAGCCGGCGGAGCAGTTCCGACATAATCCAGACGTCCTGGATATTCGGCACGTTGGTGATGGTGGAACGTCCCTGCGCCAGCAGCGTTGCTGCCATCAGCTTCAGTACCGAGTTCTTGGCCCCCGGGACGGTCACCGACCCGTTGAGTGTGGAGGGGCCGGTGACAACAATGACGTCTTCCATTCCTCCATACTAAGGTCCGGTTTGGCCACCGGTCCTCAGGGGGTCCGGATACGCGTAAAGGCGCGGGGAATATTCCCCGCGCCTTTACGCGTACTTAGTCCTGCCGGCGTTACCGCCAGGTGCCGATGCCAATCACGGGCCCGGCTTCCAGCCAGGAAGACAGTCCCGTGTAGACGTCGTATTTCATCGCCATGTGAAGCTCGCGTCCTTCGTACTCAAAGGTCACTACGAGTGCTCCGGGCTGAATACGGGCGCGCTCAGCCTCAGTGGGCTGGCGCCACCCCTTCAGCACCAGGGAACTGCGCAGGAACCGGTACGGAGGAACCGGGCTGAGTGAGAGCAGCCGGAGCCATTCCAGATGGGTGTCCGTATAACGACAAACCCCCATCCGCCACCCGCCGGGCGGGAAGCAGATGGAGGCGTCGAAGGTACCCAGGGTGCGCCGCAGCTGTGTGCGGCGCACCCAGAAAAGCGCCGTTGCGAGTACCAGCAGTCCGAGGACCGCTGCCAGCGCAATGAACACGTAGGTACTGTCCATTGGGAAGGGTCAGCGGGTCCCAGCGTTGGCTGCGTCGTTCAGCTGGGCGTTGTCCGCGACGATGACCACACGGTTGGAATCAACGGAGAAGAATCCTCCGTCGACGCCCACCGTGATACGGCTGCCGGACACCGGTTCGATGGCCAGCTCGCCCTCGGCCAGGATCGCCAGCACCGGCGCGTGGCCGGGAAGGATCCCGATTTCACCGTCGGCAGTGCGTGCCTTGACCATCTTTGCCGGGCCGGACCACACAAAGTGGTCGGCCGCGACAATCTCGACTTCGAGTTCAGCAGTGTCAGCCATGGGGCTTACTTCCCGGTCTGCTCTTGGATCTTCGCCCACTGACGCTCAACATCGTCCATGCCGCCAACGTTGAAGAAGGCCTGCTCGGCAATGTGGTCCACGTCGCCGTCGCAGATGGCCTTGAAGCCTTCGATGGTGTCCTTGACGGACACGGTCGAGCCTTCGACGCCGGTGAACTGCTTGGCAGTGTAGGTGTTCTGCGACAGGAACTGCTGGATGCGGCGTGCACGGGCGACGACGATCTTGTCTTCTTCGCCCAGTTCGTCAATGCCGAGGATGGCAATGATGTCCTGCAGTTCCTTGTTCTTCTGAAGGATCTGCTTCACGCGGACAGCCGTGTCGTAGTGCTCCTGGCCCACGTACTGCGGGTCAAGGATGCGCGACGTCGAGCTCAGCGGATCCACAGCCGGGTACAGGCCACGGGATGCGATTTCACGGGAAAGTTCCGTGGTGGCATCCAGGTGCGCGAACGTGGTGGCCGGAGCCGGGTCGGTGTAGTCATCAGCCGGGACGTAGATGGCCTGCATCGAGGTGATGGAGTGGCCCTTGGTCGAGGTGATGCGCTCCTGCAGCAGACCCATCTCGTCAGCCAGGTTGGGCTGGTAGCCCACGGCGGAAGGCATGCGGCCCAGCAGGGTCGACACCTCGGAACCGGCCTGGGTGAAGCGGAAGATGTTGTCGATGAAGAGCAGCACGTCCTGGTTCTGAACATCGCGGAAGTACTCCGCCATGGTCAGGCCGGACAGTGCAACGCGCAGACGCGTTCCCGGCGGCTCATCCATCTGGCCGAATACAAGGGCGGTGTCCTTCAGGACGCCTGCCTCTTCCATTTCGACCCAGAGGTCGTTGCCTTCACGGGTACGCTCGCCAACACCGGCGAACACGGAGGTTCCACCGAAGTTACGGGCAACACGGGTGATCATTTCCTGGATCAGCACGGTCTTGCCAACGCCGGCGCCGCCGAACAGGCCGATCTTTCCACCCTTGATGTACGGGGTGAGGAGGTCGATGACCTTGATGCCGGTTTCGAGCATCTCGGTGGAGCCTTCAAGGTCCGCGAAGTTCGGGGCCTTGCGGTGGATCGGCCAGCGCTCGTTGATTTCCAGCTGCTCAGCCGGAACGTCAAGCGGCTCACCGAGCACGTTGAAGATGTGGCCCTTGACGCCGTCGCCAACAGGCACGGAGATCGGAGCACCGGTGTCGACCACGGCTGCGCCGCGGACCAGGCCGTCAGTGGCCTGCAGGGAGATGGCGCGGACGAGGTTGTCACCCAGGTGCTGGGAGGTCTCGAACGTGATGGTCTTGGTCTCACCGTTGAGCGTCAGCTCGGTGGTGAGGGCGTTGTAGATGGTGGGGATTGCGTCAGCCGGGAATTCGACGTCGACAACCGGGCCAATGACACGGGCGATACGGCCTGTGGCGCCCGGTGCTACGGAGGTTGCTCCGTGCTCGGCAGTTTGGGCAGTCATCTCTCTCACTTCACTCAGTTAGATGGCGTGTGGACTAAGTATTTTCTGGTGGATCTCTTCGAAGGCGGGCTAGGAAGCGCTAAGCGCGTCCGCACCAGCCACGATCTCGGAGAGTTCCTGGGTGATTTCAGCCTGACGGGCGTTATTGCGAAGTCGCGTGTACTTCTTAATAAGATCGGAGGCGTTGTCCCCTGCGGACTTCATGGCACGCTGGCGGGCTGCGAGCTCGGAAGCGGCGGCCTGGAGCATTGCTGCGAAGATGCGTGACTCGATGTAACGCGGCAGCAGGGCGTCAAGGACCTGTTCCGGCTCGGGCTCGTACTCGTAGAGGGGCAGGATGTCCGATTCGGACGGTGCTTCCTCTTCGACTACTTCCAGCGGCAGCAGACGGATAACCGCAGGTTCCTGGACAACCATGGACTTGAAGCGCGTGAACACGATGTGGATTTCGTCCACGCCGCCGTCTTCGTAGGCCGTATTGAAGTCATCGAGGAGTGTCTTGCCGATTTCACGGGCAGTCTCGAACTCGGGCGCATCCGTACCGCCGGTCCACACGCGCTCGTAGGCACGGTCACGGAAGTCGTAGTACGCCTGGGCCTTGCGACCAACCAGGTACGTCTTGACCTCTTTGCCCTCTTCACGGAGCAACTCGTTAAGCGATTCGCTCTGCTTCAGGACGCCGGCGGAATAAGATCCGGCAAGACCGCGGTCGGAAGTCATGATGACCACTGCTGCCCGGCGGATCTGCTCCGGTTCGGTAGTCAGCGGGTGATCGATTTCCGACTGGGACGCCACAGCAGAAACGGCACGGGTGATCGCGTTGGAATAAGGCAGCGCCGCGGCTACGCGGGTGCGGGCCTTTCCAATGCGAGAGGCAGCAATCAGCTCCATCGCCTTGAAGATCTTCTGCATCGACGTGGTCGAGGCGATCTTCTGGCGGTAGACCCGAATTTGGGCTCCCATACTTTTCCTTTCGGTTCCTAGCGTTTTGAACTAGGGGCTAAGGCAATTGCGGCGGGTTCCGCGGCCGGTGTGAACCGGCCGCGGAACCCTAAGCCGCTAGCGCTTCTGCTTGACGATCTTTTCCTGGTCGACTGCATCCTCGTCCAGAGCCGATGCCTCTTCGTGGCCGGCTGCAACCATGCGGTTGTCGCCTTCGCCGAAGAAGCCCTGCTTGAAGTTGGTGATGAGGGTCTTGAGTTCATCCACCGTTGAATCTTCGAGCTTGTTGGTCTCGGCCAGAACGGTCAGGACCTTCGAAGAGTGGCGGACGTGGTCAAGGAACTCGGATTCGAAGCGGCGGATGTCTTCCACCGGAACGTCGTCGAGGTAGCCGTTCGTACCGGCCCAGATGGAGACAACCTGGTCTTCAACGGGGAACGGAGCGTACTGGCCCTGCTTGAGCAGTTCCATCAGGCGTGCACCGCGGGTCAGCTGCTGGCGTGAAGCAGCGTCCAGGTCCGAAGCGAACATGGCGAATGCCTGCATGTCGCGGTACTGGGCCAGTTCCAGCTTCAAAGTACCGGAGACCTTCTTCATGGCCTTCTGCTGTGCAGCACCGCCAACGCGGGAGACAGAGATACCGACGTCCACTGCGGGGCGCTGGTTGGCGTTGAAGAGGTCCGACTGCAGGAAGATCTGGCCGTCGGTGATGGAGATGACGTTGGTCGGAATGTAAGCCGACACGTCGTTTGCCTTGGTTTCGATGATCGGCAGGCCGGTCATCGAGCCTGCACCGAGCTCGTCAGAGAGCTTTGCGCAGCGCTCCAGCAGGCGGGAGTGCAGGTAGAAGACGTCGCCCGGGTAGGCTTCGCGTCCCGGCGGGCGCCGCAGCAGCAGCGACACGGCGCGGTAGGCTTCAGCCTGCTTGGAGAGATCATCAAAGATGATCAGGACGTGCTTGCCGCCGTACATCCAGTGCTGGCCGATGGCCGAGCCGGCGTACGGTGCCAGGTACTTGAAGCCTGCGGGGTCAGATGCCGGGGAGGCCACAATGGTGGTGTACTCCATGGCGCCTGCGTCTTCGAGGGTGCGCTTGATCTCGGCGATCGTCGAAGCCTTCTGGCCGATGGCCACGTAGATGCAGCGCACCTGCTTCTGCGCATCGCCCGAGGCCCAGTTGGCCTTCTGGTTCAGGATGGTGTCGACGGCGATTGCCGTCTTGCCGGTCTTGCGGTCACCAATGATCAGCTGGCGCTGGCCGCGGCCGATCGGGATCATCGCGTCGATGGCCTTCAGGCCGGTCTGAAGCGGCTCGTGAACCGACTTACGCTGCGTAACACCCGGTGCCTGGAGTTCCAGTGCACGGCGTGCTTCAGCCTGGATCGGTCCCATGTCATCCATGGGCTCGCCCAGCGGATCGACGACGCGGCCAAGGAAGGCATCCCCAACGGGGACGGACAGGACTTCACCGGTGCGGTGAACTTCCTGGCCTTCTTCAATGCCGCCAAAGTCGCCAAGGACAACGACACCGATTTCACGGGTGTCGAGGTTCTGGGCCAGGCCCAGCGTGCCGTCCTCAAACCGAAGCAGCTCGTTCGCCATCACGGAGGGCAGGCCCTCCACACGGGCAATGCCGTCGCTGGCGGTGGTTACGCGGCCAACTTCAACGCGCTCTGCGTTTCCGGGTTCGTAGGACGCCGCAAATTCATTCAACGCATTACGGACGTCGTCGGCGTTGATGGTCAATTCGGCCATCTGCAGTCCCTGCTCTCCTATGTTGTGATCATCGCTTCGTGCCGATGACCTTCGATTGGTTCTCAAATGTTTCTCATGGCCGGTAGAGCCACAAAGGTGGCTAAACCGCGAGCTTCCGGCGCAGTTCCGACAACCGGGTCACCACGGTGGAATCGACGACTTCATCGCCCACCGTAACCCGGATACCACCGACGATCGAGGGATCAACGGTTGCGTTGATCTTCAGCTCACGGGCGTACAGGCCGTTCAAGGACGCCTGCAGCCGTGCACGCTGCTCATCGGTGAGGGGCCGGCTGGTCCGCACTTCTGCGATCCACCGCTGCTGCCGTCCAGCCACCAGTTCCAGGAACCGGGTGACCAGTGCAGTGGGGCGGAGGCCGCGCGGAGCGGTAACAGCCTGCCGGATCAGTACCTTGGCTGCGTCAGACGCTCCGGGTACAAGTTTCAGTGCCAGCTCTGCCCGAGCCTGAACAGTTGCCTGCGGGTTGGACAGTGCGCGCTGCACTTCATGGCTGGACGCCACGGTCTCGTTGAAACGGAAGAGGTCTCCCTCAAGTTCCTCAAGGCCGGCTGCACCGGGACCCTTGTTTTCCGCGACCGCGGAGACAACCGTTGCAGCCAGGGTTTCCAGAGCATCCCCGAGGTCGCGCGGTGTGCGCCACCGGGATTCAACCAAAGAAGCAACAATCTGCTCGGCGTCGGCCGAAACCTTGCCGCCAACCAGTTTGGAGACCAGGGCTGCCTTCTCATGGCCGTCACGAGCCGGATCAGTCAGGGCCCGCAGCAGGCCGGTCTGGCCGTCCAGGAGGCCCAGGATTCCAAAGAGTTCCTCGGCAAGGCCAAGGGTCGCGTTGGGAAGGCGTGCTTCCAACTGACCCTGGGCCGCTGCCAGTGACTCGCTCGATATACCTGCCATTACTGAACCGCACCTGCGTTCTGCGAGGTTTCCAGCTCATCCAGGAAACGGTCCACTACGCGTGCCGAACGAGCGTCGTCTGCGAGGGACTCGCCGACGATCTTGCTTGCCAGCTCAGTGGCCAGGGTTCCGACTTCGCTGCGGAGCGAGACAACTGCTGCCTGCCGCTCTGCTTCGATGGCGGCCTGGGACTGTTCCATGATGCGTGCCGATTCGGCAGCAGCCTTTGCCTTCAGGTCGGCGAGAATCTGAGCGCCTTCAGCGCGCGCTTCCTCACGGATCCGGTTGGCTTCGGTGCGTGCGTCAATCAGCTGCTGCTTGTACTCGTCGAGGGCAGCGCTGGCCTCAGCCTGTGCTGCCTCGGCCTTGGCAAGTCCGCCTTCGATGGCCTCGGTACGTTCTGCATACGTCTTCTCGAACATCGGGACGACGAACTTGACGACGATGAACATCAGCACGGCGAAGCCAAGCAGTGTTACCAGGATCTCCCAGATGTTTGGGATCAGAGGATTAGCGCCTTCAGTGGCGGCGAGGATTACTGCCTCGTTCATTTCTCATCCGTCCTATCTACTTGGTGTGGGAAAACGCGCTGAAACTATCCGAGGACGAACGCGAAAACCAGACCAAGGATGGCGAGTGCTTCGGTCAGGGCCAGGCCCAGGAATGCGATCGGCTGCAGCACGCGCTGTGCTTCCGGCTGACGTGCAACACCGTTGATGTAAGCGGCGAAGACGAGGCCCACACCAATAGCACCACCGATTGCGGAGAGGCCGTAGCCGATGAGGTTAAGGCTGCCGTTGATTTCACCAGTCATTTGGTTTGTTCCTTTCAAGATGCCCGCAGGCAGGTTGTTTGGTTCAGGGGTTTCCCCCTAAGGGGAGGTTTTAGTGTTCCGCGGCTGCGACAGAGCCTTGGATGTAGATCGCAGTCAGCAGGGTAAAGACGTAGGCCTGCAGGCACTGGATCAAAACTTCGAACAAGAACATTGCCACGCCGCCAACGAGCGTCAGCGCGCCAAGCGGCTTCAGCAGGCCTTCAGCCTCGAGCAGCAGGAACTCGGTACCCGATGCAGCAAGCATGATGATCAGGTGGCCGGAGAGCATGGTGGCAAAGAGTCGGAGGCTGTGCGTGATCGGGCGGACCAGGAAGGTCGAGATGATTTCGATCAGGACAACCAGCGGAAGGATGGCCATCGGAACACCGGAAGGAACAGTGGCGTACTTGAAGTACTTGATGCCGTGCTTCTTGATGCCAAGGATGATCCAGGTGAAGTACACGATCGCTGCCAGGGCATATGCCGTTCCAACATGCGAGGTGGTGGGCAGCTGGGCCAGCGGGATGCTGCCCCACAGGTTGTTCAGCAGGATAAAGAAGAAGAGGGAGAACAGCAGCGGGATGAACGGACGGAAGTCCTTCTCACCGATGATGTCGCGTCCGATCGAGTTGCGGACGAGGTTGTAGCTGAACTCGCCCAGGAACTGCAGCCGGCCCGGAACAAGCTGCCGCTTCCGCGCGGCAGCAATAAAGAACCAGCTGATCAGGGCAACGGACAGAAGGATAAGCAGCATCTGCTTTCCAAAGCCCTCGCCGTACTCGGCGCCCCAGGGAAGGATCTCAGGGAGGTGCATTTCATCGAGGGTTGGTGGAACAAACCCCTCTTCATTGGCGGCGGGAAGCGCAAGCGCGATCAACGCGTTTCCTCTCTGCTTTGTCCATCGTTGGGCATTTCATTGGCGGGGGCATGTGGCATGCATCCGTTTACTAAGTTGTGTGACATTGCTTCGTCTAACCCTCGTCCGGCCGTTCTCCACCCGCAGGCGGTTTTGGCTTAGTGGAAGTGAGCCCGTGTGCGGCAGCGACGTAATAACCGCTCAGCCCGCCCAGGGCAATACCTGCAAAAAGAATCCAGCGGGTCTCCAGAAGACTGTCCAGCCCCCACCCTATCAAACCAAGGGCAATGATTCCGGACAGGACATATTGGAGGATCGCGCGACGCTTGCTCAACGGCGCTTCAAAGGCTGCGGGAACCTGGCCGGCTGCATTCTTCTTTGATTTCGCTGCCACCTCAGACTCCTTTCACTTCTTTGTCCGCGCCCGCAGGCGCATCGGAATAAATGAGCTGGCGGGTCCGGGAAAACGCACGGATTTCGGCCACCTGCCAGATTACGACCGTCCCAAGTGCCGCGTAGGCAAACCACGGCCTTTCGAGCCACTGCGGAACTCCCACCATCCACAGAACGGCCGCGAAGCCGACTACTTTGACGGCATATGTCACGGCGAACATTCCGATGGCGCCTGAGGGGTTCTTCCGGCCGACAACGTGGCCTACCAGCAGGCTGATTCCGAAGAACAGGACGATCAGGGCCCAGCCGGCTGCAACGCTGAATGCACCGTTGATGCCCGGGCCAGCCAGGGCCACACAGGCTGCAGCTAGTGCAGGAACAGCTGTCCAGAGAAGGGACGTCTTGAGGATGCCGATCCACGGAGCGTCCGTTGGCCCGGAAACACTGATCCGCTTATCGAGTCCGCCGTTGGCTTGGCTCATGGCTGCAGGATCATCCTTGTGCTTTGGGGGAACGTGGTTCGGGTCCGGGTTGACGCATTACCGTACGCCGCGACGTTTGAATTCTACAGTACATAGAACTGCACAATGACATCGGGGCGTCACCATGTCCCCGGCAGGCATGCCCGGACCGCATCAGGTACGGGCACGCTGCCGCAGACGCGCGGCTATTCGCGGCGACGCGAGGTACAGGGCAGCCACGGCAGCGACGAACACGGTTCCCGCAGCTGTAATGCCCCACCCTGACCCGCCGGTAACCAGGCCGGTGCTGCCAACCAGCACGGTGCATACGGTGACCACCGCTGCCGACTGCAGGTGGCTCAGGCCGGCGTCGGTCAGCCGCTGGTAGACGTGCTGGCGGTGGGCGGCGTACCAGCGTTCCCCGCGCCAGATACGGCGAACAAGGGTGGTAAAGGTATCCAGGACGTAAATCAGGATCGGGAACAGCAGGTACTCCACGTAGACCCCGGCAAGGAAGGCAGCCACAGCGGTCCCGGCAATGGAGGCGCCCAGGAGGTAGCTGCCGACGTCTCCCATAAAGACTGAGCCCCGGCCGAGGTTCCAGGGCAGGAAGGCCGCGAAGGCAGCCGCAATGACGGTTCCGGCAACTGTCAGCCACACCTGGTCGGAGAGCACGCCGGCCACCGCGTACAGGACACCCACTGCCAGTCCGTGCAGACCGGAAATACCGTTCACACCGTCCATGAAGTTTGCAACGTTGATGTATCCGGCGATGACCAGGGTCCCTACCGGCACCCACCAGAAGCTCTGGCCCAGGGCGGCGGCCAGCGCCGTCGTGCCCGCTGCACCGATCGCCAGCTGCAGCCCGAACCGCACCTGGACGGAAAGCCCGCGGAAATCCTCGACCCAGCCCAGCAGGGCAGCAGAGCCGCTGATGCCGATCAGCAGCAGCACCAGGGAACGGTCCACGGCAACGTAGCCGGTAACCAGCGCCGCGGCCAGGCCCAGGAGCACACCGGCGCCGATGGTGGCTCCCACGCCGCGGATGACCACCTTGGTGTGGGAAGAACGTTCATTGGGCACGTCCACTACGCCCAGGCGGCGCAGCAGCGGAATGAAAGCGAAGGGCAGCAGCAGGCTGGCAAGGAAGGCAACTGCGGCCGGAACAGCGAGTCCCATCAGCCGGTCCGCCGCTCGCCCTGCCCGGTCGCGGGCGTGCCGCCCTGGAGGTCAGCCAGGCGAAGGGCCGCCGTATCCGGCAGCGGGAACAAAGCAGCGGCCACTCCCCCGGCGGCGTCCGCCTCTGCAGACGGATCGAAGCCGCAGCGCCGAAGCCAGTCCGCGGCGTCGAGGTCCTCCGGCGCCAGTACGGCCACGGAGGTGTGTGAGATCTTCGGATGCAGCGGGCGCGAATCGTCTTCGCCTGTACCCACCAGGATTTCGTGCAGCTTCTCGCCCTTGCGGAGCCCGGTGAAGACGATTTCGATGTCCTTGCCGGACATGGCGATCATCCGGCGGGCGACGTCGAGGATCTTGACCGGTTCGCCCATGTCAAGAATCAGGACCTCTCCCCCGCGGCCGATCGCTCCGGCCTGGATAACCAGCTGGCAGGCTTCCGGAATGGTCATGAAGAACCGGGTGACTTCCGGATCCGTGACTGTCAGGGGACCGCCCTGGCGGATCTGCTCCGTGAACAGCGGCAGCATGGAGCCGCGGCTGCCGATCACGTTGCCGAACCGGACCGAAACGAACCTCTGGCCGGTCTGTCCTGCCATCCAGGCGGTGAGCTTTTCCGCTACGCGCTTGGAGTGGCCCAGCACGGTTGTGGGGTTGGCTGCCTTGTCCGTTGAAATGTTGACGAAGTGGCTCACGCCCGCTTTTTGTGCCGAGCGAAGTACATTGGCGGTACCCAGGACATTCGTCTTCCAGGCTTCGAGCGGATACTGCTCCAGCAGCGATACATGCTTCAGGGCAGCTGCGTGGAATACGACGTCGGGGCGGCGCTGGGAGAAGATCTCATCCAGAGCACGGGCATCCCGGATATCAGCGAGGACGGTGTCCTTGCCGTTGAGCAGGCCCTGGCCCGTGATTGAGAGCTGAGTCAGCTGGAGGCCGGTCTCATCCCGGTCCACCATGATCAGTTCGCTCGGTTCAAACGCGGTGATCTGCCGGCAGAGCTCGGAGCCGATGGAGCCTCCGGCTCCGGTGACAAGAACCTTCTTGCCGGTGAGGTAGCCGGCGACTTCATCCACGTGGATGTCCACGGGCCGCCGGCCGATCAAGTCCTCAACTGCGACTTCGCGGAAGTCGGTCAGGCCAGCGCCGGCCCCCTTTGCGAGCATGTCCCGCAGCGGCGGGAGCACCATGACCCTCAGGTTCAGGCCCTCCGTCCGGTCGGTGACCTCACGCACCTGCGCCGCATCGACGTCGGCGATCGCGATGATAAGCACCTTGGCCCGTGTGCGCTGGACCAGGTCCGGCAGGTCCACCAGCTTGCCGACCACCGGCACGGTTCCCAGCCGCAGGTGCTTCTTGGCAGGATCGTCGTCGATCAGCCCCACGGGGAAGTACGGAGAATCAGGATCGTTCATCATGCGCGTTACAAGCGAATTGCCCAGGAAACCGGCGCCGTAGATCAGGGTGCGCTGGGCTTCGTCGCCCGGACGGGCCTTGCTCTCAACGTACATGCGCTTCATGTAGCGGATCGCGGCCATGAACAGGCAGGCGAACGGGAAGGCGAGCACGCCCGTGCTTCGGGGAATGTCGATCGCGAGGCCAAAGAGAGCGCTGACCAGGACCAGGATGGCCGAAACCACAATGGTGACGACAGCCAGCAGGCGCATCTCGTGGAAGCTGCCGAAACTGTAGCGGCCGCGGTAGAGGGCGAACGAGTAGCCAACCACCAGCTGGGTCACCACGGCCACCCCGCAGAATGCGGCCAGGCCTGCGACGTTTATCTCATCGACGGACAGTTCGTAGCGCAGGACCAGCGCCAGGACGATGGCCACCACCCAGGCCAGAGAGTCCAGCACATATTGGGACCAGAGCCAGAGTGCCGGCTTCTCGTCCCGGGCCGGGGTGGTTCTGTCCCTGTTTGAATCGTTCATAGTCCTCAGCGGGCCTGCGCCCGGTTCGTGTCTAGGTTGTAAGCGGTCCTGCCGTGCAGCCGGCACGGCAGCGGGTCCAATCCGGTGTAATAGACTGAATTCTATTCAGCATACTAACTGCACCACCCTGAACGTCCGGCAATGCCCGTGCCTCGGGGCGGAGCCCTGAAAGGATCGTCTTGCCGGAATCAGTGGCCGTGGCCGCGGTGACTTTCGACCGCCCCGATGACGTCAAAACCCTCCTGGGGGCGCTGGCCGCACAGTCAGCCGACATCTCTTCCGTAGCCCTCGTGGACTCCGGCAGGGGCCCGGTTAAGGATATAGCCGAGGCATCGGATGCCAATGTCACGTACGTGCGCTCGGAGACAAACCTGGGCGGCGCAGGCGGTTTTTCGCTGGCGATCCTGACGGCAATCGCTTCCGGGGCCGAATGGATCTGGATCATGGACGATGACGCCCATCCCGAAGATCCCGGGTGCCTTCAGGCACTGCTCGACGCCGCCAACGAGCGCGGCCTGGACGTAATCCTTCCCCTGGTGGTCGCGCCGGGCAAACCGGACACACTCAGCTTCCACTTCCGTATTGACGGACGGCTGACGCACGACCGCGCCGAAGTTGCGAAGGCAGGGTTCCTGCCCGGAGTCGGCCATTTCTTCAACGGCGCCCTGATCCGCCGTGACGTCTTTTTCCGGGTGGGACTGCCCGATCTGCGCCTGTTCATCCGCGGCGATGAGACCGATTTCATGATCCGCCTGCGTAAAGCCGGCATTCCCTTCGGCACCCTGACCTCAGTGGCCCTGAGCCACCCGGCAGCTTGGTCCGAGGTCCAGGAGATCCTGGGCGGGAGACTGCATGTGCTGGTCCCGGACACTGAGTTCAAGCGCTTCTTCTTCTACCGCAACCGGGGCCACCTCACCGCGAAGTACAAGCGTGTGCGTTCCCTGGCTGCAGACGTTGTGGGGTACACCGTTTACTTTGCCCGTACCCGTGACCTCCGCGGCTTCCGCAGCTGGCTGCGCGCCTATACCGGCGGTGTCCGCGGAAAAACGTTCGGCCCGCCCTCGGACCTGGGCTTCTAGGTGCCGGGCATGGCAGCGGGAATCGATGGCCTGGCGGTGGTCATTGTGACCTTCAACCGATCCGATTACCTGCGGGGCCTGCTGGAATCGGTGGCGGCACTCGATCCTGCGCCCGCGCGCGTGGTGGTGGTGGACAACGCCAGCACCGACGGCACTGCCTCATTCCTGGAACGCATCTCGGGCGGGTTCCCGGTACCCCTAACGGTCCGCACACTCACCGAGAACACCGGCGGTTCGGGTGGATTCGCCGCGGGGATCCAGACGGCGCTTGATCTGGGTGCCAAGTGGCTGTGGCTCATGGACGACGACGTGGTGGCGCTGCCGGGGGCAGTGGCCGCCCTGGGCGAATGGACAGGCGAGTACGACTGCATCCACGGCCGGCGCTTCGATGAAGCCGGCCGCCCCTTTTTCTGGCAGCACCGGTTTATTCCAGTGCTGGGCGTGCATGTTCCCGTGCGCGGCAATGTCTTCCGGGACAGGCCCGTGTTCGACACGAACGTGGGTTGTTTCGAGGGAATGCTTATCAACGCCGAGACCGTGCGGTCCATCGGCCTGCCGGATCCGCGGTTCTTCATTAACGGCGACGATGAAATCTACGGCTGGCTGGCTTCCCTTGCCCACCGGGTGGCCTACGTCAACGCATTCGTCCTTCGCAAGGTCCGTCCGCAGAAGCAGATAGACCTCGGAATCCGGCACCTGAACGATTCAAGTGACCTCAGCCGGTTCTGCGCCATGCGCAACCGCGGGCACACTGCCGGGTATCTGAGGGCCCACGGCCGGTTCAACCGGGCAGGATTCGCCGCCGGCACTGCACTGACTGTTGCGAAGGAGCTGCTCCGGCTTACCGTCGTTGAGCGCCGGCTCCAGGGCATCAGCAGCCTGTGGCGCGGCTGGCGTGAATCCCGCGCGATCCTTAAGGACTCCGGGTGGCAGCCCATGCCGCCGTTACCGTAAGCGACCAGTGCCCTTGGCGGCGCTGAGAAGTAGGACCAATACCGCGTGAACAGCAGTGCATCATCCAGCCATGCCCCGGAGCCGATCTGGGCCGTTGTGGGCGCCACAGGCTTCATCGGCAGCGCCCTGAGCTCCACCCTGGCGAGCCACGGCATCACCGTGCGTTACGTGAAGGCTCCGCGGCTGAGTGCTCTCTCCGGGGACGCCGCAGGGATCCTGAGCGAAGCCGCCTCGCTCGCAGATGCCAGGCAGGACCTCTTCGGAGAGCTGGAGGGCGCCGACGTCGTAATCAATGCCGCGGGCCTGGCCACACCGTCGGGCGCTGAGACGCCCGGACTCCGCGGCGCCAATGCCCTGCTGCCGGCGCTGATCGCCGATGCGGCGGATGACGCCGGGGTTCGCCGTTTCATCCATCTCAGCAGCGCCGCCGTGCAGGGGCACCGTCCGTACCTCGACGAGTGCGCGCACGTTGAACCGTTCTCGGCCTACTCGCGCTCCAAGGCGCTGGGCGAGGCGGTGCTGGCAGCACGGGGACCGGGAACCTGCTCTGTGCTGTCCCTTCGCGCGACCTCGGTCCAGGGACCGGCCAGGGAAACCACGGCCACTCTGGTTCGGATCGCTTCCACTCCCCTCTCCTCCGTAGCCGGGCGCGGGGATTCCCCCAGCCCGGCCAGTTCCGTGGACGCACTGTGCGAGTTTGTGGTCTCCGTTGGGCTCCATCGCGGCGCCATGCCGCCGGTAATCCTTCAGCCATGGGAAGGCGCAACCGTGGCATCGGTCCTGCAGGCAGCGGGCGGCCGGAAACCGCTGCATCTGCCGGTTTGGTTCTGCCGTGCCGCGCTGAAAACCGGGTACCTGGTGTCAGCACTGCTGGGCGAGCGGCTGCACGGTGTGCTGCGCCGGGTCGAAATGATGTGGTTCGGACAGCGCCAGGAGCCCGGCTGGGCAGAGGCAACGGGCAATGTTCCCGAACCGCGGGTGGAACAGGTCCTCCGCGCGGCCCGGGAAAAGCGCTAGGGCTGCGGGGCCGTCCGGCTTTCTGCTGCGGCGTCCGCGGTTTCGGCTGGTTCTGAAGCCGGCTCCGTTTCTACCCCGGTGGCTTCGACAGCCTCGGCTGCCGGCTCTGCGTCTGCGTGCTCCTGCGCTCCGGGTTCTTCCCCGAGTCCCAGGAGGGACGGCACTACTTTCCGCAGCTCTTCCAGGCTGATGGCACCCTGACGAACCACCCGCAGCGGGAAATCCGTCGCGTCCACGATTGTCGACGGGACGCCCTCGCTGCCCGATTCCGGCCGCGGGCCGGCTTCCAGGTAAACGGCTACGGATTCTGCCAGCTGTGCCTGCGCCTCTGCGGCCGTCTGGGCAGCCGGCTGTCCGGTGCGGTTGGCCGAGGAAACTGCCATTGGCCCGGTGAGTGCCAGCAGATCCAGGGCAATCTCGTCATCGGGCATGCGCAGGGCAACGGTGCCCTTGGTATCGCCCAGGTCCCAGGTCAGGGACGGCTGGGCATGGAAGATCAGGGTCAGGCCGCCCGGCCAGAAAGCTTCTGCCAGGGCACGTGCCTCGGGAGCCACGTCCACGGCCAGTCCGTCCATGGTCTGCAGGCGCGGCACCAGCACGGGCGGCGGCATGGAGCGCCCCCTGCCCTTGGCGGCGAGCAGCGTTGCGACGGCCTGGGCAGAGAAGGCATCGGCCCCGATTCCATAGACGGTATCGGTCGGCAGCACGATGCACTGCCTGTTGGCGATCGCCTGCTGCGCGGCGGCAAGTCCGGCGCTGCGGGAATCAGTATCTGAGCAGTCAAAGCTGGTGGTCACGGGGATTATTCTTTCACGTCACGGGATGTAGTAACTGCTGTTGACCTAACCGCGGAGGTAGCCCGGGGCCGGTCATTGAGGTCCTGGTGGGAAGTGACCTCCTGCCAGGCCGGGTTGGAAGCCAGCCGTTCGGCGATGGTATCCGCCTGCACCTCGGCGTGTTCCATGACGAAATAGCCGCCGGGACGGAGCAGCCGCGCCGCGGTGCGGGCAGCGGCGTCGGGAAGCTCCATTCCGTCCGCTCCGCCGCCGTAAAGTGCCATTGCGGGATCGTGTTCCGCAGCTTCGGGCTCGTTGGGCACGGCGTCTGCGGGGATGTAGGGCGGGTTGGAGGCAACGACGTCGAACGTTCCGTTGTGTCCTTCCAGCGCAGTCCGGAGGTCACCTTCCAGCACCTGGACGCCCAGCGGCTCCAGGTTCTTCCGTGCCCAGGCAAGCGCCAGGGGACTCAGTTCAACAGCGTAGACCTCGGAGCCGGGAGCCTCGGCGGCGATCGATCCGGCGATAGCGCCGGATCCCGTTCCGAGGTCCGCTGCCTTGGCGCCGCCCGGTACGAGCAGCGCCCGGTCGATGGCCAGCTGGGCCACAGTTTCCGTTTCCGGCCGGGGTACGAACACGCCTGGTCCAACCGCAAGCTCGAGCCTGCGGAAATACGCCTTGCCGGTCAGGTGCTGCAGCGGAATGCGGCGCGCCCGCTCGGCCACCAGTTCGTCATAGCCTTCGGGCGCTGCTGCGTCAGTAAAGGCCAATGCCCTTACCCGGCCTACGCTCTCCCCCAGCAGGTGCGCTGCGAGTATTTCGGCGTCGACGCGCGGGCTGGGCACGCCCGCAGCGGAGAGTTCCGCCGCAGCGTGCCGCAGCGCCTGATCCAGGGACAGCGCGGGCATTTCCTTCCCTAGGCTTCGTCGCCGATTGCGTCCAGGCGGGCCTGCTCATCCATTTCGATGGCAGCCTGGACAACGGCTTCCAGGTCACCGTTCATCACGGTGTCCAGGTTGTAGGCCTTGTACCCGGTGCGGTGGTCCACAATCCGGTTTTCCGGGTAGTTGTAGGTGCGGATGCGCTCGGAGCGGTCCATGGTGCGGATCTGCGACTTGCGGATGTCCGAGTTCGCGGCGTCGATCTTTTCCTGCTCGTGCGCCAGAATGCGGGAACGGAGCACACGCATGGCAGCTTCGCGGTTCTGCAGCTGGGACTTCTCGTTCTGCATGGCCACGACAATGCCCGTGGGCAGGTGGGTGATGCGCACGGCGGAGTCGGTGGTGTTCACGGACTGGCCGCCGGGGCCGGAAGACCGGTAGACGTCGATCTTGAGGTCGTTCTGGCTGATCTCGACTTCTTCAGGCTCATCCACTTCGGGAAGTACCAGCACACCGGCAGCGGAGGTATGGATCCGGCCCTGCGATTCGGTGACGGGAACACGCTGGACGCGGTGCACGCCGCCCTCGTACTTCAGGCGGGCGTAAACGCCTTCAGCCGGGTCGTTGGATGAACCCTTGATGGCCATGGACACGTCCTTGTACCCGCCGAGGTCCGATTCCGTGGCCGAGATGATCTCGGTGCGCCAGCCGCGGTGCTCGGCGTAGCGCGTGTACATGCGCAGAAGGTCACCGGCGAACAGGGCTGCTTCGTCGCCGCCTTCACCGCCCTTGACCTCAATGATGACGTCGCGTCCGTCGTTCGGGTCGCGCGGAATCAGCAGCCGGCGCAGCTTTTCCTGCGCATCTGCAAGCTGGTCCTTGAGCACAGGAACCTCAGCTGCGAACTCGGGATCCTCGTCGGCCATTTCCTGGGCGGCGGCGAGGTCGTCTTCCAGTCCGTGCCAGGTGTTGTAGGCATCAACGATCCGGCTCAGCTCGGCGTAGCGCCGGCCCAGGCGCCGCGCCAGTCCCTGGTCAGCGTGCACGGCGGGATCGGAGAGCCGCATCTGGAGTTCAGCGTGCTCATCCAGCAGTCCCTGTATGGACTCAAACATTGTTTTCCATTCCTTCTTCGCGCGTTGGGGTACGCCGGTTACTGCGCATCCCGCTGCTGTCTTAGAACCATTCTCACCCGGATCGGCACCCGTGAATAATCGGGCTGCCGGTTAACTGCCAAGCCGCCCAGGCCCGGGTCCTCCGAAGAGGGCCGGGCATGAGCGGCTAGGTCAGGCAGCTAATCGTTCTTGGTGCCCAGGGTGGTCTTCTGCACCTGCATCAGGAACTCAACGTTGGACTGCGTTTCCTTGATCTTGCCGGTGAGGAGCTCCAGTGCCTGCTGGGTATCAAGACCGGAAAGGACGCGGCGCAGGCGCCACATGATCTTGACCTCTTCAGCGGAGAGCAGGTTCTCTTCGCGGCGGGTGCCCGAGGCGTTGACGTCCACGGCGGGGAAGATGCGCTTGTCCGCGAGGTTGCGGGAAAGGCGCAGTTCCATGTTGCCGGTGCCCTTGAACTCCTCGAAGATGACCTCGTCCATCTTGGAACCGGTCTCAACGAGAGCAGTTGCGAGGATGGTCAGCGAGCCGCCGTTTTCGATGTTTCGGGCTGCACCGAAGAAACGCTTCGGCGGGTACAGGGCCGAAGAATCGACACCGCCGGAGAGGATACGGCCCGACGCCGGAGCGGCCAGGTTGTAGGCACGGCCCAGACGGGTCATGGAGTCCAGGAGGACCACGACGTCGTTGCCCATTTCCACGAGGCGCTTGGCCCGCTCAATGGCGAGTTCGGCAACCGTGGTGTGGTCATCGGCGGGACGGTCGAAGGTGGAGGCAATGACCTCGCCCTTGACGGTGCGCTGCATGTCGGTGACTTCTTCGGGACGTTCGTCCACGAGGACCATCATCAGGTGTACTTCGGGGTTGTTGATGGAGATCGCGTTGGCGATCGCCTGCAGGATCAGCGTCTTACCCGCCTTGGGCGGGGAGACGATCAGGCCGCGCTGGCCCTTGCCGATCGGGGCAACCAGGTCGATGACGCGGGGGCCGATCACCTTGGGCGAGGTCTCCAGGCGCAGGCGCTCGGAGGGGTACAGCGGAACCAGCTTGTTGAACTCGACGCGGTCCTTGTTGTCCTCGGCCGGCTTGCCGTTGACGGAGGTCAGGCGGACCAGGGCGTTGAACTTCTGGCGCGCAGTGTTGCCCTGGTTCTCTCCCTCACGGGGTGCACGGATGGCGCCAACCACGGCGTCGCCCTTGCGCAGGTTGTACTTCTTTACCTGTGCCAGGGAAACGTAGACATCGTTCGGGCCTGGAAGGTAACCGGAGGTGCGGACGAACGCGTAGTTCTCCAGGACGTCCAGGATGCCGGCGACGGGCAGCAGCACGTCGTCTTCAGTGACCTCGACGTCGTCAACCTCGGGGCTGCGGTCGCGGTTGCGGCGGCGCTCATTGCGGTCGCGGAAGCGATCGTTGCGGTCGCCGCGGTCATTGCGGTCGTTCCGGTTCCGGTTCCGGCGGTTGCGTCCGCTGCGGCTGTTGTCGTCACCGTCGGAATCGCGGTTGTCGCGGTCGCTGCGGTTGTTGTCCCGGTTGTTCTCGCGGTCATTCCGGTTGTTGTCCCGGTCGTTCCGGTTGTTCTCGCGGTCGTTCCGGTTGTTCTCGCGGTCATTCCGGTTGTTGTCCCGGTCGTTCCGGTTGTTCTCGCGGTCGTTCCGGTTGTTGTCCCGGTCATTGCGGTTCCGGTTGCGGCCCTGGCGTTCGCCGCGGTCGTCCTCACGGGACTCACGGGAAGAGTCGCCCTTTTCCTGTGAAGCGTCCGCGCCTGCAGTCTCTGCGGCGTTCTCTTCACTGGAAGTTTCACTGTCACTGCGGCGGTTGCGGCGGTTGCGGCCGCGCTCGCGCTGACCCTCTTCGCGGGTGCCTTCCTGAGCCGGTGCGGCTGCGGGGGCCTCTGCCTGTGCCGCCTCCGGTGCCTCGCCGGCGGCGGGAGTGACGACGCCGTCGCTCGCTGCACGGCGGTTGCGGTTGCGGGTGCGGGACGGACGCTCGGCGGCCTTCTCGCCCTCAGCGGCAGCGGGAGCCTCAGCGGCCGGTGCAGCGGCAGCTGCCGGTGCGGCAGCTTCCTTTACCGGACGGTCGGCTCCGGCCTTGTCAGCCTTCGCGGCCTCAGCCTTGGAGCCGCGTACCGGACGGTCAGCTGCGGCACGGTCTGCCACTGCTCCCCCGCGCTGGTGGTTTGAAATGGCCGTAACCAGATCGCCCTTGCGCATGCGGGATCCGCCGGTGATGCCCAGCTGGCCGGCCAGTGCCTGCAGCTGTGCAAGCTTCAGGCCGGCAAGACCGGAGCTCTTTGAATTTGTTTCGCCGTTGGAACCGGCGGATGCTGATGAGTCCACACCTGCAGTCAGGTCGGTGGTATCTGTCACGAAGGATCCTTCCCCCTCGTCGGGCGGTCCGGCTTGGATGCCGGCCGCGTTGAATGGCCCTTGGACCGATGATCTGACATGCGGTCCAGGGTTCACCTGCTGCGGGGATTCCCGGCAACGGTGAATCTGCTGGTGCCTTGATTGGAGAGTCCACGGTAGTTACGGCAGCTTCGCTGCCTGAAAACACCTGGATCAGATAATCATCGACTGACCGTTTCTTGGCAGTCTCCGGAAGGCTACACCGATGCTTGCGTTTCCGCGGGTCGACTTTGCCCAGCCGTCCGAATCGTTATGAAGGCTGCATTTGCCGCCAGCACATCTGGGCTGGAAGCTGCAGAGCACAGCCAACACAGTCAACAATCCGGTCTTAGGAACAAGCCACGGTGGTCCACAGAACGGGACGACCTGCCGGTGGAAGCACAAATACGGTGACATACCGAGTTACGGGTATTTACCGATGGTGCAGTACCACTCTAGCACCATCCTGGTCGACGCCAAGCCCCAGCACACGCCAGTTTTGGCCGCTGTGTGCGTCCAGGTAGGCGGAGATGAATTCCTCTGCGGCGCGTGCCTGGTCCGCGTCCGGGGCGAGCGTCATAACCGTTGGCCCGGCGCCGGAGACGACAGCCGCGTATCCTTCACTGCGCAGGGCACGGATGAGGTCAGCGCTCGGGGCCATGGCGGGGGCCCGGTAGCCCTGGTGCAGGAAGTCCTCGGTTGCTTCGCGGAGCAGCGACGGATCCGTGGTCATGGCGTGCATCAGCAGCGCCGCACGTCCGGAGTTCGCGGCGGCATCGCGGTGCGGCACGGCCGCCGGCAGCAGCCCGCGGGCGCTTTCGGTGGAAAGTTCAGTGGCTGGAATGGCGACAACGGGCACAATGTCCGGATGTACACCGGCCCGGATGGAGCGGAATACGCCGGCTTCCTCCCAGGACACCGCCAGCGCACCGGACAGAGCCGGTGCCACGTTGTCCGGGTGGCCTTCCAGCGCCGAGCAGGCGTGCAGCAGGCCGGCGGCATCCAGGCGGGCGGAAGCGGGCAGGAGCGCGTTTCCCGCCAGGACTCCGGACACAATGGCCGAGGCGGAGGAGCCGAGGCCCCTGCCATGCGGAATCACGTTCTCGCACTCAAGCTCAAACCCGCCTGCGACGAACCCGGCCCGGCGGATGGTGTCCGCGATGGTCCGTGCCACCAAATGCGTTTCGTCCGTTGGAAGCACGTCCTGGCCTTCACCACGGACCCGCACCCGGACCGTGTCCGAATCTGTGGTGCGGACCCGCACGGTGTCGTACAGCGAGACGGCCATGCCCAGCGAATCGAATCCCGGACCCAGGTTGGCGCTGGTCGCAGGGACCCGGACCGAAAGGTCCTGGCCCGCTGCAATCCGGTCACCGGACGCTGCGTCCGCAGCCTGGACTTCCACCTTCACGGCCTGCCCTAGCCGGCCGAGGCCGGGGCGGCCTCTTCAAGGCCCAGTGCAGCGGCCACGCTGACGACGTCGAAGTCCACCTTGGTGGGCTCAACGTCGGATCCGTCGGCGGTACGCAGGGCCCACTGCGGGTCCTTCAGGCCGTGGCCGGTAACGGTGATGACGATCTTCTTGCCCGTGGGAGCCTCTCCGGCTGCGTGCTTCTTGAGCAGTCCCGCCACACCGGCCGCGGAGGCAGGTTCCACGAAGACACCCTCGCGGGAGGAAAGCCAGCGGTGGGCTTCAAGGATTTCGGTATCCGTGACTGCTTCGATGAGGCCGCCGGATTCGTCGCGGGCAGCGATTGCCTGGTCCCAGGACGCGGGGTTGCCAATCCGGATGGCCGTGGCAATGGTGTCAGGATCTGTCACGGGGTGGCCCTTGACCAGCGGGGATGCGCCCTCGGCCTGGAAGCCCCACATAACCGGAGTCTTGGTGGCGACCGGTGCCAGCTCGGTACCGGCGTTGTTGGTCCAGGGCTGGGCGTATTCCTGGTAGCCGCGCCAGTATGCGGTGATGTTTCCGGCGTTGCCGACCGGCAGCAGGTGGTAGTCCGGTGCGTCGCCCAGGAAGTCGACGACCTCGAAGGAGGCGGTCTTCTGGCCTTCGATGCGGGCCGGGTTCACCGAGTTGACCAGGAAGACCGGGTAGGCCTCGGCCAGCTTCCGGGCAACCTCAAGGCAGTTGTCGAAGTTGCCGTTGACCTGCAGCAGCTGCGCACCGTGCGCGATCGCCTGGCTCAGCTTGCCCATCGAGATCTTGCCGTCCGGGACCAGCACCGCGCAGGTGAGTCCGGCCTGTGTCGCGTAGGCAGCAGCGGAGGCACTGGTGTTGCCGGTGGAGGCACAGACAACTGCCTTCGCCCCGGCTTCCACGGCAGCGGTGATTGCCATGGTCATGCCGCGGTCCTTGAAGGACCCGGTGGGGTTCATGCCTTCGACCTTGAGGTAGACCTCATTGCCGGTCAGTTCGGAGAGGGCCTTCGCATGGACCAGCGGGGTGCCGCCTTCACCGAGCGTGATGACTTCGGTCTTCTCGGTGACCGGGAGACGGTCGGCGTATTCGCGGATGACGCCGCGCCATTGATGAGCCAAGGTTCTAGACTCCTTCTACCCGCAGGACGGATGTAACGGAATTGATGACGTCCAGGCCCTTGATGGCCTCGACGGTGGCCGCCAGCGCAGCCTCGGGTGCACGGTGGGTCACGAAGCGCAGTTCGGCGGAGGCGCCGGCTGCGTCGGTGTGGCTCTTTTGGCGCATGGTCTCGATGGAGACGCCGTTCTCGGCGAAGACCCGGGCCACTGCGGACAGGACACCGGGAGCGTCGGCCACGTCAAGGCCAATGCTGTAGCTGGTGGTGACCTTGTCCATCGGCAGGGCCGGGACATGCCCGGAAGCCGCCTCGACGCCCATATGGCCGCCCAGCACCAGGCGGCGGGCAACAGTGACGACGTCGCCCATAACAGCGGAGGCGGTCGGTGTGCCGCCGGCGCCCTGGCCGTAGAACATCAGTTCGCCGGCGTTTTCGGCCTCGACGAACACGGCATTGAACGCTCCGTGGACGGCTGCCAGGGGGTGGGTGCGCGGCAGGAGCGTGGGGTGGACCCGGACGCTGACGCCCTCGGCGCCGTCGGCCTCCAGCTTTTCGGCGATCGCGAGCAGCTTGATGACAAAGCCGGCGTCCTTTGCCGCCGCAATGTCCTCCGCGGTGATCGAGGAGATGCCTTCGCAGGAGACGTTGGCCAGGTCGAAGGTGGTGTGGAAGGCCAGGGATGCGAGGATCGCGCCCTTGGCAGCGGCGTCGTGGCCTTCGACGTCGGCGGTCGGGTCCGCTTCCGCGTAGCCCAGGCGCTGGGCTTCGGCCAGCGCATCGGCGAACTGCGCGCCGGTGGAGTCCATCTGGTCAAGGATGTAGTTGGTGGTGCCGTTGACGATGCCGAGCACACGGGTGATCCGGTCACCGGACAGGCTGTCCCGGATCGGTCCGAGGATGGGGATAGCCCCGGCAACCGCGGCTTCGTAGGCCAGCCGGACACCGGCGGCGTCGGCCTTCTCATACAGGGCAGCGCCGTCGGCGGCAAGCAGTGCCTTGTTGCCGGTGACCACGGAGGCGCCGTGGCCGATTGCGTGCAGGATCAGCGTGCGGGCCGGCTCAAGGCCGCCCATCAGCTCAATCACGATGTCCGCAGATTCAACCAGTGCCTCGGCGTCCGTGGTGAAAAGTTCGCGGGGCAGCTCGGCATCCCGGGGGGCGTCGGGGTTGCGGACGGCAATTCCGGCCAGTTCCAGCTTCGCTCCCGTGCGGGCGGTGAGGTCAGCGGCGTCGTCAATGAGGATCCGGGCCACCTGGGATCCCACGTTCCCGCATCCCAACAGTGCCACTTTGAGGGTCTTCATTGCTGTGCCTTCTCCTATACCGGTCATGAAACGTCCCGCGACAGCAGGTCTTCTTCGGTTTCGCCGCGGATAATCAACCGCGCGGCCCCGTCCCTAACAGCCACAACAGGCGGGCGGGCAATGTAGTTGTAGTTGCTCGACAGCGCCCAGCAGTAGGCGCCGGTGCCGGGAACAGCCACGAGATCGCCGTGGTCCACGTCCGAGGGCAGATATACATCCCTCACCACTATGTCCCCGCTCTCGCAGTGTTTGCCAACCACGCGCGACATAACTGCGTCATGTTCCGAGGCGCGCGAGGCCAGCACGGCGGAGTAGTCGGCGTCGTAAAGCACCGGGCGGGCGTTGTCGCTCATCCCGCCGTCCACGGATACATAGCGGCGCGCCGCCGTTTCTCCGGCGGGCGTGTCAACGCGGACAGTCTTGACGGTGCCGGCGCGGTAGAGCGTGAACGTAGTGGACCCAACGATCGCGCGTCCGGGCTCAATCGAGATGCGCGGGGCAGCGAGGCCCAGCTCAGCGCAGGTGGAGGAGACGACGGCGGCCATGGCCTGTGCAATCTCCGCAGCCGGACGCGGGGTGTCCGCCTCGGTGTAGGCAATGCCGTAGCCTCCGCCAAGGTCCAGTTCCGGCAGTTCAACGCCGTGGACTGCCCTGACCTCGGCAAGGAAGGCCAGCAGGCGGCGGGCAGCTTCTTCGAACCCGGCGGGGTCGAAGATCTGCGAGCCAATGTGGCTGTGCAGGCCCAGCAGATTGATCCCGGGGTTTTCCAGCGCTGCGGCGACAGCTTCGGCTGCCGGAGACGTCCCGGTTTCCGGATCGGCTGCCATGGACAGGCCGAACTTCTGGTCCTCGTGCGCGGTGGCAATGAACTCGTGGGTGTGGGCATGCACTCCGGGAGTCAGCCGCAGCATTACGTTGGCGCGCACGCCGCGGTCCTGCGCAATGGCACCCAGCCGGTGCAGTTCCGGGAGGGAGTCCACAACTATCCGGCCCAGTTCCATGTCCAGCGCACGGTTCAGCTCGGCATCGGACTTGTTGTTGCCGTGCAGGCCCAGGTTGGCACCGGGGATGCCGGCACGTGCGGCAACAGCCAGTTCGCCGCCGGAGCATGTGTCCAGCCGCAGTCCTTCATCGCCGACCCAGCGTGCGATCTCGGTGCAGAGGAAAGCCTTCCCCGCGTAGTACACGTCCACTCCCCCGCAGACTTCGGCGAAAGCGGCGTCGAAGGAATCCTTGAAGTCCCGGGCACGGGCCCGGAAATCAGCCTCCGAGACCACAAACACCGGGGTGCCGAACTCTGCCGCGAGGGCGGAGACCGGGATCCCGGAGATCTCAAGTTCGCCGTGCTCTCCGCGCCGCACGTCCTGCGCCCACATGTCGGGACGCAGGGCGTTGGGGTCTTCGGGCAGGCTGAGCCAAGCAGGTGCCAGCGGGGAAACGCTCATGCTTTCCTTACATCCGTTCCGGAGCGGAGACGCCCAGCAGGTCCAGGCCGTTGGCCAGCACCTGGCGGGCCGCCGTGTTCAGCCACAGGCGGGTACGGTTCACGTCCGTGACCTCTTCCCCGTTCTGCGGGGCAATGCGGCAGGCGTCGTACCAGCGGTGGTAGGTGCCGGCAATGACTTCCAGATGGCGTGCCACGCGGTGCGGTTCCCGGAACGTGCTGGCCTGGGCCACCACACCGGGGTACTGGCCAAGGGCAGCCAGCAGTGCGCCTTCGGTCGGGTGGGACAGCAGCGCTGCGTCAAAGGCGGAGTTGTCCACGCCGGCGGCCTCGGCGTTGCGGGCCAGTGCGTAGGTCCGGGCGTGGGCGTACTGGACGTAGAACACCGGGTTTTCGTTGCTGCGCTTGGTCAGCAGGTCCAGGTCAATGTCGATGTTTGAATCCGTGGAGAACCGGGCCAGCGTGTAACGGGCTGCGTCAACGCCCACGGCGTCAACCAGGTCTTCGAGCGTGACCACGGTTCCGGCGCGCTTGGACATCCGGACCGGCTTGCCGTCCTTCACCAGGTTCACCATCTGGCCGATCAGCACCTCGACGCACTCCGGGTCGTGGCCCAGGGCAGCAGCAGCCGCCTTCAGGCGTGCCACGTAGCCGTGGTGGTCCGCACCCAGCATGTAGAGATTCAGGTCGAAGCCGCGCTCGCGCTTGTTCTGGATGTAGGCGATGTCGCCGGCAATGTAGGCGGCGTTGCCGTCGGACTTGATGACTACGCGGTCCTTGTCGTCGCCGAACTCGGTGGAGTTCAACCACCAGGCGCCGTCCTTCTCGTACAGGTTCTTCGATCCCTTGAGCTGCTCCAGCAGCTTGTCGACCTGCCCGTTTTCGTGCAGGGAGTCCTCGTGGAAATAGACGTCGAAGTCAACGCCGAAGTTGTGCAGGGATTCCTTGATGTCCCCGAACATCAGGTCCACACCGATGGCGCGGAAGCGCTCCTGTGCCTCCGCTTCCGGCAGTTCCAGGATGTTGGATTCAACCGCGAGCACGCGGGCGGCGATGTCCTCGATGTAGGCACCGGCGTAACCGTCCTCCGGCGCCGGCTCACCCTTGGCCGAGGCCAGCAGGGAGCGGGCAAAGCGGTCGATCTGCGCACCGTGGTCATTGAAGTAGTACTCCCGGGTGACTTCAGCTCCCTGGGATTCGAAGACCCGGGCCAGCGCGTCGCCGACGGCGGCCCAGCGGGTTCCGCCCAGGTGGATCGGACCGGTGGGGTTGGCGGAAACGAATTCCAGGTTGATCCGTGTGCCGGAAAGCGCATCGGAGCGGCCGTAGGAGGGGCCGGCTTCAACGATTGCCTTCGCCAGCTCGCCCGCGGCACCGGCGTCGAGCGTGATGTTCAGGAAGCCGGGTCCGGCAATGTCAACCTTGGCAACGCCGTCGATCTTTTCCAGCCGCGAGGACAGGATTTCCGCGAACTGGCGGGGGTTCATACCGGCCTGCTTGGAGAGCTGGAGCGCAATGTTGGTGGCCCAGTCACCGTGGTCCCGGTTCCGCGGGCGCTCCACTCGGACCTCGGAGGGGAGCTCGATGCTGAAATCACCCGCATCGATGGCGTCTTTGAGGCAGGCAGTTACGGCAGAGGAAAGTTCTTCAGGAGTCACCGGTTAAGCATAGCGGGGCTGCACACACCGGCCTTATTCCTCCGGTTTGCGTCACCTGAATCTCCAGCCCGGGGGCAAATGTGTCCTGCAGCACAGCCTGGCACCGAAAGGCACGCGGCGGCGTTGATGGGTTGTAATAAGAGGGGAAGACCCGCCTGCAATTGAAGGAGCATCCGTGAATTCCAAGAAACCGCTGCTAACTGCTGCCGCAGGTCTGGCACTGCTGGGAACCGCCGGCTGCGGCTCCACCGGAACGGCCCAGGACGCCGCTTCCGACGAGGCAACGGGTGCTTCCACGCCCGCAGCGTCCAGCGGTACAGCGTCCAGCGGTGCGCCGTCCAGTGGTGCGCCGGTAACTGGCGGCGAGTACCAGAACGGTGAATACACCGCCACGGGCAGCTACATTCCGCCGTCAAACACCAAGGAAGAGGTCACGGTATCCCTGACCCTGAGCGACGGCGTAGTCACGGACGTGGAAGTTTCCACGTCCGGCAACCACCCGACGTCCAAGCGCTACCAGGCCGAGTTCACTGGTGGAGTCCAGCAGGAGGTCGTTGGAAAACCCCTTGATGAGGTGAAGGTGGACAAAATCGCTTCTTCCTCGCTGACCAGCTCGGGCTTCAACAAGGCACTGGACGAAATCAAGAGCGAAGCGGCCCGCTAGAGGCCTGATCATGGAGTCCTGGTCCTTCGAAGCGATTGGCACGCAGTGGGAAATCAGTGCCGAGGCCCCGCTCGACGCCGAGACCCGTGCGGCCGTGACAGGGCTTGTCTCCGAGTACGACGCGGCGCTCTCCCGTTTCCGCAGCGACTCGATCCTGTCCGGGCTCTCACACGGCGGAGGCACGGTATCCCTGCCCCGCTACACGGCTGAACTGTTCTCGCTCTTTGATTCCCTGGACCGGCTGACCGGCGGGCGGATGAACCCGCTGGTTGGCGGTTCGCTTGAGCTGTTGGGCTACGGCCCGGGCTACCGGCTGACCCCGCAGGGTCCGGCTGCCGGCGCCCCGCCCTGGCCGGAGACCGTGCGCTGGGAGTCCGGGGCCCGGGACGATGTCCGCCTGAGCCTGGACCGCCCCGGGACGCTCGACGTCGGGGCTGCCGGGAAGGGCCAGCTGGTAGACCTCGTCTGGGAACTGGTTACCGGACGCGGATATGCTTCGGTTGTGGTGGATGCCGGTTCCGACATGCGCCACTGTGGACCCGGACTGCGGGTTGGGCTGGAGCATCCCTTCGACCCAAACCAGGCCATCGGCGTCGTGCACCTACAGGACCGCGCCCTGTGCGCCTCCGCCACCAACCGGCGGGCATGGGGCAATGGCCTGCACCATGTCCTGGATGCCTCCACGGGCTTACCTGTCAGGGCCGTAGCTGCCACCTGGGTCCTGGCGCGGAACGCCATGACTGCAGACGGCCTGGCCACAGCACTGTTCCTCACTGACCCTTCCTCTCTCGCTGCCGAGTTCGAATTCGACTACGTGCGAATGTTCTCCGACGGCAGGGCAGAGTTTTCACCCGCAATGGCTGGAGTCCTTTTTTCATGACCGTTTCCCTGAGCACTCCCTCCGCACGGCTGCAGCGCCTGCTGGGGAGGATGAGCATGTACCGCATGCTCGTGGTACTGCTGCTGGCCATGGCCGCGTGGTCCTTTGTGCTCTCCCTGGCGGGCGCGCTTTTCTACACTCCGGCCGAGCTTGCGGCGACGCTGGCAACCGCGGTGGTCTCCACGCTGATGGCCAGCCGGGTGATGGGGCTGCTGTTCCGGACCTTCCCGCAGACGGACTCTGCCCTGATTACCGGACTGCTGCTGTTCTTCCTCTTCTGGCCAACCACCGACGGCGTCCAGCTTGGCTGGATCGCGCTGGCTGGACTGGCTGCAACGGCCTCGAAGTACGTGCTGGTCTGGCGGCGGCGCCACATCTTCAACCCGGCTGCCGTTGGCGCTTTCGTCATGGGCGTCACGGGGCTTAACGCTCCTGTCTGGTGGGTGGCCGCGCCGCTGATGCTCGTAGTGGTGATCCCGGCAGCACTGCTGGTGCTTTACCGCAGCCGCCTGCTGCCGATGGCCGGAATGTTCGTGCTCGTGGCAACGGCAGTCGTGGTGATTCGCTTTGCCTCTGCCGGAGAGTCAGTGCTGGAGGGCCTGGCCACGGCGCTGGGGTCCTATCCTGTGCTGTTCTTCGCCGGCTTTATGCTCTCCGAACCGCTGACCCTGCCGCCGCTGCGCTGGCAGCGGCTGGCGGAAGCCGGGGTCGTTGGCATCCTGTTCTCCGTTCCGTTCTCCCTCGGACCGGTGTTTATGTCTCCCGAACTTGCCCTGCTGATCGGCAACCTGCTTGCTTTCGCTGCCGGACAGCGGGGCGGCATCTCGCTGCGGCTGCGCGGCTCCCGGGAGCTGACCCCCACAGCACGGGAGCTGGTCTTTGAACCGGAGCGGCCGCTGCGCTACCGGGCGGGGCAGTACCTGGAGCTGAGCCTGCCGCATCCCAGCCCCGACAGCCGCGGCCTGCGCAGAATTTTCAGCCTCACCTCCGCACCTGAGGACCCGCAGACCGTTTCGGTAGCGCTGCGGGTTTCATCTCCGGGCAGTTCCTTCAAGACGAAGCTGCTGGCGCTGAAGCCCGGTGCCCGAATCTCGGCAACGTCCGTGGGCGGCGACTTTCAGCTTCCGCGCGATTCCGGACGCAAAATCCTGATGATGGCGTCGGGAATCGGCATTACGCCGTTCCTGAGCCAGCTGCGCTCCCCCGACGCTGCCGGCCGGGACATTGTGCTGGTCTACTCCGCTTCCTCCACTGCGGAGCTGGCCTACGCGGACGAGCTGGCAGCGCTTGGGGTCAGGGTAGTTGCCTGCACGCCTGAAGATCCTTTGCGGCCAGGATGGACCTGGCTCGGGGCAGGTTTGCCGGATGCCGCTGCCCTGGCCAAGGCGGTTCCCGACGCCGCGGAGCGCACGGCGTTCGTGGCCGGTTCGCCGTCGGCCGTCGCTGCCGCCCGCAGCGCGCTCAAGGGAGCCGGAGTGCGCCGGGTCCACACCGATCCGTTCCTGGGGTACTAACCTCCTCCTGATCCATCGAGAGGCCAGTTACGGCTCTTTTGCAGGCTGAAACGAGCCGTAACTGCCCTCTCGGCGGGTGGGGGCGGGGAAATGGTTTCCGGGCACCGGCAAGAACCTGCTAAGCTTCTTTAGTCCCTGCAGGACACACCGGTTACCCGGTGTCCCGCCCTCGTAGCTCAGGGGATAGAGCGGTTGCCTCCGGAGCAACAGGCCGTAGGTTCGAATCCTATCGAGGGCACGAAATTGCAGGGAAAACCCCGCTGCCATTCATGGCAGCGGGGTTTTTTGCTGCCTTGTCCCTGTCAGTAGCGGATGGCGTCGATGACCTTTACCCGCACCGCTACCAGGGCAGGTATGAGTCCTGCGAGGGCCCCGACGGCAGTGGCCGCTCCCAGCCCCAGCAAGGCAGCCTCCACCGGGAACGGGGGCAGCTCGGTGACACCAAAGGCGACCTGCTGCTGTACTACCGGGAGCTTGACGACGGCGACGGCCGCCATCACCCCCAGGACTCCGGCCGCGAACGTCGCCACCACGGATTCGAGCATTACCCCAAAGAAGATCCGGCCCGACGTAGCGCCGAAGCTGCGGCGGATGCCGATTTCCCGGACCCGGTGCTTCACCGTGACCATGGAGATATTGAGCAGGCCTACGGCGCCAAGAAGCATCACCATGCCCGCGATCCCTCCCACCACCAGTGTCATCACCGCATAGGGGTCACCCCACGCTGCATAGTCGCTGCGGTAGACATTTGGCTGCATGCCGGGAAACTGTGCCGCGAGATCGGCCGTAATGGCGTGCTGCAGAGCCTCTGCCGTGTCTTCGGGCACCCACAGTTCCAGCATCGGTACGGATCCGTTGTCCGCGGTTCCCAGCCTGTCGTAAGCGCCGGTAAGGAGGTATGCGGACGCAGACTCCTCCGGATACAGGTTCGGCCGGACGCCGGTGACAACGGCGTCCACTGGGTGGCTGCCGTTCCGGATTTCCACGACCGGATCGGCGTCCAGATCCGGGTAGCCCAGGCGCGCGTGGAATGCTTCGTTGACGATTACGGCGGGGGCAAACCGCTCGGCATCAGCTTCGGTAAACCAGGTTCCTGAATCGAGCTTCACCCGCCTCATGGTGCCGTAGTCCACGTCCACAACCGAGGTCTGGATTTGGACTACCCCGTCAGGGAACTGGAACGGGATAACCGTGGGAAAAAACAGTGAGGCGTGCTTGACGGAATAGCGCTCCACCGTGGCGTCGTAGGCCTCGCGCAGCGCGGCGGTATCTGCGGGGGAGCCGTCATTGGGGTAGGCCGAGACGCTCACGGTTGCCGGGCGCCCGCTTTGGGCTTCGGATCCCTGCGCCATCGCAGCACGTGCCATATCTGCCAGCGCGACGACGGCGGTCAGCGCCGCTACTGACAGGGCAACCCCAACCAGGGCCAGCAGGATCCGGGCCCGGTGGATCCTCAGTTCGGTCCATGCCTCCACCAGGGCAGCGGCCATTCCGGACAGGCTCATGCCGCCTCCTCCCCGGCACTCAGGCGTCCGGCGTCCAGGAGGAAATGCCTGTCCGCGAGCGCCGCGACATTGGGGTCATGGGTGATCGTCACCAGTGCTGCTCCGGATTCAGCCACCACCTCCTGCAGGAGTGCCATGACCGCCTGGCCCGTTCCGATGTCCAGCGCACCCGTAGGTTCATCGGCCAAAATCAGCTGCGGTCCGCGGACCAGCGCCCGGGCAATTGCGACCCTCTGCTGCTCTCCGCCGGACAGTTTCTGCGGCTTCTCGTGAAGCCGGCTGCCGAGGCCAACGCGGTCCAGCATCTGCGCGGCGATTCTCTCCCGCTGCCAAAAGGACCGCCCACGGGCGTAGAGCAGCGGGGTCATAACGTTCTCCACGGCCGTGCGTTCGGGCAGGAGGTTGAACTGCTGGAAGATAAACCCGACGGCGCTGCCCCGCCTGACGGCACGTGCGTTCGGGTTCATGGACTCCACGGGAATCCCGTCGAACTCCATCTGCCCCGATGTAGGAAGGTCCAGCATCCCCAGGATGTTCAGCAGGGTGGACTTGCCGGACCCGGAGCGGCCTACCACCGAGACGTGGTCTCCCCCGTGGATCTGCAGGTCAACGCCGTCCAGGATGGTGAGGTTCTTGCCGTCCGGGAGCATAACGCTGCGGGTCACCTGCTCCAGGCTAATGAGTGAACGGCGCACGTACTCCGGCTCTGCCCCCGCACCAGGCTGGACCGAGACCTCTGATGCAAGTCCGGTCATCCGCCCATCACCCCGGGACCGTACATCATGCCCTGTTCATCCTGCGGAGCTTCGGCCCCCGGGACGAACAGGAGGACTTCCTCGCCCTCGCTGAGGCCCTGCGTGATCTCAACAGCCTGTCCATCGGTCAGGCCGAGGGTGACCGGGCGTTCCTCGGTATCCCCCGAAGCGGTGACAACCCACACCACGCCGTTCTGCACGAGCCCCTGGACAGCGGTGGTGGGCACGGTGACTGCGTCGCTTGCCTCGCCGGCCGTGATGGTAATGGTGGCACCCAGGCCGCCGAACACCGGGACATCGCCGGGAACAGCGCAGCTCACGGATCCGCTGCCCTGCGGCGTCTGCGGACCAGGGACTGAACCGTCCTGCCCCGCCGCGCCGTCGCCCCCGGCAGCGGCCGGCGTTTTGCCCATGGTGAGGTCACCGCAGGCGAAGGGGGCCGGTCCCCCATTCAGTGCAACCTCGGCGGTACCCGGGCGGTTCAGGATCCGAAACTGCTGGTCGGGGGTCAGTGTCCCCTGGACCGAGAACGTCCCCGGATCGATCGAGGCAACCTCTGTTCCGACGGTGACCTGCTGGTTCAGCAGCACCGTGAACGTGCCCAGGCTTCCGCCGGCCGTGGCCGTAACGTCAACGTAGGTGTAAAGCGGCGCGGCCGGCGGCGGGGGGCCGTCATCCTCATCGGCTGCAGGCATAACCGGCTGGTCCTCGAGGAGCTTTCGAACCTGGAAAAGCCGCTGGCCTTTCTCCACCGTCTGCCCCTGCTCTGCATCGATGAAGACCACTGTCCCGTCCGTGGTGCTGCGGACCGGGATCCCCGGATCGGACAGCACCGATCCCTGGACCTCCACTGTGTTGGTGATGGTGGCCAGCTCAGCCTGGACCGTAGCTGTCTGTATCTGGGCAGAGGGCACGTCTGTCTGTGCCTCGGCCCGCATGCCGTCAAGGAAAGCGAGCTTGAACAACGCTGCGGCGATGACGGCGAAAACAACCAGCCACAGGATTGGGAAAACAATGCGCCGGGCAGCACCCATGAGCCCTCCAAATAGGGTAGACCGCTGCCGGGTGGGGCCAGCTGCGTTTCGTTGTCCGGAACCTGTCTCTACCTTGCGGTTCCGGTTTGACTGGGGTGAACGCTACCCCGCAGGCAGGCTGCATTGGCCGTAAACGGCTTCAGCCGCGCCGCATTCCATCCCGGCGGTGGAGGGTTTTCATCTTCCGGGCTGACTTGCACGCGGCCCCGTCCGTGTTCACCGGCCGGGTGGACACCGGCTGCCCGGTACGTAGAATCAGGGTTCCGGCCGCCGGCATGCTTGTGTCCGATTGGTTTGCTGGATGGCCGAAGCACGTTTCGTCAGTCCGCCACGAGTACCCGGGAGCACCCATGGCCAAGCAGCTCGCCACGCAACTGATCGACCAGCTCCGCGCCGCCGGGGTGGAGCGCATTTACGGAATCGTCGGAGACAGCCTGAACCCCATAGTTGATGCTGTCCGCCGGACCGGAGGATCCAGCCGCGGCGGGATCGACTGGATTCATGTGCGGCATGAGGAAGCGGCCGCACTGGCAGCATCAGCGGAAGCGCAGCTCACGGGAAAGCTGGCTGTCTGCGCCGGTTCCTGCGGACCGGGGAACCTGCACCTGATCAACGGACTCTACGATGCGAACCGCAGCGGCGCCCCTGTACTGGCCATCGCCTCGCACATCCCCAGCGTCCAGATTGGCAGCGGCTTTTTCCAGGAGACCCACCCCGACCGGCTTTTCACCGAGTGCTCGGTGTATTCCGAACTTGTCAGCACCACCGATCAGGCTCCGCGTGTCATGCACAGCGCGATCCAGCACGCAGTAGCCCTGCACGGAGTCTCAGTGGTCACTATTCCCGGCGATATCGCCGGGCAGAGGGCCACGGCGCCGACTCCGGAACCGGCGCTGTGCCGCCCGGCCACCATGGTTCCAGCCGCCGAGAGCATCCGGGAGCTGGCTGCTGCCGTAAACGAAGCCCGGAAAGTTGCGGTGTTCGCCGGCATCGGGACGGAAGGCGCCCACGACGCCGTCGTTGAATTCGCTGCCAAGGTGAAGGCACCGGTGGGCCACTCCCTCCGGGGAAAAGACTTCATCCAGTACGACAATCCCTACGACGTAGGCATGACGGGGCTGCTGGGCTACGGGGCAGCCGCGGAGGGGATCAAGGACGCGGACCTGCTGGTATTGCTGGGCACCGATTTCCCGTACAACCAGTTCCTTCCTGACACCAGGACGGTTCAGGTCGACCGGGCCGCGCAGCACCTGGGGCGGCGCACCGACGTGGACATTGCGGTTCACGGCGACGTCCTTCCCACTCTTGAGGCGCTGCTGCCCCTGGTTGAGGAGAAGCAGGACAGGAGGTTCCTGGACGAAATGCTCAGGAAGCACGACCGGCTGATGAACAAAGCGGTTGGCGCCTATACCCAGAAGGCGGAAAGGCTCGTCCCCATCCACCCGGAGTATGCGGCTTCGCTCCTGGACGAGGCAGCCTCCCCGGACGCTGTCTTCACCGCGGACACCGGTATGTGCAACGTCTGGGCTGCCCGGTACATCAATCCGCTGGGGACGCGGCGCATCATCGGTTCCTACCTGCACGGCACCATGGCCAATGCGCTCCCCCACGCTGTGGGCGCCCAGCTCTCCCAGCCGGACCGGCAGGTGGTGGCGCTCTGCGGTGACGGTGGACTGTCCATGCTGCTCGGCGAGCTGATCACGGCCCGGACGAACAATCTGCCGCTGAACGTGGTTGTCTTCAACAACTCCACCCTGGGGATGGTGAAGCTTGAAATGCTGGTGGACGGGCTGAACGACCACGGGGTGGACGTACCCGATACCAACTACGCAGCAATTGCCGCTGCCATCGGCTTCCATTCCGTGCGGGTCAGTGATCCGGCGGACATCATGGACGCCTACCGGGCAGCCTTCGACCATCAGGGGCCGTCCCTGGTGGAGCTGATCACCGATCCCAATGCCCTGTCCATACCGCCCAAAATCACCACCGACCAGGTCCTTGGATTCGCCACAGCCATGTCAAAGGTGGTGCTGAACAAGGGCGCGGGCCAGGCAGTCAGTATGGCCCGAAGCAATCTGCGCAACATTCCCCGGTCCTAGGGCAGGTCGCTGTGCCGGCGCCCTCCACGGCAGCACGGGCCCGGTCCGGCGGCATGGACACTACCCGGCGTCTGCAGCAGCCGGCGGGTATGGGTGGAGCGGGTATCCCCGGCCGGGGCTGTGCCGCACCGCGCGTCCGCGGAAGACCCTGCGGTACGCGGCCGGGCTGATCCCCACATCGCGGTTGAAGTGGTGCCTCAGCAGGACGGCCTGCCCGAACCCGGAGGCCCGGGCAACCTCTTCAATGCTCAGCTCGGATTCTTCCAGGAGTTCCTGGGCGCGGAGCACACGCTGCGCATTGATCCAGGCCGAAGGCGTTGTGCCGGTTTCGGCCTTGAACCGGCGTGCGAAAGTGCGCTCTGACATGTGTGCCCGGGCTGCGAGCGCCGTGATTGAATGCTCCTGCTCCAGGTTGCCGCTGATCCAGACAAGGGTGTCTTCCAGCGTGTCGCAGCCTGTGACGGCGAGCGGACGGTCAATGTACTGCGCCTGCCCGCCGTCACGGTGCGGGGGCACCACCATGTCCCTGGCAATTGACGACGCCGCCCTGGCGCCGAGCTCAACCCGGACAAGGTGGAGCGCTGCGTCGATGCCTGCTGCCGTGCCCGCACTCGTAATCACGTTGCCGTCCTGGACGTATAGAGCACGTTTTCATCAACTTCCACCCGGGGATAGCCCGAGGCCAGCTGCCCGGCGTTCCTCCAGTGCGTAGTGGCCTTCCTGCCGTCCAGGATGCCTGCTTCGGCGAGCGCGAAGGCTCCGGTGCAGACCGAAAGCACCCAGGCGCCCCGCCGGACGGCATGCTGAAGCACTTCCTGCACTGCGCGCGGAACCGGGGTTGGTTCGGGTTTCCATCGCCCAAACGGCGCCATGACCACCAGGTCCGCATCTGCTGCCGCTTCGAGCCCGCGCTCAACCATGATCGTGTATCCGCCGGAGGTGCGTACCGGTCCCGGCACATCGGTGACCAGCCTGAAATCGAAGCGGGGCACTCCTGTCCCGCGGTGTGAGCGGTCCAGGGCGAACACCTCCGCCACCAGTCCCAGCTCAAACGGACCCACGTTATCCAGCGCTACCACGGCTACCGATTTCAGCATGCCCAGAGTATGGCAGTTTCTTACTGATGATGGTCCTTTCTGCCACTTATTTTTTCCGGCCGGACGGCACAGCCTTGAGACATGGAAATCTTCTTCATAGCCGTCGTAACCGCACTGCTCCTGCTGAGCATCGCCGCCGTCATCATCGGCATCCGCAATGACGGGCGGGGCCACCTCCCTCCGGTCAGCTCCGGCCGCCCATGGCACGGCAATTCGCTGTGGGACGTACGGGATCCGCGGGACCTCTACCTCGACCGTCCCTACCAGCCGCGCGGGTACTGACGCGCCTGCCCTGGCCCAGTAACGTCGCTTCGATCCCGCGACAGCAGCGTTACTGCGGCCATGTCCCCTCCCCGATTAGTCAGGTGGACACCAGACCCGTTTCGATCAAGGACAGCTTCTGTCCGCATCCCGGAGTACCTTTAGGACCATGCTCGAGACTTCCGCCAGGCTGCTGCATCTCCTGTCCCTCCTGCAGCTGCGCCGCGAATGGACCGGCTCCGCCCTGGCCGAGCGGATGTCCGTCACTGAACGCACCGTCCGGCGGGACATCGGCAAGCTCCGCAGCCTTGGCTATCCGATCTCTGCTTCCCCCGGAATCGCCGGGGGTTATCAGCTGGGCGCCGGTGCGCAGCTGCCTCCCCTGCTGCTCGACGACGAGGAGGCGCTCGCCGTCGCGCTGGGCCTGACGGCCGTCGCTTCCGGGCCGGTCTCGGGAATCGGCGAGGCATCGATCCGGGCGCTGGTGAAGCTGGAACAGGTCCTCCCGGGACGGCTGCGGCCAAAGTTCTCCGCCCTGCGCCAGTCCGTGAGCGTCATGGCAGGTCCTTCGGCCACCGTTTCCGCAGTGAACCCGGAGATCCTGACCGCGTTCTCGACCGCAATCTCCGAACGGCGGGCCGCCGCATTCCGCTACCAGGCCCATGAGGCCGCGGAGGGCCGCCGGATCGTGGAGCCCTACAAACTTGTCAGCACGGGACGGCGCTGGTACTTGGTGGCCTGGTGTACCGAACGCCGGGACTGGCGCACGTTCCGGGTGGACAGATGCCAGTCGGTGCCCGTCCTCCGGGAGAAGTTTGCGCCGCGGCCGCTCCCGGCACAGGACCTGGCGGCGTACGTTCAGGCGGCGATCACCCGCAGTCCCTACCGGTACGACGTCGTTATCCGCATCGCTTCGCCGCTTGCGGCAGTAGCCGAGCAGGTTCCCGCGGAGGTTGCAGTGCTGGAAGCGGACGGACCGGGCCACACCGTCCTGCGCAGCGGGTGGGATTCGCTGGACCAGCCTCTGGTGCGCATGGCCGGCATGGGTGTGGAGTTCGAAATCCTGGCACCGGAAGAGATGCGTGAACGCGCCCGCACGGCGGCGGGGCGCCTGGCAAGGGCAGCAGGGGAGATTCCGCCCACGCATTAGACTGGTGCCAACTATGGCACTGACAATTTCCTATCCCCCGCAGCTTCCCGTCTCGGAACGCCGGGATGACATCATGGCCGCCATCGCGGCCAACCAGGTCACCGTGATCGCCGGTGCCACCGGTTCGGGTAAAACCACCCAGATCCCGAAGATGTGCCTGGAGCTGGGCCTGGCCGAGAAGGGGCTGATTGGCCACACGCAGCCGCGGCGTCTCGCGGCGAGGACTGTCGCCGAACGTATCGCGGAGGAGCTCGACGTCGAGATCGGCGCCGAAGTGGGCTTCCAGGTGAGGTTCACCGGGGAGACCAGCCGGGATACGAAGGTCAAGCTGATGACCGACGGCATCCTGCTCGCGGAAATCCAGCATGACCGCAAGCTCAGGAAGTACAGCACGATCATCATCGATGAGGCCCACGAGCGGAGCCTGAACATCGACTTCATCCTCGGCTACCTCAAGCGGCTGCTGCCGGAGCGGCCGGACCTGAAGATCATCATCACCTCCGCCACGATTGACCCGGACCGCTTCGCCCGGCATTTCGCGGCGCCGGACGGCACTCCTGCTCCGGTGATTGAAGTTTCGGGCCGGACCTTCCCTGTGGAGATCCGCTACCGGCCGCTGAACCAGCCCGCACTGGGGACGGACGACGAAGAAGAGGACGAGCTCGAAGAGGACCGCGACCCGCTGGACGCAGTCTGCGATGCCGTAGACGAACTCTCCCGTGAGGCTCCCGGTGACATCCTGATCTTCTTCTCCGGAGAACGTGAAATCCGCGACGCCGCCGACGCGCTGCGCGGTACGGTCACCCGCAACCCGCGGCTCGCCAATACCGAGATCCTGCCGCTGTATGCCCGCTTGTCCCTGGCGGAACAGCACCGGGTCTTCTCCCCCGGCAAGCACCGCCGGATTGTGCTCGCCACCAACGTTGCCGAGACGTCGCTGACCGTCCCGGGCATCAAGTACGTCATTGACACAGGCACCGCCCGCATCTCCCGGTACTCGCACCGGACCAAGGTCCAGCGGCTGCCCATTGAGCGTATTTCCCAGGCCTCGGCGAACCAGCGTTCGGGCCGCTGCGGCCGTGTCTCGGACGGCATCGCCATCCGGCTCTACTCCGACGAGGATTTCCAGGCCCGCCCCGAATTCACCGACCCGGAGATCCTGCGCACCAACCTTGCCGCCGTCATCCTGCAGATGGCCGCCATGGGCGTGGCACAGGGGCCCAAGGACGTAGCGGACTTCCCGTTCGTCCAGCCGCCGGATCCCAAGGCGGTCAACGACGGCGCGCTGCTGCTCCGCGAGCTCGGTGCGCTGGCCCCCAAGGGCGGGATCACCGCCGTCGGGCGCAAACTTGCCCAGCTCCCCGTTGATCCCCGCCTCGGCCGGATGATCGTGGAAGCCGGGCAGCGCGGCTGCGTCCGCGAGGTCATGGTCCTGGCAGCTGCGCTCACCATCCAGGATCCGCGCGAGCGGCCGTCCAAGGACGATCCTGCCCGCGCCCAGAAGGCAGCCGAGCTGCACAGGCGGTTCGTGGATGAGAACTCGGACTTCACCGGCTTCCTGAACCTTTGGCGCTACGTCCAGGAGAAGCAGAAGGAACTCTCCTCCTCCCAGTTCCGCAAACTGTGCAAAAACGAGTTCCTTAACTTCCTGCGCATCCGCGAATGGCAGGACCTGTTCGCGCAGCTGCGCCAGCTGGCCAAGCCCTTGGGCATCACTCTCTCCCCCGGCGATGTGGATCCGGTCGGGAAAGAAAAAGACGTCCACATTTCCCTGCTGTCCGGGCTGCTGAGCCACATTGGTCTGTACGACCAGCGCAAGCGTGAGTACGCCGGCGCGCGCGGGACCCGGTTCGCCGTCTTCCCGGGATCGGCACTGTTCAAGAAGTCCCCTGACTGGGTCATGGCCGCCGAACTGGTGGAGACGTCCCGGCTTTGGGCCCGGATCGCTGCACGCTTTGATCCGCTGTGGGTAGAGGAAGTGGCGCCGCACCTCATCAAGCGCACCTACAGCGAGCCGCACTGGTCCAAGCGCAACGGGTCCGTGATGGCCTACGAGAAGGTCACCCTGTACGGGGTGCCCGTGATTCCGCGCCGCAGCGTGAACTACGGCCGGATCGACCCCGTGCTGTCCCGCGAAATGTTCATCCGGCATGCCCTCGTTGAGGGTGACTGGCGCACCCACCACAAGTTCTTCCACCGCAACCAGGCGCTGCTTGCCGAGGTCGAAGAGCTGGAGACCCGGGTGCGCCGCCGCGGCCTGCGTGTGGATGACGAAACGCTGTTCGAGTTCTACGACGAACGCATTGGCAGCGAAGTGGTCTCCGAACGGCACTTCGACAAGTGGTGGAAACATGCCCGGCATGAGGACCCGAAGCTGCTGGACTTCGACCCGGACGCACTGCGCACCGATGACGCCGCCGGCCTGGACGAAGCGGAGTTCCCCAAGACCTTCCGCTATGCGGACTTCGATCTGCCGCTCTCCTATGAGTTCACCCCCGGGGTTCCGGGAGCCAACGACGGCGTGACTGTCGAGGTCCCGGTGCTCTTCCTGAACCAGCTGGACCCTGAACCGTTCCGCTGGCAGATTCCGGGCCTGCGGGCCGAGCTGATCACGGCCCTGATCAAGTCCCTGCCCAAGGCCGTGCGGAAGAACTTCATTCCTGCCCCGGATGTGGCGCGGGCGGCTGCAGCTGCCCTTGCAGCGGACTTTGACCCGGCGTCGGATCCCCTGGAACCGTCGCTGGAGCTGGCCCTTCGCCGCCTGAAGGGACACATCATTCCTCCGGGTTCCTGGAACTGGGACGCTATCCCGGAACACCTGCGGATGCGGTTCACCGTGGTGGATTCCTCCGGACGGGTCCTGGATGAAGGCAAGGACCTCGCCGCCCTGCAGGAGTCGCTGGCCCCTGCGACCCGCCGTGCCATTGCAGAATCCCTGGGAGCCACGCCCGGAACCGTCAAGCCGTCACAGAAGACAGCCACGGCCAAGCCGTCCCGCGCGGCCGCCGCAAACGGGAACGGGAAGGCATCGTCCTCCTTCCGGGAGGAAACCGGCCTCACCGAGTGGAGCGTGGGCACCATCGAGCGCCGGATCGATACGCTCGTGGCCGGCCACACTGTCACGGGCTATCCGGCCCTGGTGGACGAAGGCAGCACCGCTGGCCTGCGTGTTTTCCAGAGCGCAGATGAGCAGGCCGCGGCAATGCGTGCAGGCGTGATCCGCCTGCTCGCGCTGCGGGTGCCCAGTCCGGCAAAGTACGTGCTGGAACACCTGAGCAACGCGGAGAAGCTCACCTTCAGCCAGAATCCGCACGGCTCCGTGGCCGCCCTGATCGAGGACTGCACCCTGGCAGCGATCGACAAGCTCACGCCGGAGGAACTGCCCTGGACCAGGGAAGAGTTCGATGCCCTGTACGAGAGGGTTCGCGCGGATCTGATCGACACCGTCTTCACAGTGACTGCAATCGTCGAAAAGGTCCTTTCCGCCACCCGGCGAATCCAGAAACAGCTCAAGGGAACCACGTCCCTGGCACTGATTTCAGCCCTGAACGACGTACGGGCGCAGCTTGAACAGCTGGTGTATCCGGGCTTCGTGGCACGGACGGGCTATGCCCAGCTGGCCCAGCTGCCCCGCTATCTGGGCGGCATTGAGCGGCGGCTGGAAAAGCTGCCCACCAACGTGCAGCGGGATTCGCTGAACATGGCGGTCGTGCAGGGCCTGGAAGATGATTACGACGACGCCGTGGCGGCTTTGGCGCCCGGGCGCGGGACTCCCCCGGCGCTGGCCGAGGTGCGCTGGATGATCGAGGAACTGCGCATCAGTTTCTTCGCCCAGGAACTGGGAACGGCCCGGTCCGTTTCAGAGAAACGGATCCGGACCGCTTTGAACCAGGCGCTGGCGCCGGCGTAGTTCCTGCCGGGGCTAAGTTCCTGCCGGGGCTAAGCCTCGGGAACGAACTCGCCGTGGCCGGCGGCCCGCAGGCCTTCGCGCAGCTTTTCGGCGCTGGCTGCCATCTTGTCCTGGTCGGGGCTGGTTTCCGCGCGGCTGAAGTCGAAGTCCTGCAGCGAGTTCGCCGGCCAGACGTGGATGTGCAGGTGGTCTATTTCGAAACCGGCGATCGTTAGTCCTGCACGCTCGGCACCGAATACGTCCACCTGTACCTTGCCGATGGCCTGGGCAACGGCGGTCATCCTGGCCAGCAGGTCTGCCGGAGCGTCCGTCCACTTGTCGATCTCCTGCCGCGGGACCACCAGGGTGTGCCCGTCGGCGAGGGGGCCGATGCTCAGGAAAGCAACGACGTCGTCGTCCTTCCAGACAAAACGGCCTGGGATTTCACCCTCAATAATCTTGGTGAAAAGCGTACTCATGCGTTCTCCTTGCTCTGGCTGGCGGTCCCCGCCAGGGAGCTGCACACGCAGCGGGGGCGGAACGGGACGGCCGGTAAACATGACTTCGACGCTACCTGTCCCCGGTCCCGGTTGCCACTGGCCGCCCCGGCGTGGAGGACCATTCGGACCAGGAGCCGGGATACAGCGCCGCTTCGATGCCCGCCTGTGCAAGTGCGGCCACCTGGGCGGAGGCGTAGATGCCCGAGCCGCAGTATGTGCCCACAGGCTTGCTGCCGTCTGCGCCGGCGCCGGCGAATCTCTCCCTGAGTTCCCCGGCCGGCAGGTACCGGCCGCGTTCGTCCTGGTTTCCCGCAGCGGGGAGGCTGACGGCGCCGGGGATATGGCCAGCCTGCGGGTCCACGGGTTCGCTGTCTCCGCGGTAGCGTTCGGGGGCCCGGGCGTCGAGAAGGACTCCCACCCGCGCCAGGTCCGCGGCGCGGTCGATGTCCAGCACGGGCATGTGCCCCCAGGAAAGGACCACGTTGCCCGGGACAGCAGTAACGTCGGCAGTTTCGAGTTCTCCCCCGGCTTCCTGCCATGCCTGCAGGCCGCCGTCGAGCAGCCGGACATCCGCGAAACCCGCGTGGCGGAGCAGCCACCAGGCCCGGGCAGCGGCGCCGCCGCCCGAGGCATCGTACGCAACTACCAGGTCGCCGTCGTTGATTCCCCAGCCCTGGGCCAGTGCTGCGAACACTGCCGGGGAAGGCAGCGGATGACGCCCGCCTGCCCCTGCCGGTGCCGAAAGTTCAGTATCCAGGTCAACGTAGACCGCGCCGGGAAGGTGACCGGTCCGGTAGCGCAGGTACCCGTCGCTGCGGCCCAGTTCCCAGCGCACGTCGAGCAGCCGCACCGGCGTCCCGCCGGCCAGCGCCTGCTGCAGCCCGGCTGCGCTGATCAGCACTCCGGTCACAGCTCCACCACGTCTCCCGGCGCCAGCTGCTGGTAGCTGGTGCCGTACATCGCACCGAAGCGTTCAAGGTGTTTCTCGACGATCCCGCGGCCCTTCCCGTTCAGCAGTGCGTCATGGATGGGATGGGCGGTCCGTGCTCCAACCGCGATGACAAAGTCGATCACTTCTCCGACCTTGGACCAGGGTGCATGGATCGGGACGAGCAGGACCTCGGCCTTCAGCCCATTCGGCACAACGAAGGAATCTCCCGGGTGGTAGATGCGGTCCTCGATCAGGTACGCGAGGTTCTCCACCATGGGAATCAGCGGGTGGATCAGGGCATGCTGGCCGCCAAAGGAGCGCACTGAAAACCCGGCGACGTCCTGGACAGTGTTGGGCTCGACGTCGTGGATGCGGGTCCGGGCGTCGTCTCCCGTTTCCTCCCGCAGCGAGGCCGCCAGGGCTGCGGGGGCGTAAAGCTGCAGGCCGGCGCGGTCAGCGAGGATGGGCAGCACCTGCTCACGGTCAATATGGTCTGCGTGCTCGTGGGTCAGCAGGATGGCGTCGGCGTTCCTGAGGGCCTCTTCGACCTCCGAAAAGTTGCCGGGATCCAGCACCAGCACTGAGCCCTCTTTTTCGAACCTGACACAGGAATGGGTGTACTTGGTCATTTTCATACGGTCACGATACTCCGGGCCCCGGACCGGGCCGGGGCAGGCCACGGCGTGCCAACGCTGATAATCTGGGTTGAGGTCCGATCCCCGTCAGCCCAGGAGGCTTGAATGTCTGCGCAGCCATCGTCCCCGCGGCGGCCTGCCGAGCCCCGGGTGACCCGGCAGCGGCTGGCCGTGGGCCGCACCCTGGATTCGCTGGATGACTTTGTGAGTACCCAGGAACTGCACCGCCTGCTTCAGGACCGCGGTGAGAAAGTCTCCCTGGCCACCACCTACCGGATTCTGCAGTCCATGGCCGATGAAGAGCAGGTTGATGTACTCCGCGGGATCGACGGTGAGGTGCTGTACCGGCGCTGTCAGGCCGAGCATCACCACCACCACCTTGTCTGCCGGAACTGCGGCAAGGCCGTGGAAATCGAAGCGCCGGCCGTCGAGAGCTGGGCGGCGCGCCTGGGCCGTGAACATGGGTTTACGGAAGTCGCGCACACAGTTGAGGTCTTTGGGCTGTGCCCTGACTGCTCCCGCTGATTCCGGCCGGGTGTGCAGCCTAGGCTGCGGTGGCCAGGCGGCGGGTACGTCCGCGGATTGCCATGATGATCCGGCAAATGACGTAGATCGCGAAGGAAATCGTGGTGACGTACGGGCTGATCGGAATACGGCCGCCCAGTGCCAGAAGGATGCCTCCCACAGCGGAGGCCAGCGCAAAGAGCACGCTTAGCCCAACCACGAGCCTCGGCGATGAGGTCACCAGCAGTGCCGCTGCCGCGGGCGTGATCAGCAGGGAGAGCACCAGCAGGGCACCCACCACCTGGATGGACAGTGCAACGGAGAGCCCGAGCAGGAACATAAAGACAATTGACAGTCCGCCCACGGGGACGCCGCGGGCCTGGGCAAGCTCCGGATCCGCGCTGGCAAAGGTCAGCGGCCGCCACACGGCGACCAGGCCCACAATCACCACCGCGGCGCAGACCGCCAGCAGGTTCAGCTGAACGCTGTCAACGGCAACGATCTGCCCTGTCAGCAGTCCGAACTTGTTGGCCGATCGGCCTTCGTACAGCGCCAGGAACAGGATGCCCAGGCCAAGGCCGAAGGGCATCAGGACACCGGTGATTGAATTCCGGTCCCGTGCCTTCAGACCCAGCAGTGCCAGGATCAGGGCGGCGGCGACGGAACCGACCAGTGATCCCAGCACCACGTTGACGCCCAGGAGCAGGGCCAGCGCGGCGCCGGCGAAGGAGAGCTCGGCGATGCCGTGGACGGCGAATGCCAGGTCCCGCATCATCACGAACACGCCGATCAGCCCGCCAACCAGTCCAAGGATGGCGGCAGCCCACAGTGAATTCGTGACCAGGGGCAGCAGCTGGCTGTAGTCGCTGAAGTCGAAGACCGAGGACAGGAAATCAGAAAGTTCCAAGGTCGGCCTCGCCTTCGCCGTGGTGGTGCGTTGTTGCATCCGGTACGCCCAGAACCACTATCCTGCCGTGGCTGCGCAGCACTTCAACGTGTGAGCCGTACATATCGGAGAGGACATCGGAGCGCAGGACTTCCGACGGCGTGCCCGTCCGGAACTGCCCGCCGGCCAGGTACAGCACCCGGTCAACGTAGTCGATTATCGGATTGATTTCGTGGGTGACAAACACGACGGCGGAATCATGGACGTGCGCACGGGCGTCAATCAGGGCGCTAATGGCCTGCTGGTGGTGCAGGTCAAGGGAAAGCAGGGGCTCGTCGCAAAGCAGGAGGTCGGGATCGGTGGCCAGGGCCTGGGCAGCACGCAGCCGCTGAAGCTCGCCGCCGGAGAGCTTCCCAACCGGCGCATCAGCGTAGCTTTCGGCACCGACCTGGGCCAGGAGTTCATCCACCCGGGCACGCACAGGGGCGCGCCGCAGACGGATCCCCCATTTGTCGCCGTCGACCCCCATGCCCACCAGGTCCCGGGCCCGCAGCGGCGTGCCGGCAGCAAAGGTCTTCTGCTGCGGAATGTAGCCAATGTCCTTGCTGCCGCGTTCGGTCTTGTGTCCGTTGATCCGCACCGTGCCGGAACTGAGCGGCTGCAGGCCGAGCAGCACCTTCAGCAGGGTGGTCTTGCCTGTGCCGTTGGGGCCGAGCACTGCCAGGAACTCTCCTGCGTTGATGTCCAGGTCAAGTCCCTGCCAAAGCGTACGGCTGCCGAAGGCCATAGAGGCCCCCCGCAGCTGCACGACGGCGCGGCTCACTTCAGGACGTCCTGGACTGCCGTCACGTTGCGGTTCATCCAGGCCAGGTAGTCTTCGTTTTCCGGCAGGGTTTCGGAGAAGTCGACCACGGGGACTCCGGCGTCCTCGGCAGTCCTGCGGACGGCTTCCGTCTGGGCAGTGGAAGTCTGTTCGTTGTAGGCCAGGAAGGCGATGCTGCCGGAGGCCATCAGGTCCTGCATCGTCTTCAGTACGGCCGGCGGAACGTCCTGTCCCTCTTCAACGGATTCCGTGAAGTCGTCCGGAGTGACGTTGTGCAGGCCGGCGTCTTCCAGGAGGTATGCGGGCACCGGTTCGGTCATCGCCACGTCGCGGCCGGAGGCCTGGTCACGCAGGCCCTCCAGCCGCTGCTCCAGCTCCTGGATTCCGGCACTGAAGTCCGCGGCGTTGTCACGGAAGACCTGTTCGTTTTCCGGATCAAGCTCGGCGAGCCGCTCGGCTGCCGCTTCTGCCAGCAGGCCCATCGCTTCCGGGTCGTACCAGACATGTTCGTTGAACGCGCCGTGGGAGTGCCCGGCGTGGTCCCCTCCGGTTTCCTCTTCAGCGTGGTCCTCGTCCGCGTGGCTTTCTTCCTCAAGACCCGAGATCTGGACGGCATTAAGCACGTTTTCGGAGGCGACGGACTCCTCCTTGACCAGGGTCTCCATGAAGGCGTCATAGCCGCCGCCGTTGAGGACCACCACGGAAGCTTCGGAGACCGCGAGCTTGTCCCGTGCCGTCGCCTCATAGGAATGCGGATCCTGTGACGGGCGGTTGATGATCGATTCAACGCTGACGTACTCTCCGCCCACGGTCTCCAGGATGTTCCCGTAGACGTTGGTGGACGCCACCACGCGGATGGTCCCGTCGCCGCTGTCTCCGCCGTCTTCTGATGCCGAGCAGGCAGAGAGTGCCAGGGCTGCGGCAGTCAGAATTCCAGCCACGCGGAAGGGCAGTCGGCGCATAGTGTCAGTATCCCCATTCAAGTATTGGTGCAGCCTCCGGCGGCACCGGGGCTTGACCAGCATAACCTAAACGCGAATCATTCGCATCTAAGCGGCGGATGGATTTCAGCCGGTGAAACTCTCTCCTGACCGGCGAAGCCCCTGGGCCTGGGTGGCATCACGGATTTCGCCCACCAGCTGTTCAATGATGTCTTCAAGGAACAGCACGCCCCGGGTCTGTGAGTCCTCGCCGAGGACACGGGCCACATGGGAACCGGTCCGCTGCATGACCGCCAGGGCATCTTCAATCCCGTCGGCGAGGCGCAGGTTGGCTAGGGTGCGGACCTTGTTCTCGGTGATCGGCCGTTCATAGGCCTCTTCCGGGATGGCCATAACGTCCTTCAGATGCATGTAGCCGGTAAAGTTCCCGGCCTCGTCCATCAGCACAAAACGTGAGAACCCGGTGCGGCCCACCGCTTTTTCGAACTCGGCCGGCGTGCAGTCGGTGCGCAGCGTAACCAGCTCATCAAGCGGGACCATGACTTCCCCTGCGGTCTGCCCGGAGAACTCCAGAGCACCGGAAATGACACCGGAATCATCCGCCACCAAACCGTGCCGGGTGGATTCCTGGACGATCGACTGCACTTCCTGGAGGGTGAAGGACGAGGTGACCTCGTCCTTGGGAGTGACACCAACAAGCCGCAGGGAGTGGTTGGCAATCCAGTTCAGGCTTGCGGTGATCGGACGGACCACCCGGGAGACCATCACCAGCGGCGGGGCCAGGGCCAGCGCAGCCCGGTCCGCCACGGACACGGAAATGTTCTTGGGCACCATCTCGCCAATGGTCACGTGCAGGAAGGTCACGAACAGCAGCGCGGCAAGGAAGCCCGCGAGGTTGGCCACCTCCGCCGGGACACCCACCGCTTCGAGCGGCGCGGCGAGGAGGTGATGGATTGCAGGTTCAGCTACGTACAGGATCAGCAGCGAGCACACCGTGATGCCCAGCTGGGCGCAGGCGAGCATAAGCGAGACGTGTTCCATGGCCCAGAGCGTGGTCTTTGCCCGTTTGGAACCGGCATCGGCCAGTGGCTCGATCTGGCTGCGGCGGGCGGACATCACCGCGAACTCCGCGCCGACGAAGAAGGCGTTGCCCAGGAGCAGGACTACCAGCCAAAAAATTCCGGCAAGGTCACTCATCGTGCCCCCTCCTTGGGTGCCGGGGAAGCACCGGCTCTATTAACGGCACGCGCTCCGTGGACCGCAGCCTGCGAAGACTGCCGGCCTGTCCGGACGCCGGCCTGAGGCGCTGCTGTCTCCGGCACGCTGCCTGCATTGGAAGGTTCACTGGGAACGAAGCAGATCCGGTCAATGCGCCGTCCGTCCATTCGTTCCACTTCAAGCATTCCGTCCGGCACGGGAACGGTGTCCCCTACCTCGGCGATGCGGCCGAGTTCGGCCATGATGTAACCGCCGACCGTCTCGTAGCCGGATTCGTCCGGCACATGCAGCGACGGGATCAGGACGGAGACTTCATCGGGCCGCATAATGCCCGGGAAGTACCAGTAGCCGGATGCGCTCTGCAGCACGCCGGGCTTGAGCTTGTCGTGTTCGTCGGAAACCTCGCCGACGATCTCTTCCACCAGGTCCTCAAGCGTGGCAACCCCCGCCGTTCCCCCGTATTCATCAAGGACGACGGCGAGCTGCAGGTTCGCGCTGCGCAGTTCCGAGAGCAGGGAGTCCAGGTGCACCGTCTCCGGCACACGGAGGATCTCGCTCATGATGGCGGCAGCTGGCAGTTCGGAACGTTTACGGCGCGGCACGGCCACTGCCTTCTTGACGTGCACAACACCGCGGATGTCATCCGGAGAGTCGCCCAGGATGGGAAAGCGCGAGTAGCCGGTACGGCGGGCCGCCTCAATAACGTCGGAGACCGGCTGGTCTGCGTCGATTGTCTCGAGGCGGATCCGGGGCGTCATCACGTCCGCCGCCGTACGCTCGGAAAAGGAGAGCGTCCGGGCCAGGAAGTTCGCCGTCCCCGCGTCCAGGGTGCCCATCTCAGCCGAGCGGCGCACCATCGAGGACAGCTCTGCCGGGGTTCGTGCGCCGGAGACTTCTTCCTTGGCTTCGAGGCCGAAAAGGTTCAGCACCTTGTTGGAGAAGCCGTTCAGGAGCAGGATGGCCGGCTTGAACACAAAGGTGAAGGCCAGCTGCGGCCGTGCCAGCGCCCGCCCTACTGTAAAGGGCAGCGCAATCGACATGTTCTTGGGGATCAGTTCGCCCAGCAGCATCGAGAGCAGAGTAGCCAGGACCATCGCCGCGACAACGGAAACGGACAGCGAAGCTGCCGGAGGCAGGCCAAGCGATGCCAGCGGGCCCTGCAGCAGCCTCCCGACCGACGGCTCCATCACGTAGCCGGTCAGCAGGGTGGTGAGGGTAATCCCCAGCTGACAGCTGGAGAGCTGGGTTGAGAGCGTGGTCAGGCAGCGAAGCAGCGGTTCCGCGCGGGTGTCCCCCTCTTCCACCGCGCGGCGCACGGTGGGCTGGTCGAGGGCAACCAGTGAAAACTCAACGGCTACGAAAAAACCGGTACCGCAGATAAGCAGCAGTCCGGCGAGCAGGAATAGCCACTCCATGTCAGGAAAGCACCCCCGCACACATGCTGGGGTTTACGGTTCCCGGGGAGCCGGCTGGCGGATTAGCGCCCGAAGGAGGGTGGTCGGCAGAAGCCGGACTGGAAGGCTCCGATGACGCTGCCGGAGAATGCGGGGATCTTGTGCGGGCGTTGCCGGCTCTGTGCGTCCGTACAGGTGTTACCGCACAGGATGCAGGCCGGCGCCTAGAGTTGCTGTCCATAGAATTTCAAGTTTACAGGTTTGACCAGCCTGCGCCAGATAGAAAATGAGCCGCCGCACGGGCGTATTGTCCCACGTGTCCGCGAATCCAAAGTGTGTCCAATGCCACAAGCGCACAGCGTGGAGATTGGCCACTTCCGTCCATCTGTAACTAGACTTGCAACCAAGTCTCGGTCACTGCGCACCGGGCCGCACCAGCAAGTCTTGAGGCGGAAGCGCTCAGATCATGGTGCCATCAGGGCAAACGGCAACTCATGGAAGAGGCGTATATCTAGTGCCAGACCAACCCAACCACCGCCTGCCGGAGGAATTCGGCGGGAACGAATGGCTTGTCGACGAATTGTACGAGCAGTACCTCAAGGACAAGAATTCTGTTGACAAGAAGTGGTGGAGCATTTTCGACTCGTTCAAGGCGGAGGACGCCAAGCAGGCGTCCGGCACCTCAGCCTCCGCGAACGGCTCAACTCCGCCGAGCGAACTCGGCGCCAATCCGGCAACCCGCCAGCTGCCCGTCGTGAACACCGAGGCACAGGCACCCAAGGCTTCCGCGGAGTCCCCGGCAGCAACCCAGCAGTCAGGAAAGCCCCCCGTGGCCAAGGAAGCATCCTCTCCGAAGGATGAGCCCAAATCGGCCGCCGCCGCTGCCAAGCCGGAAACCAAGTCCGCGCCCATCCCGGCACAGCTGCCCAAGACCAAGCCCAACACCGAGACTGAAGAGGACACCGTAACCGTCCTGCGCGGTCCGGCAAAGGCTATTGCCACCAACATGGACCTCAGCCTGAGCGTTCCCACGGCCACCACCGTGCGGGCTGTTCCTGCCAAGCTCCTGATCGACAACCGGATTGTCATCAACAGCCACCTGGAGCGTGCCCGGGGCGGCAAGGTTTCCTTCACCCACCTCCTCGGCTACGCCATCATCCGTGCCGCTGCCCAGTTCCCGTCCCAGAACGTGTACTACGACGAGGTGGACGGCAAGCCCGTTGCAGTCCAGCCCGCACACATCAACTTCGGCCTGGCCATCGACATGCCCAAGCCGGACGGCACCCGCCTGCTGGTGGTTCCGAACATCAAGAAGGCTGAGACGCTGAACTTCTCGGAGTTCTGGCACGCCTACGAAGACCTGGTCAAGCGCACCCGCGCCGGCAAGCTCACCGCGGATGACTACAAGGGCACCACGATCTCCCTGACCAACCCGGGCGGCATCGGTACGGTTCACTCCGTACCCCGTCTGTCCAAGGGCCAGGCCTGCATCATCGGTGCCGGCGCCCTTGAATACCCGGCTGAGTTCCAGGGCGCGAATGAGAAGATCCTCGCCCGCAACGCCATCTCCAAGATCATCACGCTGACCTCCACCTATGACCACCGGGTCATCCAGGGTGCAGGCAGCGGCGAGTTCCTGCGCATCATCCACCAGCTCCTGCTGGGCGAGCAGAACTTCTACGATGACATCTTCGAATCCCTGCGCATCCCGTATGAGCCGGTCCGCTGGAGCCCTGACATCCAGGTCAACCCGGATGAGCAGATCAACAAGGTTGCCCGGATCCAGCAGCTGATCCACGCTTACCGCGTGCGCGGCCATCTGATGGCGGACACCAACCCGCTGGAGTACGTCCAGCGCCGCCACGCGGACCTCGACGTCCTGAACCACGGCCTCACCCTGTGGGATCTGGACCGCGAGTGGCCCACCGGTGGATTCGGCGGCAAGCCGATGCTGAAGCTGCGCAAGATCCTCGGCGTGCTGCGGGATGCCTACTGCCGTACCGCAGGCATCGAGTACATGCACATCCAGGACCCGGAAGAACGTTCCTGGTTCCAGGACCGCCTCGAGGCTCCGTACAGCAAGCCCTCCCGCGAAGAGCAGCTGCGCATCCTGAGCAAGCTCAACGCCGCAGAGGCATTCGAAACGTTCCTGCAGACGAAGTTCGTCGGCCAGAAGCGCTTCTCGCTGGAAGGCGGCGAGTCCCTGATTCCGCTGCTGGATGCCATCATTTCCGGTGCCGCTGACGAAGGCATGGAAGAGGTCGGCATTGGCATGGCCCACCGCGGCCGCCTCAACGTGCTCACCAACATCGCCGGGAAGACCTATGCCCAGGTCTTCCGCGAGTTTGAAGGCACCCAGGACCCGCGCTCCGTGCAGGGCTCCGGCGACGTGAAGTACCACCTCGGCACCGAGGGCACCTTCACTTCGGACAACGGCAACCAGACCAAGGTCTACCTTGCCGCGAACCCGTCCCACCTTGAGGCCGGCGACTCCGTGCTCGAGGGCATTGTCCGGGCCAAGCAGGACCGGCTGGACCGCGGGGATGAGTTCCCCGTCCTGCCGATCCTCATCCACGGCGACGCAGCCTTCGCAGGCCAGGGCGTGGTGGCGGAAACGCTGAACCTCTCCCAGCTGCGCGGCTACCGCACCGGCGGCACGATCCACGTGATCGTGAACAACCAGGTCGGCTTCACCACCGCTCCGACGTCCTCGCGGTCCTCCGTGTACGCCACCGACGTCGCAAAGATGGTCCAGGCACCGATCTTCCATGTAAACGGCGACGATCCCGAGCAGGTTGTGCGGATGGCCCAGCTGGCCTTCGACTACCGCCAGCGGTTCAACAAGGACGTCGTCATCGACATGGTCTGCTACCGCCGCCGCGGCCACAACGAGGGCGACGATCCCTCGATGACGCAGCCGATGATGTACTCCCTGATCGAGGCCAAGCGCTCGGTGCGCAAGCTCTACACCGAGTCGCTGATTGGCCGCGGTGACATCAGCCAGGAAGAAGCCGAGCAGGCACTTCGCGATTACCAGAGCCGCCTTGAGCGGGTCTTCGCGGAAACGCATGCCGCCCAGACTTCTCCTATCCCGGTCATCACCAAGGACTCCGAGGCTGTCTCCGACCTGGAGCGCCCCGCGGCGCAGCAGGAAGGTTCCACCGTCGTGGCACCGGCCAGCACCGCGATCTCCGCGGACACCCTTGGCCGCATCGGCAAGGCCCATGTGACCATTCCCGAAGGGTTCACGGTCCATCCGAAGCTGAAGTCCCTGCTGGAGAAGCGCGAGCAGATGTCCCGTGAGGGCAACATCGACTGGGGCTTCGCCGAGATCGCCGCCTTCGGCTCGCTGCTGATGGAAGGTGTTCCCGTTCGCCTGGCCGGCCAGGACTCCCGCCGCGGCACGTTCACCCAGCGCCACGCTGTCTTCCACGACCGCGCCACCGGCGCAGAGTGGACTCCGCTGGGCGATCTGGATCCGAACCAGGCCAAGCTGTGGATCTACGACTCGCTGCTCTCCGAATTCGCTGCCCTCGGCTTCGAATACGGCTACTCGGTGGAACGCCCGGACGCCCTTGTGCTGTGGGAGGCGCAGTTCGGCGACTTCGTCAACGGCGCACAGACGATCATCGACGAGTTCATCTCCTCGGCTGAGCAGAAGTGGGGCCAGCGCTCCTCGCTGGTCATGATGCTGCCGCACGGTTACGAAGGCCAGGGACCGGATCATTCGTCCGCCCGTATTGAGCGCTTCCTGCAGCTGTGTGCCGAAGACAACATGATCGTGGCCAACCCCACGACCGGTGCCTCGCACTTCCACCTGCTGCGCCGCCAGGCATACAGCCGTCCCCGCAAGCCGCTGGTGGTCTTCACCCCGAAGCAGCTGCTGCGCCTCAAGGCAGCAGCTACGTCGGTCGAGGACTTTACCCAGGGCTCGTTCCAGCCGGTCATTGGCGAACATGCCGAGCTGGACGGCAACGCCGTGGACAAGGTGCTGCTGGTCTCCGGCCGTCTCTACTACGACCTGCTGGCCAACCGCCAGAAGTCCGGTGATGAGAAGACGGCGATCATCCGCGTCGAGCAGCTTTACCCGCTGCCCTACAAGGAGATCCAGGAGGCTGTCGCGAAGTACCCGAACGCGGAACTCATCTGGGCACAGGATGAGCCCGCAAACCAGGGTCCGTGGCCGTTCATCGGCCTGAACCTGCCGCCGGAACTGGACCGTCCGCTGCGGCTGGTCTCCCGTCCGGCGTCGGCTTCGACGGCGACCGGCTCGGCCAAGCGCCACGCCGTGGAGCAGGACATCCTGGTCAAGAAGGCGTTCGAACGCCGCTAATAGGCTAGGTTGGGTGGGGCACCGGATGGTGCCCCACCCGGCTTTTAACCCCTTCGACATTCGCAACTGAAAAGGGAATTCGTGGAACAACGCAGAATCAGGCTCGCTGCGGTCGGTGACGAACTGCTCGCCGGTCACGGTGACCCCCGTGCCCTCGGCTGGCTGGGACGCGTGCTGGCCCGCACCACGCCGGAAAACGCAACCCTCCAGGCCTACAGCCTTGCCGCCCCCGGCGAGGGGACAGAGGCCCTCGCCAACCGCTGGCTGATGGAAGCCGGCCGGAGGTTCGATGAGACCTGCGAGAACAGGCTGGTTATTGGACTTTCAGACCGTGATCTCGACCTGGAACTGTCCACGGCCCGCAGCCGCCTCAACCTTGCCAACATCCTGGACGGCGCCGCCCAGATGAGCATCAAGGTGCTGGTCGTCGGCCCTCCGCCCGGACTCGATGCCGAGCGCAACCGGAAACTGGCCGACCTGTCCGCCGCCTTCGGCGACGTCACCACGCGCCGCAAACACGTCTACGTCGATACTCTGACCCCGCTCCTGAACCACGAGCAGTGGCGTACCGACCTTGCTTCCAACGGCGGCACTCCCGGCCAGGCCGGCTACGGGCTTATCGCCTGGCTGGTCCTGCACCGCGGCTGGTTCCGCTGGCTCGACCTTCCGGACATGAACTAGGGATTTACCAGCCAGACAGGAAAGGCGTCCGCTCCGGCGGACGCCTTTCCTGTCTGCGGATCCAAACCCCGCTAGTGCCGGAACACGATTTTGCCGGTTGCCTCACCGTCATTCAGGCGCCGGAAACCCTTTGCCGCCTCTTCCAAAGGCAGTACCGAGTCGATTTCCGGCCGGACTCCGGTGGCGAGCAGAAACCCGATCAGTCTTTGAAGTTCGGCCTTGGTGCCCATGGTGGACCCCAGGACCTTGAGCTGCAGGAAGAAGATCCGGTTCAGGTCTGCGGGCGGGTTCCCTCCACTCGTGGCTCCGCAGGTCACCAGGGCGCCTCCGGGTTTCAGCGCCTTCAGGGAGTGGGACCAGGTAGCCTCACCCACTGAATCAAAAACCGTGTCCACCCGCTCCGGGAGCCTGGCACCGATCTCAAAAACGGCCTCGGCACCCAGACTGCGGGCGTGCTCCAGTTTGCCGGGGTTTCGGCCGGCTACCCACACGCGGTAACCGGCGGCTGATGCGAGGGAGACCAGCGCTGTTGCGACGCCTCCCCCGGCTCCCTGGACCAGTACGGTGGAGCCCGGCGCCGCGGGCGAGACGGTAAAGAGCATGCGGTAGGCCGTCAGCCACGCCGTGGAAAGGCATGCCGCTTCTTCGAAGCTCAGCTGCGCGGGTTTTGGAATCAGGTTGCGTTCCGGAACCCAGACTTCGTCCGCCATGGTTCCGGCATAGCGTTCCGAGAGCAGCGTCCTGCGCGGGTCAAGTGTTTCGTCCCCTTCCCAGCCCGGGCTGGAGACTACCGAGTGGATAATGACATCCCTGCCTTCGTCGTCGACGCCGGCGCCGTCGCATCCCAGCACCATCGGCAGCCGTTCTGCAGGCAGGCCCACTCCACGCAGGGACCAGAGATCGTGCTGGTTCAGGGCAGAGGCCAGGACACGGACGCGGCGGAATCCCGGCTCCGGTTCGCTAACGGGCAGTTCCCCCACCACTAGGCCGCTGAGCGGATCCTCCTGGGACTGGGACTGGGCGTACACGGCACGCATGCGGAACTCCTTTGGTCGCTTGGTTGGACCCATCCTAGGCGAAGGCCCGTGGAGTGTGCCCGGGAGAGCGGATTTGGCGCATTTACGCCATCGGTGCAGTGTGTGGGAGACTGAAGGGCAGAACTTGAAAGCGAACGAAGGAGGCAGCCATGAGCAAGCGAGCACGCAAGCGTCGTGACCGTAAGCGCGGCGGCGCAAACCACGGCAAGCGTCCCAACACCTAAATCAGGGACGTGTAGCCGGATTATCCGCGCTAACGCAGAAAACCCCCGCAGCCTCCAACGGCGGCGGGGGTTTTCTCTTGGCCTGGGGAGCTAGTGATCCACAGACTGGATCTGGCTGATCCGGGCGAGGATGCTTGCCTTCAGCGTCTGGGGTGCCTCTTCGGTACAGCACCTCTTCACGACAGAGCGGATCACGCATTCCAGGTCGTGTTCTTCGGCGCACTCCGGGCAGCCTTCAAGGTGTTCCTTGATCTCCACGAGGTCCTTATGCGAGAGGGCGCCGTCGAGGTATTCATACAGCCGCTCGATGCGCGCGTCGTCGCAATCACCCAGGCTCTGGCAATCGCTCATAGTGTGTTCCCCTGATTCTTGGTCTCCGCCGCGCCGGCTGCGGCTTTTTGTGCCTTGCCCTTGATGCCCCGTTCGTGGGCGTACTCCGCCAGCAGTTCGCGGAGCATCTTGCGGCCGCGGTGCAGCCGGGACATCACAGTGCCGATCGGCGTGTTCATGATTTCGGAAATTTCCTTGTACGCAAAACCCTCGACGTCGGAGAAATAGACCGCCAGGCGGAATTCCTCGGGAATGGCCTGCAGCGCGCTTTTCACGTCCGAATCCGGGAGGTGGTCCAGCGCTTCGGCCTCGGCCGACCGCAGCCCGGACGAGCTGTGCTCAGCCGCACGGGCCAGCTGCCAGTCCTCCACCCCGTCGGAGTTGGCCTGCAGCGGCTCACGCTGCCGCTTGCGGTACAGGTTGATGTACGTGTTGGTCAGGATGCGGTACAGCCAGGCCTTGAGGTTTGTCCCTGGCTTGTACTGGTGGAAAGCGGAGAAGGCCTTCGTGTAGGCCTCCTGCACCAGGTCCTCCGCGTCGGCAGGGTTGCGGGCCATGCGCATGGCTGCTGAATACAGCTGGTCCACGTACTGCATGGCATCGCGCTCAAACCTGAGTTTGCGGGCCTGTTCGGACTCAGCTGCGACGTCGAGGCCCGGATCTTCCACCTGTGGGCTGCCTTCCGGCACATCAGTTCTCATTACGTCCAAGTGTAAGGGGCGTGTGCTCGCCAGCAACCCGGGCTCCGGGGGCCCAGCCGTGTTTCGGTCCTGCAGCAACAAGCCCGCCATCTGCCTCCGCTTTCGTCGAGAGTTCCCTGGCCGCCGGCGGCTCCGGGCTTCCGGCCCCGCGGCGGTACCAGCCATAACCCCTGCCCGCCTGCGGATATTCCTCGGAGCCGGGCAGTAGACAGTTAAAGCCCCCGAGGTGTACAAGGTCACCAAAAGTGCCAGACTAGGGGTGTCGCTGCGCACGGTCACGTTCCGCGGCCGGCGCAGCCGCATCACCCGCAAACCGCACGCCTGACCGGCGTCAAACAGGAGGCACGCATGACGATTGTCCGAACCCTAGCCCGACCGCTCCTCGCTGCCGGTTTCGTGGCAGCGGGTGTGGAACGGCTGCGCAACGCCGACCAGACCGCCCAGCAGCTCACCCCCACCCTCAACCGCCTGGGCGCCACTGTTCCTTCGGCAGCAGGGCTTGCAGAGAACCCCGTCGCCGTAGCCCGTGTCCTGGGCGCCACACAGCTTGGCGCTGCTGCCATGCTGGGCCTGGGCAAGTTCTCCCGCCTGGCCGGCCTGGTGCTGGCGGCAACGGCCGGGGTCAACACGTTCGTGGAGTACCGCAATGCGGACGCCTCAACCCAGGAGGGGCGCAAGGAACGGCGCACCCAGCTGCTCAAGAACCTCTCCCTGATCGGCGGAGTGCTGCTAGCCGCAGTGGATACCAACGGCCGGCCCGGCCTTGCCTGGCGTGCAGAACACCTCGTCTCCGACACGCAGCGCAGCGTGCGGGCCATGGGCAAGGATGCCGGCCGCCGCTCACGCAAAGTCACCAAGCAGACACGCAAGCAGATCGCCAAGGCAGACCGCGCTGTCCGCAGCGCAGCATCAGACATCACAGGTTCCTAAGCACCATGAGACCAACTCCCGCGCTCCAGCCTGTCACTGAAGGCTGGCCGGCCCCCACCCCTGGCCGCCCCGTTTCCGGGGTGGCCAGGGTCCCCGGCTCCAAATCCCTGACCAACCGCTACCTTGTGCTCGCCGCCCTGGCGGACGGGCCTTCGAGGCTCCGCGCTCCGCTGCATTCACGGGACTCCGCACTGATGATGGCTGCACTCCGGTCACTGGGTGCGACGATTACCGAGGCTCCGGGCTCAGGCCCGTTCGGTCCGGACCTGCTGGTGGAGCCGATTCCGGCCGCGGCCTCCGGGGACGCCGCAGTCGACTGCGGACTCGCCGGCACGGTGATGCGCTTCGTCCCGCCCCTGGCTGCGCTCCGCTCTGGAACAACAGGCTTCGACGGTGATCCCCATGCGCGGCTGCGGCCCATGGGCGCCACCATTGATGCCCTGCGAGGACTCGGTATCACTGTCGACGACGACGGCCGCGGTGCGCTGCCTTTCACTGTCACCGGCCGCGGGGAAGTACCCGGCGTACGGCTGGAGATCGACGCCGGTGCCTCCTCACAATTCGTCTCGGCCCTGCTCCTGGCAGGAGCACGCTTCACCGAAGGCCTGCACCTGGTCCACACCGGCGAGAACGTCCCGAGCCTGGACCACATCGCCATGACCGTGCAGGTGCTGCGCCAGTGCGGAGTTGCCGTGGATGATTCAACCGCCAGCGAATGGCGTGTTGCGCCCGGCGCCATTAGGGCCTTCGACGTCGAAATCGAACCCGATCTGTCCAACGCCGGGCCCTTCCTCGCTGCAGCAGTCGCAACCGGAGGAAGCGTCAGCATTCCCGGGTGGCCTGCGAAGACCACCCAGGTGGGCGACAAGTGGAGGCAGATCCTGCCGCAGATGGGCGCCACGGCTGAGCTGTCCGACGGCGTACTGACCGTTACGGGCACCGGGAGAATCCGCGGGGGCGTCTTTGCGGACACCAGCGAACTCGCCCCGACGGTCGCTGCGCTGTGCGCGCTGGCCGATTCGCCGTCGGTCCTTACGGGCATAGCCCACCTCCGCGGCCATGAAACAGACCGCCTCGCGGCCCTGAAGACCGAGATCAACTCTCTGGGCGGAGCGGTGTCGGAAACCGCTGACGGACTGCGGATCGAGCCTGCACCGCTGCACGGCGGCATGTTCGGCACTTATGCCGACCACCGCATGGCCACCGCCGGGGCCATTCTCGGCCTGGTGGTTCCCGGCGTCATCGTTGAGGACATCGCGGCTACCTCCAAGACCATGCCGGAGTTCGCTGACCTCTGGACCGCCTTGGTGACCGGCGCCGCTCCCGGCGCGGAGGAAGGCTAGCTGTGGCACGGGGTACGGCAGGCTGGGATGAATCCGACGTCCGCATCCGTCCCAACAAAAAGGGCTCCCGTCCCCGGACCAAGGACCGGCCTGCCCATGAAGATGCCGTTACCGGGCGGATCATCACCGTGGACCGCGGACGCTATACCGCGATCGTGGACGAGGACACTCCCCGGGAACGGATCGTCACGGCTGCCCGGGCGCGGGAACTGCGCCGGACCCCCGTGGTCGCCGGAGACCTCGTCGGCCTCGTCGGAGATGTCAGCGGGTCACCGGACAGCCTCGCCCGGCTGGTTAAGGTGAACGAGCGCGCCACCCTGCTGCGCCGCTCCGCAGACGATACCGACCCGGTGGAACGGGTAGTGGTGGCCAACGCGGACCAGCTGGTGATTGTGGTGGCTGCTGCCAACCCCGAGCCGCGCACAGGCTTCATCGACCGCGCCCTCGTGGCTGCCTACGACGCCGGCATCTCTCCCCTGCTGTGCATCACCAAGGCAGACCTGAAGGACCCGTCCGAGCTGCTGGCCAACTATGAGCACCTGGACCTGGAAGTGCTCATCAGCCGGACCGCGGACGCAGAGGACGCGGGCATCGACTCTGAATCCGACGACGGCCTCTCGGCCCGGCTGGCTGGCGGCGCAGTCGCAGCCCTGCACGAACACCTGCTCGGCAAGGTGAGCGTGCTGGTGGGCCACTCCGGCGTCGGAAAGTCCACACTCGTCAACGCCCTGACCGGTTCCCGGCGGGCAACCGGCGGCGTCAACGCTGTTACCGGCCGCGGCCGGCACACTTCTTCTTCGGCCCTGGCGCTCAAGGTGCAGGATGCCCCGGCAGGCAGCTGGATCATTGATACACCGGGCATCCGGTCCTTCGGACTGGCCCATGTGGACCCGGACCGTATCCTCAGTGCCTTCCCGGACCTGGAGCCGGGAACCGAAGCCTGCGAACGCGGCTGCCGCCATGACGACGACGCCGTGAACTGCGGGCTGGATCCCTGGGTTGAGTCCGGCCGCGCCGGCGCGGCCGGACCGGCACGCCTGGCCTCTTTGCGGCGCCTGCTGGGCTCTGGCGGACTGCGCACCGAGAACCGTGCCCAGGCCAAGGAACTCGGAACCCAGTAAGCGGAGAATCCGCAGCCTCCACAGCCGGCACACGCCGTGTACCTGCGTAAACGTGGGCAGTGTCCCGGCATTAGCGATAAGTTGAAGTATGCCGTTCGTTCAGAACTACAACGATGATCTGCGTCTCGCCCATGTAATGGCCGACTCCGTGGACGACCAGACCATGTCCAGGTTCAAGGCCCAGGACCTCCGCATCGAGACCAAGCCGGACCTGACTCCGGTCACGGACGCAGACAAGGCTGCCGAAGACGCCATCCGCGGCCAGCTTTCCCGGGCACGGCCGCGTGACGCCGTGCTGGGCGAGGAATTCGGTTCCACCGGTTCCGGGCCGCGCCGCTGGATCATCGATCCGATCGACGGCACCAAGAACTTCGTACGCGGCGTTCCGGTCTGGGCCACGCTCATCGCCCTGGTGGACGACGGCGTTCCGGTAGTCGGTCTCGTCAGTGCGCCGGCGCTGGGCAAGCGGTGGTGGGCAGCCACCGGCACAGGAGCCTACATGGGACGTTCACTGGCCTCGGCTACGCGCCTGAAGGTCTCCAATGTCTCCAGCCTGGATGATGCCTCCATGTCCTATTCCAGCCTCACCGGGTGGAAGCAGCGCGGGAACCTCGACGAGTTCCTGGGCCTGACAGAGTCCGTCTGGCGCACTCGCGCCTACGGGGACTTCTGGTCCTACTGCATGGTTGCCGAAGGAGCCGTGGACATTGCCTGCGAACCTGAGCTGAACCTTTACGACATGGCTGCACTGGTTCCGATCGTCACCGAAGCCGGCGGGCGCTTCACCTCCCTGGAAGGCGAGGACGGACCGTTCGGCGGCAATGCCCTGGCTACCAACGGCACGCTTCACAACGAAGTGCTGCAGCGTCTCAACCCCGATCTCGACGACCTCTTCTAGGACTCCAAGTGGCTTCCAGCGGACCCAAGCTTGACGGTCTGCGCCGCCGGCAGCTGGGCGGCAGCTACCGCACCGGCGCCGAACACTATGACCGGATCCGTCCCGGCTACCCGGCGGAAGCGGTGGACTGGCTCTTTGGCGTTCCGTCCCTTGCCGAACGCCCTGCCGCGTCCATATCGGTGGCGGACGTCGGCGCGGGAACGGGAAAATACACTGCGGCTCTTCTTTCCGCAGGTTTCCGGGTCCATGCCGTGGAACCTTCCGCGGACATGCTCGCCCAGCTCTCCCGGACTCTGCCGGATGTCCCTGTCACGGAGGGAACGGCCGAGCACACAGGGCTTCCGGATACTTCGTTTGACGCCGTGACCGTAGCCCAGGCCTGGCACTGGTGCGATCCGGCTGCCGCCTCCGCGGAGTTCGCCCGGATCCTCACCCCGGACGGCTTCGCCGGCCTGGTCTGGAACCAGCTGGACGTGAACGTGCCCTGGGTCCACCGGTTTTCCCGGATCATCCATGCCGGGGACGTCCTGCGCCCGGGATTCCGTCCGGAGCTGGGACCGCAGCTGCAGCTGCAGGAATTCCACACCACCTCGTGGTCCGTTGCCATGACTCCCGAAGACCTCGCTGAGCTGGCCAAGTCCCGCGCCTACTACCTGTCCGCGTCTGAATCCACCCGCGCCAAGGTCCTGGCCAACCTCTCCTGGTACCTCTACGAGCATCTTGGACACGCGCCGGGAGAAGAACTGCAGCTGCCCTACCTCACCTTCACCTGGCGTGCTGTGCGGGCCTAGGAAGATCAGCCAGGCTACTTGGCACGGCCCCCTCCCGGCGGTACCCGGCCCTGTCCTAGACTGAACGAAGGGCGGGCAGCTCCCGGATCGGCAACCAGGGGAATGCATGGCTACATTTGGCATTGAGGAAGAGTTCCTGCTGGTGGACCCGGCTACGGGCCTTCCCACGCCGCGGGCCGAGGAAATGTCGAGGGCGCTGGCAGCGCAGCCGGCCTTTCCCGCCACGGATCCTCCTGTTCCCGTTGGGCAGTCGGAATTCCTCGCCTGCCAGCTCGAAACCTCCACCATTATCTGCGACACCCTGGACGACGCTGCAGTGTCGCTGCTCGGCGCCCGCACCGCCATAGCCGCCGCGGCCGCTTCAACCGGCATCGGCGTCGTGCCTTCCGGTGCTGCTCCCCGAATTGCGGATACTCCCGCCGAAGTCACGGGCACCGAACGCTACCGCGCCATGGGTAAGCTCACCGGTGCCGTGGCCGGGGAGCATTACGTCAACGGGACCCACATCCACGTTGCGGTTCCTGACCGCGACAGCGGGATCAATGCCCTGAACAAGCTCCGTCCGTGGCTCTCCACACTGGCAGCCCTAGCCGGCAACTCTCCCTTCTGGCGGGGACTTGACACTGACTTCTCCAGCTGGCGCCTGATCCATTACCGCCGCTGGTCTGTGCAGGGCTGCCCGCCCGAGTTTGCCGATGCGTCAGATTACGACCGCAGGCTTGCCCGGCTCCTTGGCTCTGACGCGGTCCTGGATTCCGGCCATATTGGCTGGGCTGCGCGACTGTCCGAGCACTACCCCACAGTTGAGGTGCGAGTGGGAGATGCGCAGCTGGAGGCAGCCGACTCCGTCCTCCTCGCAGCCGTGGTCCGCGGACTGGTCCTAAGCAACTCCGCTGCGCCCGATTCGCATCCGGACCCGGAGCTGCTCGATGCCGGACTGTGGCAGGCCGCCCGGTACGGACTTGGCGGACGGCTGATGGGAGTACTTGGTGACTCCTCCGCGGCCGCCGAGCAGGTCGATGCGCTCGTTGATCACATCCGTCCGGTTCTGGACGAGAACGGCGATCTTGCCTACGTGCTGGCAGGTGTGCAGCGAATGCTTACCGAAGGGACAGGCGCCGTACGCCAGCGTGCCGCCTACGCTGCCGGGGGCTGGAACGGCCTGACCGGGTTGTATGAGTCGGCGCTGACCGCAGGCTCCTAGGCACGCAACAAAACCTCAGCAAGCTTCTCATTTGGCTTCGGAGCACCCTTCGGCCCTAGTCTTTTTGAGGAAGTGCTGCGGGTGGATGCCTGCGGCCGTGGAATATGTGGAGGGATGCATGGCGACACTGGGCATCGAGGAAGAGTACCTGCTGCTGGACCCGGTTTCCGGGCTCCCGGTGCACAAGGCGGAGGAGGTTGCAGGCTATCTGCACCGTTCGCCGCGGGTGACCGACGGCGAAATCCAGCGTGAACTGCTCAGCTGCCAGATCGAGACCGCTACCCCGGTCTCTGCCACGCTGACTGAGGCGGAAGAGTACCTGCTGAACTTCCGAAGCCAGCTTGAAGCCGCTGCACGAAAGACCGCCGTCGTAGCGTCAGGAACGGCCTCTGCGCCGTTCATAGAAGACCATTACCCGGAGCTGACGGACAAGGAACGCTACCGGGAGCTGCGGGACAGCGCACCCGGGATCGTGGGAGACCAGTTCGTCAACGGACTCCACGTCCATGTTTCGATTCCGGATCGCGAGGCCGGCGTGCAGGCGCTGAACCGGATCCGCGAGTGGCTGCCTGCCATCGTGGCACTGAGCTGCAACTCTCCCTATTGGCTGGGGCGGGACAGCGGTTTTGGCAGCTGGCGCGTGGTCCACTACCGCCGCTGGCCGGTGCAGGGCTGCCCTCCCACCTTCAAGGACGCGGCAGACTACGAACGGCGCGTGGCGCAGCTGGTGTCCACCGGGGCGATTATTGACCGCGGCGTACTGACCTGGATGGCGCGGTTGTCGGATTCATATCCCACCCTGGAGGTCCGGGCAGGCGATGCCCAGCTGCGCGCGCGGGACTCGGTGCTGATCGCGGCCCTGGTCCGCGGACTGGTGAGCACAGCGGTCGAGGAAGCATGCCGGGGAATCGACCGCCCGGTACCCGAAGCCGAACTGCTTGACGCCGCCATGTGGCAGGCTGCCCGCGAGGGGTTGACCGGCCACCTGGTGGATCCCGTCAGCGCCAAACTGGTACCGGCGCAGGACCGCGTCCAGGCCCTGCTGGACTTCGTTGCCGAGGCGCTTGACGCCGAGAATGACACCGAATGGGTTCACGCCGGGCTGCAGGACGTCCGGGAATCCGGCACCGGAGCCGAGCGGCAGCGGCGTGCCATGGCTGAGGGAGGAACGGCCCGGCTGCTGGGGCTTTACGGCACCACTCTGACCGGAGAGTAGCGGCTGGAGAACACGGCGCCTAGGGAAGCCCGCTGATGTCCATCACCCGGGCTTCCCAGGGCCCCAGTGTTGTCTTCTGCCGGCCGGTGCCGTAATTGCTGAGGATCAGCTCACCCTTCTGCAGGTCCTCCGGCACGGCCAGGTCCCGGTTAGAGAGGTTGCCCATCACCGCCAGATTCATCTCGCCCAGGCTTCGGCGGAAGGCGAAGAGGGCCGGATGATTGGCATGGAGCAGCTGGAAGTCGCCGGTCGCGATCACCGGCAGCTCATGGCGCAGACGGATCAGCTGCTGGTAGTAGCGGAAGATGGATTTCGGTGCGGCCAGATCCTGTTCAACGTTGATTTCTGAATACCTCGGGCCCAGCCCGATCCAGGGCACACCCTCCGTAAACCCTGCCCCCGGCCCAGGAGTCCACTGCATGGGTGTCCTGGCGTTGTCGCGGCTGGCATGTCCCAGGATCTCCAGGACAGTCTCAGGGTTCATCCCGCGGGCGGTCGAATCCGCGTAGTAGTTCAGTGATTCGACGTCCCGGTACTGGTCAATGCTGGTGAAACCGGCGTTCGTCATGCCGATCTCTTCCCCTTGGTAGATAAACGGCGTTCCCCGCTGCATATGCAGCAGGGTCGCCCACAAAGTGGCTGACTCATACCGGAATGCACCGTCATTTCCGTACCGGGAAACGTGGCGGGGCTGATCGTGGTTGCTCAGGTACAGGCTGTTCCAGCCCCGTTCGGCCAAACCGCGCTGCCAGCGGTTCCAACTGGTCTTCAGGTCCCGGAGATTGACCGGACGCGGATCCCACTTGCCGCCCGGACCGTGGTCCAGGTTCACGTGCTCGAACTGGAACAGCATGTCCAGCTCATTCCGGTAGGGGTCCGTGAAGAGCCGGGCTTCCTCGACCGTTGCTCCGGTGGTTTCCCCGACAACCAGATAATCCTCGCTGCGGTGTGCGAAGACCGCGCGCATCATCTCCTGCACAAACTCGTGCACTCGCGGGCCCGAGGTGAAGAATGGAGAACCGTCTCCCCACACGCCGCCAAACTGGATCATGCTGTCGGGGAAGCGCTGGTCCTTCGATATGAAGTTCACGGCGTCCATCCGGAAACCGTCAATGCCCCGGTCCATCCACCAGTTCATCATTTCGTAGATCTTGTTGCGGACCCGCGTACTGGCCCAGTTCAGGTCGGGCTGGTGTTGCGAGAAGATGTGCAGGTAATACTGCTGGGTTGCCTCGTGCCAGGTCCATGCGGAACCGCCGAACAGGGATCCCCAGTTGTTCGGCTCGGCACCGGGTTCGCCGCCCCGGAAAGAAGGCCGGGGGTCGCGCCAAAAGTAGGAGTCCCGGGAAATGTTGTCCCGGGAAGATGCTGAGCGGACGAAAGCGTCGTGGTCCGTTGAGGTGTGATTGATCACCAGGTCCATGATCATCTTCATTCCCCGGCCATGAACCTCTGAGAGTAGCCGGTCGAATTCCTCCTCCGTGCCGAAGACAGCGTCGACCTTCCGGTAGTTGCTGATGTCGTAGCCGTTGTCGCGCTGGGGAGACTGGTGGATAGGCGAGAGCCAAAGGACGTCCACACCGAGTTCAGCCAGGTAGTCCAGCCGGTTGATAATGCCGGTAAGGTCCCCGATGCCGTCACCTGTCGTGTCCTGGAAGCTGCGCGGATAGACCTGGTAGACCACGGCGTTGGTCCACCAGGCAGGACGGGAGAGATCCCTCATGCAGGCTCCTGGGTCGGCTGTCCGGGCGTGCCGCAGACTTGAGTCTACGACCGCACACCCCCGCGCGACAGATACCGGAGGAAGACTTGGCCTGCGCGGGGCATCCACGGTCCTGTTCCCTTGCCCGGGGCAGTCTGTGCTGGCTAGCGTGGCACGTACTTTATCCGTCCGTGTGCTGGGCACCCGGGCGGGTAGTGTCTGGATCCCAACTGTTTGGAGTATCTGCCATGGCAACACTTACCGTATGGAAATTCCCTGACGCGGAGGCCGCTGAAAGGGCGACGCAAACCCTGGCCAGCCTTGAGTCCCAGAACCTGATCAACGTTCAGGACGAAGCAATCGTCACCTGGCCGCAGGACAAGAAAAAGCCCCGGACCATCCAGGAACACAACATGGTTGGCGCCGGCGCCCTGGGCGGCGGCTTCTGGGGACTGCTTTTTGGCCTGATCTTCTTCATCCCGCTGATCGGCGCGGCTGTCGGAGCCGCCATTGGCGCACTGTCCGGCTCCATGGTGGACGTTGGCATCGATGACAATTTCATCAAGCAGATTAGGCAGGAAGTCACGCCGGGCACCTCGGCTCTGTTCGTGCTCTCCTCCGACGCTGTTGAGGACCGCGTCCTTGATGCCTTCAAGGACGGCTTCCCCGGTGCGAGCCTGATCGCCACCAACCTCTCCAAGGACCAGGAGTCCAACCTGCGGAAGGCGTTCGCCGAAGCAGACTAGCCCTAACGATACGGCAGGGCACGACGGCGGGAAACCGCCGTCGTGCCCTGCCGTATCGTTAAAGTGATGATTACCAGACGCCAGGCCGCCCAGTACCTTGATATCCCGCTTGAAATGGCCGCCAAACACGGAATCCCCCAACGCCTTGAACAGTCCGAGCTCGATGAGCTCGATGCCAACCCGCCGCAGTGGCTGGCACAGTCACGGGCCAACCGCACCGGCAAGCGGCCAGTCTGGGTCCAGCTGGAGTGTGAGGTCTGCGGCTTCCGCGAAACGGCCAGGCCCAAAAAGTGGTGGCCTGAATTTACGTTTGTAGCCTGTGATGACCACAGTGCCCCTGAGCTTCCCCCGGTCCCTGCAGGCGCCGTGCGCAGTGAATATGAGGGTGTGGGCTCGCGCTTCACCGGAATCGTCGATGTTCCGGTGAGCGGGGCGAACTAGTTTCCTAGCGGCCCGTGGCGGCCAGTCCGGTGCGGGCCATCGCGTCCTTGTAGACGATCCGCATTTCTGCCAGGGATTCCTGCTGGCGTTCCTCGGTGGCGCCGAACGAACGTCCTTCTGCCGAGCGGGCCTTGTAAACCTTGAAGCTGCGCCGGTAGATCATCCGGTTCTCAGTCTTCAGGAAGGCTGCCGCGAGGCGCTGGGCTTCAGTGCCGTGAGCAACGATCACCGAGACGCGCGGAACGAGTGCGAGGAACCGCAGCAGGGGTTTCAGTCCCTCGGCAACCTCTTCCTTGGTGAGCTTGGTGTGCGGCTCGCCCGGGGTGTACCAGGGGTGGACGTTCCAAGGCATTACGTACTTGGGCTGAAGGCCAACCTGCCAGTGGACGCCCAGGAGGCGGGTGACGGCTTCGTCGCTGCCGGCCGTGATGAAGCCCGACGGGTGGGCGGCGCCGTTATTGGAAAACAGGCTCACGATCCGGGCTTCGTCGACGTCATGCTGCGGATCAATGTAGGGAACTTCGCTGCCGGGCTTCAGGTCAGCAAGGGTGTCGCACAGCTGGTTGACTTCGGCGACATTGGGTTCGTAGCGGCGGTCAAACAGGGACAGCGCGCTGGAATCTACGGGAGTTTCTGCGGGAATTTCCGGAAGGGTATCAACGGGTGCTTCTGCGGACGTTTCAGCGGGGGCGGACTGCATGGGGTGGCGCTTCTCCTACGGTATTGCGTGTCTTCCCTCCGCGGGGCGTGGGGCACGTCGCAGCGTTCCGGACTCGCGCGGGGAGCGTGAAGTACGGAGCAGCAGGTCAGTGGTGGGTGCGGTGGAAAGGGGCGCCTCCGCGGCTGAAGCCGGACACTGCTGTGGGGCAGGGCGGCGGGCGAAGGGCTTCTTCCAAGCTTACCAAGGGCTGGCCGGGGCCGGTGCCAGATGCCTGTGGCGGCCGCTTGATAGTTGGGCCGGTGGTGAGTCCCGGCGGCCCTGCCCAGAACCCTGACATGGCAGTTCTGCCCATCGACTTCTGCTGGGAAAGGAAGCAGACTCTCCCGTAGCGAAGATGTCCATCATCTCCGGGGGAACATGAACGTGCGTCCAGTCGCCGTGCTCGCTACCACTGCTGCGCTGTGTGGGGTCTGCGAGCCGCGTAGTGCGCGTGCACCTTCCCCACCTGTTCGACCATGGCCATGAGTTTCTGGTCTGCTGAGGGTTTGGACGGCATTTCGCCCAGTTCAGCCGCCAGCTTGTAAAAACCCGCACCCTCATTGGTCGAGTTCCTGTGGGTGACCAGGGCGGAGAGCATTATGCCGTGTTCGGCATGGCTACGCCTGGAAATCTCCCCCAGCAGCCTGCCCACAGCGGCCCGCTCAGATTCCTGCCCAAAGTCGAAAGGCCTTTGGCCGGTAACCCTGACCAGTTCGGCGTTGAGGTCCCCGTAATTGGACATCTTCCGGTCCTCCGCAACGGAAATGAGATACTCCTCTGCTGCGGCCATCAGCGCTTCCCACTCCAGCTCGGTCCGTCCGTACATTTCCTTCTCCTTCATCGGCGTCCTTCCTGCGCCCCGAACTGTACCGTCCGGGTCCGACAATGATGGGGTTCTCCTGCCCCCCAGCAGCAGGAGAACCCTCAACTTACGGCGTCTCTCAGCCGCCGACCTGAATCCGTGCAGCTTCCTGCAGCAGAGGGTCGGTGATCACAACGGTTGCCGGGCCCGGAGCGATGTCGAAAACGACGGTGCCGCGGGACTTGTCACCCACCTGGACCTCTCCGCTTCCCAGCTGGTTATCGGCAAACATGTAGTACTCCCCTGCACGGCCTTCGGCATCCTTTGCGTTGAAGTACAGCGGGTTGGACGAGGTGACTCCGGCTTCGGTTTCCCAGAGCACGTCAAGAACGAGGAACCCGCCATTCTGCGCCGCCGGGGCGAACGACTGGGTGCTGGCCGTGTCGCTGTACTCAGCGGAGACCACAGTAATGCGGGCTGTGTTCCCATTGCCCATGTCGGCGGTGAAGGGAACGCCCACCGAAGGTGCAGCTGGTGCCTCCGGCGCCGGGGTCTCCACGGTCTCGGGAGCGGTCGCGGCAGGCTGTCCAGCGTCTGTTCCGCTGCCGCCGGTTTCAGCGGAGCAGGCCGACATGGTCAGCCCCAGGATCAGCGCTGCGGAGGCGGCGAGCGCCGGCTTGCGGATGTGATTAATGTTCATCGTTCTTCCTAACTGTTGTTGATTCTTTTCCGGTTGCTCTTTGCGCCGGGAGCGTTACTGCTTCTCCCACGTACCGCAGCGGGCCGTGTTGAAGTCCTGGCCTTCTGCCAGCGTGACCACCGGGCGTCCACCACCCGGGATGTCGTTTTCGAGGATGTCCGCACCGTTGGAACCGCTGCGCAGCACGGCCCAGTAGCACCGGGATCCGACCTCACCGGAGGATCTGTACGTGCCTGGAGTGATGTCGCGCCCAACCGTCCACGTGCCGTCGGAAACCGTATTCGCCGCTTTCTCTTTCTCGGCTCCCGTAACCGCCTCTTCGCGTGCTTTGACCGCTTCCTCCCGCTTCACCAGCTCCAGTCCCTGGGCGATTTGTGCCTCTTCCTTCTCGGCGACAGCGTCCTCGCGGCTGCTCATCCCGGCCGACAGACGTACGTACCGCGCGTCGAGATCTTGGTAGTCCCCAATCGCCTCTTCCAGTTCGGCGGCCAGGACTTTGTATTCTTCGCTGGCTGTCGGATCGGTGAGGAGGACACCGGACACGGCTCCCACGCCAACAAGGAGCACCACGGCTGTGGTGCGTCCCAGCCAACGACGCTTGCGTTTCGGCTCCGGAAGCTCCTCTTCCAGCACTGGCATCCCTGCAGGGGCCCCGGAGGATTGTTCCGGCTCCGGAGCAGGTGCTTTCCTGTCGCCGGGCGGCCAATGAGCGTTCATCACTGCGCTTCCACGACTTCGATGACGACGTTCATTCCGCTGTCCGGGTGATAGCCCCAGGTGGCGGAGAATTCACCCCACTGCGCTTCCTGCCGGCCGTCCAGTGCCCGGGTGTTGCTCATCCGGCTGCTGACGCTGTCCGGCATCCCCAGCTCATCCAGCACACAGACGACGTCCGAATAGGAGGCTCCGGATGATTCCTCGCCCTCGGTGTCCATGGAGAGGCTCTGGCCCTCGTCGCCCAGCTCGATCCAGATTTCATCCTCTACTGCGCACTCAGCCACGGCCTGGCTCAGCGCCTGTGACTGGGTGCCCAGATCGATCTGCGCTATTCCGATGCCCAGGATCAGTCCTGCGGCCAGCCCAGCCCCCGCCCAGAGAAAGGGCGTCTTCTTGCCGGGTGTCTTGAGGAACGGATTATCGGTGCCCTCAGAATCACCAGGACCCTGCGGCGCTGCTGCAGGGGCATCAGTGCCGGGCCCCGGCTGGTTGCTGGTTTCTTGCGTCATGGTTGTTCCTTCGTGACAGGGAGGGGGAGAAAGAGGCGGACCCGCGGCTGCTCCCCCCAACCGTTAGCAACCGCGGATCCCGGGTTCAGCTCGCCGGCCGTTCCCGTTCCATCAACCTAAGCCGCGTCTACCTGATCTCAAGCTGCGGTTGCTGATAACCCCTCTTATCAGGATTGTGCTCCCCATAGATTGACCAGCCCCTAAGCTGGTAACCACAGGACTAATCCAGAGAAGGGAGATGCAATGACGGCGTCATCAGCACTGCACATCTCCCTTTCCGATGTGGCTTCCCTTGCAAGAGTCCAGCGCGCAGTGGTTTCCATGTGGCGGACCCGGTTCCGCAGCAAGGAACGCCCCTTCCCGGCCCCGGTGACACAGACCGGCGGCCAGGAACTGTTTGATGCGCACGAGGTTGCTGCGTGGCTGGTCGAGACAGGTCATGGAAACAATCCGCAGGCTCACGACGACCTTGCGGCGTTTGCCGTGCTGGCCGACGGCCGCCGGGAGGACCCGCTGGCATTCCAGGCCCTGACATCACTTCTGACCCTCCTCGCCATGAGCGGCGAGCCCTTTCCGCATTGGGATTCTGAAGACCTGCTGGACCTTGCAGATGAACACGACCCCGATGACGAGCTCCTTTACCGCGAGCTGGAAGCCGTTCAGGCGGACCTGCCTGTCCTGGCACGGTTCGCTTCCGAGCTGGCAGACGCCGCGTTCAACCCGGCTGCTGCCTTTGAACTGTTGATGGCAAACCGGTTCCGTGCCGGCCTGCGAAGCCACACTGATACTGCACTCACAGATGAAGCAGCCCGGCTGGTCGCCGGGATCGCCGTCGAACTGGCCTCCGGTCTCCCGGAGACGCCACTATTCGCAGACCCGTCAGACGGCGGAAGCGACCTTTTGCTCGCACTTGCCGCCGCCCTCGGCGACGCGGCCGATGCCACCCTCGTGACGCGCAGCGGAGGAGGAGACACCGCGCGGCTGGTCCGCCGGCGGCTCCGCGTCCACGGCATATCCGGCCGCACCCTCACCGTTGATCCCTCCGGGGAGTTCGGGATCGACGGCGCCGCCGTCCACTTGGCGCACTACCCCTCCCCCGGCCGTCCTGGAATGACTCCCGTGGAGATCCTCACGGCCGTAGACCAGACCGTTCTGCAGATGGATGACCGCCAGCGCGGGGTCGTTTTGGCTCCAGCCGCCGTCCTGGCCGATGTGCTGCCCAAGGGCGAGTCACGGGAGGCACGTGCCGGGCTGATCCGCGAGGGCCGCGTGCGGGCCATCGTGCGGCTGCCGGAGGGCCTGCTCCGCAGCAAACCCCGGCAGGCGCTGGCGCTTTGGGTGCTGGGACCGGCGCACCCGGACGTGCCCATCGCCGACCGCTGGACCGTAGTTGCGGACCTGACCGGTGAGAAGCTGGATCCCGGCACAGTCCAGGACCTCATCAGCGACGTCGCCGCGAGCCTTGGGTCCCAGGAGCAGGTCCGGGCCCATTCCTTCCGCTTTGCCCGGCCAGTCCTTACCCGTGTCATCCTCCCCGGCAGCACAGCGCTGACCGCCGCAGCCCACGCCGCACCCCCGGTGCCCGCTCCACGCGGTGCGGCAGCCGCTCTCCGGGCGGACCAGCTGCTGGAAGGACTCAGCAGCGGCACCCCTCAGGACAGCCTGTCCAGGTACTCCGTGGAGCCAACGCCCGACGGCGGCACCCGGCGCCGTCCGCGCCCGCTCGGATCGCTGGTTGAAGAGGGCCTGGTCAAGTATGTGCCCGGAACCCGGCTTGCCGAGGGTACGGCCGGCGCTGCGGGCAGTGTCCCGATCTATGGAACTCCCGAACTGCTCGGCACCCAGCCGAGAGGCACCCGCCGCATGGAACTGCTGGACTTTTATGCTCACGTGGTGGACCGCAGGACGGAACCAGGCGACGTCGTCTTCTGCACCAGCCCGCAGGCCGCAGCGTTCGTTGATACGGAGGGCGGCGCCGTCGTGCAGTATCCCGCCCGGGTGCTGCGCGTGGACAAAACAAAGCAGTCCGGCCTGCTGCCCGATCTGGTTGCTGCAGACATCAACGCCCAGGCAGACACCCCGGGAAGCTGGCGGCGCTGGCCCGTCCGGCAGATCCCTGCCGACCCCGGGCCGGAGGTCTCCGGGTTCCTGCTGGAGCTCGACGCCCAGCGTGCGCAGGCGCGTGCCCGCCTGAAACAGCTCGATGAACTCACTACGCTTGTCTTGGACGGCGTAGCCGGTGGAACCGTCACCGTGACAGCCACTGACGCCCCTATGGAAGGAAACACCTAGTGCCCCCGAAATCAAAGGTTGCGGCAGCACCGTCAACCATGAAGGAACTCAAGGACACGCTCTGGAAGGCCGCGGACAAGCTGCGTGGATCCATGGATGCGTCCCAGTACAAGGACGTGATCCTGGGATTGGTGTTCCTGAAGTACGTTTCCGACGCCTTTGACGAGCGCCGCGAGCAGATCCGTGTGGAGCTTGAAGCGGAGGGAATGAATGAGGATCAGATCGCAGACTTCGTTGACTACGAAGATGAGTACACCGGCCACGGCGTCTTCTGGGTTCCGGCCCGCGCACGCTGGCAGTACCTGGCCGAAAACGCCAAGGGAACGCAGGCCTCCGCTGACGCGCCGGCGAAGTCCATCGGCGAACTGATCGATGACGCAATGACGCTCATCATGGGTGCCAACCACACACTGGCCGCCACGCTGCCCACGATTTACAACCGGGACAACGTGGACCAGCGCCGCCTCGGGGAATTGCTGGACCTGCTGAACTCCGCCCGCTTCACCGGCGACGGCGCCAAGAAGGCCCGCGACCTGCTCGGCGAAGTCTACGAATACTTCCTAGAGAAATTCGCCCGCGCCGAAGGCAAGCGCGGCGGGGAGTTCTACACTCCCGCCGGCGTTGTCCGCGTGCTGGTGGAGGTCCTCGAACCGGACCACGGCCGCGTTTACGACCCGTGCTGCGGCTCCGGCGGCATGTTCGTGCAGACCGAGAAGTTCCTCGAAGCCCACAACAAGGAGGGCTCGGACATCTCGGTGTACGGGCAGGAACTGAACGAGCGCACCTGGCGCATGGCCAAGATGAACCTGGCCATCCACGGGCTCAACGGCAACCTTGCCTCCCGCTGGGGCGACACTTTTGCGCGGGACCAGCACCCGGAGATGGAAGCCGACTATGTGCTGGCCAACCCGCCGTTCAACATCAAGGACTGGGCGCGCTCCGAGTCCGATCCGCGCTGGAAGTTCGGCGTCCCGCCGGCCAACAACGCCAACTACGCCTGGATCCAGCACATCATTTCCAAGCTCGCGCCCGGCGGCAAAGCAGGCGTGGTCATGGCTAACGGTTCCATGTCCTCCAACTCCGGCGGCGAGGGCCAGATCCGTGCCCAGCTGGTGGAGGCTGATCTGGTCTCCTGCATGATCGCCCTGCCCACCCAGCTCTTCCGCAGCACCGGCATTCCGGTCTGCACCTGGTTCTTCGCCAAGGACAAGACCGCTGGCCCCAACGGTTCCATCGACCGGTCCGGCCAGGTGCTCTTTATCGATGCCCGCAACCTGGGCTACATGGTGGACCGTGCCGAGCGCGCCCTGTCCGATGAGGACATCAACAAGATCGCCAACACCTTCCGCGCCTGGCGCGGCAAGGCCTCCGCCGTTGAGGCCGGCCTGGAGTACGACGACGAGCCCGGCTTCTGCTATTCGGCCACTTTGGAAGAGATCAAGGCCGCCGACTACGCCCTGACCCCGGGCCGCTACGTCGGTGCTGCTGCAGTCGAGGACGACGGCGAACCGATCGAAGAGAAGATTGAGCGTTTGAAGAAGGAACTGTTCGAGCAGTTCGAGGAATCCGATCGGCTGGCGAAGATTGTCCGCGAGCAGTTGGGGCGGGTCTGATGCTCGACTGGCAGATGGTGTCTCTCGGAGAGGTGACTCAGAACTTCGATTCGATCAGGAAACCGGTGAAAACTACCGAGAGGATTGCAGGGCCTTACCCCTATTACGGGGCATCGGGGGTTATTGACCGAGTGGAGGGCTACCTCTTCGACGGGACCTACCTTCTGATCGCAGAGGACGGTGAGAACCTCCGCTCCCGCTCAACTCCTATTGCGTTCCTTGCTCATGGCCAGTTTTGGGTCAACAATCACGCTCATGTGGTTCAAGGCAATGGGAAAGCAGACACGCGGTTTTTGAGTCATCTCCTCGCCGTTACGGACATTGCTGGTTACCTAACTGGATCAACTCAGCCGAAGCTGACTAGAGCAGCCATGGACTCGATACGCCTATGCGTTCCTCCCATCACCGAGCAGCAGGCGATTGCGGAGGTGTTGGGGGCCCTCGACGACAAGATCGCCGCCAACACCAAGCTCGCCGAAACCGCCGATGCCCTTGCAACGAGTACCTTCAACAAGGCGCTGCTGGACGCAAGCTTTTCAGATCGTACTTTTGCCGATCTGGCACGAGTGTCTGGCGGCGGAACGCCGAGCACAAAGGTCCCAGAGTTTTGGGACGGCGATGTTCCTTGGGCCACGCCCACCGACGTCACCGCTCTTCGAGGCCCGTATCTCGAAGCAACCTCTCGGACCATCTCAGAGGCTGGGCTGGCTGCTTGCGCTTCCGAGTTGTATCCGGCGGAGACAATACTCATGACGTCACGGGCGACCATTGGCGCCTTCGCACTCACTCAGGTGCCCACGGCAGTAAACCAGGGTTTCATCGTGGTGCAGGCCTACGATCCAGATCTTCATTTCTGGCTCTTCCACGAGATGCGCAGCCGTACTGACGAGTTCATTTCTCTCGCGAATGGTGCAACGTTCCTCGAGCTCAGCAGGGGTAATTTCAAAAAGTTCAAAGTCCGCCTGACTTCCCCGGAAGAGATGACCCGCTTCAACGAGACCGCAAAAGTGCTTCACAGGACAGCACGTGAAGCACTCCAAGAAAGCCGCACCCTCGCCGCCACCCGCGACGCACTGCTGCCGCAGCTGATGTCCGGGAAACTGCGAGTAAAAGATATTGAACAAACCATGGGGGAAATGGTCTAAATGGCACAGGCACAGCAGCTGGGGTACTCCGAAGCCGATTGGGAAGGCGACGCGCTGGAGATGCTCGCCGAACCGCTCGGCTGGCGTCCGGTCACAGGACACGAAATCGCGCCCGGCACCGGTGAACGAGATTCGTGGGATGAACTGCTCATCCGGCCCCGGCTGCTGGCCGCCCTGCAGAAGTTCAACCCCGAAGTCCCCGTCCAGTACCTCAAGCAGGCGCTGGCGGAAATCGCTGCTCCCACGTCCACCGATGCGATCACCGAGAACAAACGCATCCACGACTACCTCACCAACGGCTTCCGCCTCACCTACATCGACGCCGACGGCACGGAAGTCAGTCCCACTCTGCGCCTGGTCAGCCACTCCCCCGACGATAACGACTGGCTCGCCGTCAACCAGGTCACCATCCAGCACGGCGACTACAAACGCCGCTTCGACCTGGTGCTGTACTGCAACGGCATGCCGGTAAGCATCATCGAACTCAAAAAAGCAGGCAGCAAGTCCGCCGATGTTGCCGCCGCCCACAACCAGCTGGCCACCTACGTCCGTGAATTCCCCATGGCATTCCGCTTCTGTGTCTTCACGCTCGCCTCCGACGGCCTGTTCGCCCGCTACGGCACCCCTTTCACCCCGCTGAACCACTTCTCGCCCTGGAACGTCGACGACGACGGCAAGCCCGTGCCTCCCGGAGCGCTGCTCGACGGCGAACCCGTCACTGGTTTGGACACTGCGCTGCTGGGCCTCTACAACCAGGAACGCTTCCTGCAGCTGATGAACAGCTACACCGCGTTCGACGAAGGCGCTTCCGGGCTGATCAAACGCATCGCCAAACCGCACCAGTACTTCGCCGTCACCAAAGCCGTGGGAAGCACCGTGCAGGCGGTCGGCAGCAACGGCAAGGCCGGCGTCGTCTGGCATACCCAGGGCTCAGGCAAATCCATGGAAATGGAGCTCTACACCAACCTGGTGATCCGGCACCCGAAGCTGCGCAACCCGACCGTCGTCGTCATCACCGACCGCAACGAACTGGACGGCCAGCTCTACGAGACCTTCGTCCGCAGCCAGCTCCTGCCCGAAACGGCACGGCAGATCCGCAAGCGCTCCGAGCTGCGGGAGGAACTCAGCCGCCGCACCACAGGTGGCATCTACTTCACGACGCTGCAGAAGTTCGGGCGCAGCAAGGCAGAACGCGACGCCGGTGCGGAGCACCCGCTGCTCTCTGACCGCCGCAACATCATCGTCGTCGTCGACGAGGCCCACCGAAGCCACTATGACGACCTGGACGGGTATGCCCGGCACCTGCGCGATGCCCTGCCGCATGCCACGCTGATCGCGTTCACCGGTACGCCGATTTCCTTCGAGGACCGCAACACCCGTGACGTGTTCGGCGACTACATCGACATCTATGACCTGAACCGGGCAGTGGACGACGGCGCCACCGTCCCCGTCTACTTCGAGCCCCGCCTGATCAAGGTGGGTCTGGCCGAAGGAGTCAGCGAGGAGTCCCTGGACCAGGCCGCCGATGAAGTCACCGCAGGCCTGGACGACACGGAACGGGCGCGCATCGAGAAGAGTGTCGCCGTTGTCAATGCCGTATACGGCGCGCCGGAGCGCATCGCCAAGCTGGCCGAAGATCTGGTGGCGCACTGGGAGAACCGGCGGGACCAGATGCGGAAGTTCATTGATGCCCCCGGCAAGGCCATGATCGTGGGTGGCACCCGCGAGATCTGCGCGAATCTCTATTCGGCGATCGTTCAACTGCGCCCGGACTGGCACTCCGATGACCTGGAACGGGGAAAGATCAAGGTTGTCTATTCCGGGACTGCCTCGGACACTCCACCGGTTTCCGACCATGTGCGCCGCGATTCGCAGAACGCCACCATCAAGCAGCGGCTCAAGGATGCGGACGATGAGCTGGAGCTGGTGATCGTCAAGGACATGATGCTCACGGGCTACGACTCCCCGCCCCTGCACACCCTGTACCTGGACCGGCCGCTGAAGGGCGCACTGCTGATGCAGACCCTGGCGCGGGTAAACCGCACCTACCGGGGAAAGGAAGACGGCCTGCTGGTGGCGTACGCCCCGCTGGCGGAGAACCTGGCGGCGGCACTGAAGGAGTACAGCCGCCAGGACGGGGCCGCGCATCAGCCGGTGGGAAAGAACCTCGACGAGGCGATAGCGCTCACCGAAACACTGGTCGAGAAGCTCCGCGAACTGCTGGCCGGGCACAACTGGAAGGCCACACTGAACAAAGGCGGGCCCAAGGCTTTCCTCCACGCTGTCACCGGTGCCGTCAACTACCTCCGTGACCCGCTGACGCCCGGCAACGAGCCCGCCCCCGACAGTGAGACCCTGGCCTCCCAGTACCGCCGGTATTCGGGCCAGCTGGCCCGGGCATGGGCACTCTGTTCAGGGTCGGCGCATCTGGCGCACCTGCTGCCCGAGATCAAGGTGTACGAAGAGATCCGGGTGTGGATGGCGAAGTGGGACGCCGAAGACCGCCAGTCCCGCGGGATCCCCGTACCGGAGGACATCCAGCGCCTGCTCGGCCAGCTGATTGCCACGTCAACAGTCTCGGGCGAGGTGATGGACATCTACGAGGCTGCCGGCATGCCCAAGCCTTCCCTCGAAGACCTCACTCCCGAGTTCATGGCCAAGACGCAGCAGGCGCGGAACCCGCAGCTCGCCATCGAGGCGCTGCGGAAACTCATCTCCGAAGAGGCCCTGCGGACGACGCGGAACAACGCCATCCGAGAGCGTGCGTTCTCGGAGCGGATCACGGAGCTGATGAACAAGTACACCAACCAGCAGCTGACCTCGGCGGAGGTCATTGCGGCCCTGGTGGAACTGGCCAAAGAAGTCTCGCAGGAGAAGAACCGCGGCAAGCAGTTTAACCCGGAGCTGAACCAGGATGAGCTGGCCTTTTACGATGCCGTGTCCCAGAACGCTTCAGCCGTGGATGTTCAGGGTGAAGGCGTCCTCGCGAATATCGCCCGTGATCTGGTCGCCGTGATGAGGCGCGATGTCCGCACCGACTGGACGGTCCGTGACGACGTCCGCGCCAAGCTCCGCTCCTCCATCAAACGGCTGCTCGTCAAGAACGGCTATCCGCCGGACAAGCAGCCTGCCGCAATCAAGCTCGTCATGGAGCAGATGGAATCCATGGCGCCGCGGTTTGCGGAGGCCCGGGCAAGCTAGCCTTCCCACTCACCATCCCTGTGGCCCGGCTGTCGTGCCGGGCCACAACTTCCCCACCCCCGCGTCGACGCTGACGCCTGCCTGAAAGACAGATCCACTTGCTAGACGAAGAACAACGTCTGAAACTCCTTGCGTTGAAAAAGCAGCTTGAGCCTGAGGTTCGCCCGGCCGTCACGTTGAAGGGGGCTTCGCCCGCTCAGCGAGTCAGGCGGCAGGAAGCGGGGAAGCCCCGTGAAGTCACAAAGCAGCCGTCTGCGAGGTCCAATACCAAGAAGGAACAGCCCGCCCCAAAGGGCAAATCACCGGAACGTCCCGTTAGCTTGGCAAAGCTGGCCAAAGACCTAGGTGTCCCTCTCTCGGACCTAAACTCAGAGATCTCATCCCGGAGGAAGCCGGGTGCGGCCAATCGCCCGCTTCGAGCCATTTACCCTTCCTACGCTGAAAGCCTCCGGACCGTCTTCACCGAGCGACGAAAGTGGCGCGAAGACCATCCAGTGCGTTACCGCCCCGATCCCTCTGGCCGCCTTACTTTCGAGACATATGAGCGAATCCCCGCGCTGGAAAGAGAGCAACTGACAGCCGACGGGTATCTCCCCGAACGCGCGGAGCTGATAAACAGTCCTGACCGGAAATGGCCGCATGTGCAACGGCACGCTGAGGGTCGACCGTTAGTAACCCAGCATGCCCGCGCCCTGGAGGTTCCGGCCGCTCGCGCCCAGTTTAGGCCTTTTCCAACCTCGATTAGCATCGGGTCCAGCCTCATCCCCAAGATGAAGGCGGTGCTGGATCCCATGTCACCGCTGGGCTATGCCAAATTTTTCAGCTTGATGCGGGCGTTGCTCGCGCTGGATGCGAAGATCAGTCGTGAGATCGGCAGCACGCCAGGATACCTGGCAACGAACCGTCAAAACGCTGACATCATTGATGCCGTATGCAAGTACGGGTTTGGAATGTTCGCCTACGAACAAGCCGGAGAGAGACTGGCAAAGAGAGCGAAGTCGAAGCCAAATCCCACAAGGAAGAACGCAATCGAATCTTTGATGCGCCTCCGCCCTATGTATCAAGGCCTGCTGACCGACGTACACCACCAGCGCTTTGTAACGTGGCGTGTTGGCGAAGTCTGGGACTTCGTCGAGTTCCGGTTCGAGGACATGCGGGACTGGCTACACGGGCTGGAGACCGGCCAATATGTGCCCCTCACGACGCACATCACCAGGGTCTCCGGATCATCGCAACTCCCTCCCCGCGACGCGGCCTTGATCAAGTACATGATTCAGGCGTCTGAAAACCTAAGGGAAGGGAACGCACAGCGAACCCAGGACAGGAGCAGCCGCAGCGCGAAGAGCGGGGAAGGACGAAGCAACGGGCGCGGCAGTTCGACGTCCAACAACCGTGCGGTGGGCTATCGAGCCGTGAACACATGGCTCGTTCCAATCAATGTTGTCGAAGGACAGGTCGAAACCGAATTGGACCGAGACTTCTTCAACGGCAGCCCGCCAGCCCCTCATCAGGTCCGCAGCTTCTACCGCCGACCCAGGGGTTCGGGTCCAAACGCGCTCAAGACGGAGTTCGTCAGCGCGCACACAAGGGGAGCAAAGAGCCTCTTCCATGAACCAGCCCTGTTACCCTCCGTCACTATCGTGAGGAAGTAACCTGCGCGGCGGGGTGCCTGCAGACCAGCAGGCACCCGACGCGCTCAGAAAAACCTAGTCTGTCGAGGCCTGAGGCATCGCAGAAGCACCAATTTCGGCCGGCTCCCACCGGGTCATCGGTTCAGTCAGCAGCCGGACCTGCTGATGGTACTGGGAGTGCCCCTTGACGTTCGCGGAAACGTCCACGTTCTGGAGTTTTGCGTCGGCTGGCCGGAAGCCTACCTCACCTGCGGCCCTCTCGCCCGGCTGGGTCCCACGGTACGCAAACTTCAGAACCTGGTCATTTGACGAGTGGTAGTTGTAGACAGCCTCATCGACGACGGACGTCAGGCTGTGCCAGTCGCTCTTGCCACCGATGGCCGCTCCCAGCAGGTGCATCGCCTGGACACGCGGTCCACCCTTCTTGCTGGATAAAGCCTGCGCCGCAACCACCATTGCCCGTGTGCCTAGGCTGTGGCCAACAAGGACGTATGAGTCGGCTTCCGTTCGAGCCAGCAGGTCGGCGAGAATAACACCCGTCTTCTCAGCCCTGTTCTTCGCCATGTGCCAGGGATTCTTCGCGACATCGGCCGCGATCAGCGCTGGGGCAACCGGACCCAGCCGTTTGGCGGCCACATTGGCGGCTTTTGCTGCAGCTCCTCTCACCGCTGCCCCCGCGGCGGCTTTGCCCACGTTCGCACCTGCGAACAACGTGAGGTGCCGGAGTTCCCGCGCACCCCAATGGACGCGGTATACGGGTGAATCCGGATAGCGGTCCGTCACGATATTCCGCCACTCGCCCCAACCGGTTTTGGTTTCGCTGAGGAAGCCGTTGCAAACAATGACCGGAACCCCGGTTCCGTCCTGGAGCATTTCGATGTGGAAGGACTTGTCCTGCCGCACGTAGGCGTTCGCAATCGTGCCCCCGAGAGCCGCACCCAGAGCTGCTCCGACCGCGGTGACCACGGCCGTTCCGCCGGCCATACCCAAGCCGCCGGCCGCCACGGCACCACCGCCGAGCAATGCCAGCCCAACTTTTGTCGCCACAATGCCGCTGTAACCTCCGATGGCTGCGCCCACAGCACCTCCAAAGGCCGGTGCCGCGAGGAACGCGAAAGGAGTGGCTGCTGCAACGCCGGCGCTTGCAAGTCCCACCACCTTGACCGTTTTCGCCAAGTTGGGCTTTTCGTAACTCAGGAACTCTCTATAGTCATTGAGCGCACCCATCTTTCGATCGGCCTTCTCGAAGCCAGGGATCTCATGCCGGTGCTCGGCACAGTAGCGCTGGACCCGAATCGCACCCTCTTCCCGAATCGCCATGTTCGCGCACATCACGGCCGCGCAGGGAAGCGTCGGCGCCCCGCACCCGGTGCAGACATAGGCGGGCAGCTGTCCCATGGGCCGGTTGGCCTTGCGGTGCGTATGCTTGCCGAAGCAGGAGGAGCACCAACCGGTTCTCTCCTCCAATGTCAGGTCCTCTGCCAGCTCGGCTATCCATTCAGCGGCCTTCTAAATCCTTTGGCACGTTTATCTGCAGCCTTCTGCTGGTCTTCGTCAGGCAGGTTCACAGCGGCATGCCGACTGAGGGCGTATGCCCAGGCGTTACTGATCAGCGACTGGTTTTCGCCAAGAATGCCCTGGCCGACTTCAGGCTCAGCGTCTGTGTGGCTGCCGGACAAGGTGAGCTTGTAGCCCTTGGGAGAAACGACGTCGCACTGGATGCGACCCGTGTCGAGGACACGGAAGAGAACCTGAGATTTAGACATAGTGACGATCCTCTCAGATCCCACTGACAAAACCGGTTTACCTGATGCGTACGTGTCACCGGCGGTAAGGCGCCCTCGACGCTTGGCAGCACGTCATCTCCCAGGCCATCCTCGAGGCCGGAGGACCCGGGGGAAGGCGGCTTTAATAATCGCCGCGAGCCCTGCGAGCAGTGATTTTCGTTGCCGCCGTCCCGGGTTCTCCTGCCGGACCAGCAGGGGGCACCAATGAAACGCCGGAACACAAAAAGCACCCCGGCCCGGAGGCCGAGGTGCCCTTTGAAAAGGGTGGAGATGGGGGGAATTGAACCCCCGTCCGATGTCGTGTTGTCAGGGCTTCTCCGGGCGCAGTTCACGTCGGATTTTCTCGGCCCCAGCCATCATGTGAACAAGTGGCTGATCCGGGCCCAGCCGTCTAAAAGTCCCGAGCACTCCAACGGCAAGAGTACTCAGCAGTGGCCCTCTAAATGACGCCAGGATCCGGGACGAGAGCATTCCCGGTCTGACGGACTATGCCCGCTGCTTAGGCAGCGAGAGCGAAGTCAGTGCGCTTAGAATCGGCACTTATTGGTTTGCAGAGAGCGTTTACGAGATAACCCTGCATCCTCGGCCCGCTTCACCTGTCGCGACTAACATCGTCGAAACCTGTCATCCCCGTATTCAGTTACCAAACTGATTTGTCCGCCCGCAACCGGCCGGACCGTTAACTATAACGCATAAGCGCTAGAACGTCAGGCCGAACACCGTGACCGGCGCTCCCCACAGCACCAGCACCAGCGCGGAGAGCAGTACGAACAGGACCGAGAGGATCGCCAGTGCAGTCATGCCGGCGAACTTGCGGCGGAACGCCCAGGTGAACAGCAGACCGTTGGCGGCCAGCAGCACAGGCGAAACCCAGACGAGCAGCTGGGCCAGGTACACGTAGAAGACCACGAAGAAGGGGACCACCACCAGGATGACCACCGGAACAACTGCAAGGACAATCAGCAGGTCAACAGCTGCGATGATCCAGGCCCAGGCCGGCTTGGGCGTCTCTGCGGCAGCCTCTTCCTCGGTCTGCGGTTCCCAGAAGGTACCGCTCATTCCTATGCTCCGCGGTTCTTGGCCCGCATTTCGCGCAGCGCCTCACGGTTGTCCTGCTTCTCCCGCAGGGTCTGGCGCTTGTCATAGTCACGCTTGCCGCGTGCGACGGCGATCTCCACCTTGGCGCGTCCGTCCAGGAAGTAGAGCTGCAGCGGAACAATCGTGAAGCCGGACTCCCGGATCTTCTGCGCGATCTTGTCCAGCTGCTCGCGGTGCAGCAGCAGCTTCCGGCGCCGGCGTGCGGCATGGTTGGTCCAGCTGCCGTTGAGGTACTCCGGAATGTAGACCGCTTCCAGCCACAGTTCGTCGTTGTAAAACGTGGCAAAGCCATCCACCAGCGACGCCCGGCCCTCTCGCAGGGATTTCACCTCGGTGCCCATTAGCACCATCCCGGCCTCGTAGGTATCGAGGATTTCGTAGTTGTGCCGGGCCTTGCGGTTGGTGGCCACAACTTTTCGGCCACTTTCTTTCGGCACGGTTCAACTCTCCTTTATTGCTCGATGAAGTTCGCTTCGCGCGTTCCGGGTATTCCCGGACGCGAAACACCCATTCTAGGCCCTAGAGCAATCCCATGGGATTCACGAGCTGTCCGTTGAGCATCGTCTCGAAGTGCAGGTGGCAGCCGGTCGAGTTTCCGGTGGTGCCAACGTAGCCAATGAGCTGGCCGGCATTGACCCACTGTCCTGCCGAAACCACCCTGCTGCTCAAGTGGTAGTAGTTTGTGGCCAGGGCAGATGTTCCGATGACGCCGTGGTTCAGCACAATCCGGTTGCCGGTGCCGATCATTTCTCCGCCGCCCGTATCCGAACGCCAGACTTCACCGGACGCCGGAGCGTAGACGGGGGTCCCGCACTGGGCTCCGAAGTCGATTCCCGAGTGGAGGTAGCCGCCGGTGCCGGAGAAATCGATGGTGCCTGCCGGCGTCGCGCGCCAGCCAAAGCCTGAGGTCAGCGGAGCGCTGACCGGGTAGCGCAGCCCAAACGCCGACGGGTTGGTCGGCTGCACGGTCTGGGGCGGCGGTGCCGGCTGGTTGTTGCGGGCGGCCTCTTCCGCGGCCCTGCGGTTGGCCTCGGCAATCCGTGCTTCCTCGGCGCGGCGTGCTTCCTCGAGAAGGATCCGCTGGCGCTCGGCAATCTCAGCCTGGACGGCTGCCTGTTCGGACTGGATGGATGCCAGCTTTGCCTGGATGACCGGCTTCTTGGCCTCGAGTTCGCCGTTGAGGGCTTCGGCACTGGCAATGAGGCCGTCGACCTTCTCCTTCTCAGCCGCGGCTTCGTCCCGGGCTGTCTGCTCAGCCTTGAGCGCTTCCTCGGCCTGTGCCTTAAGCGAGGAGATCTCTTCCTCCACCGCGGTCAGGCGGGCTTCGGAGTTAACGTTGGTAGCTGCCTGCTGGGAGAGGCGTTCGACGGCGGCGTTCTGCCCGCGCAGGGCCTGTCCGGCCATGCCCATCGAATCGGTCAGGGAGTCGGCGCCGTCTGCCCCGAACATCAGGGTGAGGCTGGAAGGCACTCCCCCGCTTTTGTATGCCTGGCTGGCGATCTGCCCAATAACCTTCTGGGTTTCGTCGAGTGCCTTGCGGTCTTCTTCGATCTGCGCGGCGATCTTGTTGCGGCTTTCCTGCGCGAGTGCCACCCGGTCCGTGAGCGCACCGACCTTTGCTGAAGCCGAGCTCACACGGCCTTCGGCCTCGGACAGGACAGCCTGTGCGGCGGGCAGTTCTTCGTTCTGGTAAATATTCAGCTGGGCTACGGTCTGGGCGATGTCCGCGTCCAGGTATTCGTATTCTTCCTGGACCCGCTGCTGCTCTGCTTCCAGGGCATTCTTGCGGTCGTTCAGTTCGTCCGCCCTTGCAGCAGGGTTTACGGAGACAAAGGCGAGCACCAGGGCGAGCAGCACAGCGGCTGCCGTGGCAGCGGTTTTCCGCACAGCATCAAACGGCACGGCCGCTGCGTTCCGCGGCAGCGAGCGGCGGCTATCCATTGGCGAGACTATCCATGAAACGTTCTGCTTTCCTTTGACCCGTGCCCACACTCTAAACCTTGATATACCGTCTGAGCGTCAGCAGCGATGACACCCCCGCCAGTAATGTACCCAATATGAGCAGTATGGGGCTCAAAAGAAGTACTTCACGTGCGGAAATGAACGCAGTTGCGGGATACTGGCGGGCCAGCATCCCGATGAAGAAGTGTGCCACGGCCCAGAGGGTTCCGGAAGCGAGGACCGCGCCAATGAGCGCAGCAATCACGCCTTCGAGCACAAACGGCAGCTGGATGACGGCCTTCGACGCTCCGACCAGGCGCATGATGCCGGTTTCCCGGCGCCGGCTGAAGGCGGAGAGCCTAATGGTGGTGGCGATCAGGAGGATCGCGCAGACCAGCATCAGCACAGCGATGATCAATGCCACCAGGGACGCGATATTCATAAAGGAGAAGACCTTTTCCAGCAGTTCACGCTGGTCGCTCACGGATTCCACACCGGGCATCGAGGAGAAGGCCTCGTTAATGACTTCGTACTTCTCCGGGTCCACGAGGGAGACGCGGAAAGTTTCCGGCAGCTGGTCCGCGGTCACGCTGTCCACAATGGGGGAATTCGCGAACTGTTCGCGGAAGTGGCCCAGGGCGGTTGCCTGGTCTTCGAAATGCACTGTGTCGATGTACTGCTCGAACTCCGCAGAGTTCAGCTTCGTCTCGATAGCGCTGCGCTGTTCATCCGTAACCGCGCCGGAGGCACAGGACGGAGAGACATCATTGTCCACGCAGAGGAAGACGGCTACCTGCACACGGTCGTACCAGTAGCCCTTCATCTGGTTGATCTGCATTTGCAGCAGGCCGGCGGCACCCACGAAAGTCAGGGACACAAAGGTGACCAGGATGACGGAGACCACCATGGACAGGTTGCGGCGGATGCCTGAGCCGATCTCGCCCAGGACGAAGGCCATCCTCATTCGGAGACCTCCGATCCGGCCGGGCTGCCCTGTCTGGAAGCATCCCCGGCCGCCGCGTCCTTGGAGTCAGCCGCCGGGTTTTCAGTGCCTGCAGCCGGAACCACGGGCTGCATGGCAGTAGCCAGGTAGATTCCCTCGCGTTCGTCACGGACAACCTTGCCGTTGCGCAGTTCAATGACACGCTTGCGCATTGCGTTGACGATGTCATGGTCGTGGGTGGCCATCACCACGGTGGTGCCGTTCTGGTTAATCCGGTCCAGGACCTTCATGATGCCCAGCGAGGTGGTGGGATCGAGGTTGCCGGTGGGCTCGTCTGCCAGGAGGATTCCCGGGCGGTTCACGATGGCGCGGGCAATGGCCACGCGCTGCTGCTCTCCGCCGGAGAGTTCGTGGGGCAGGCGGTTGTCCTTGCCTTCCAGCCCGACGGTCTTCAGCACCTCGGGTACGGAGTCCCTGATCACCGCACGGCTGCGGCCGATCACCTGCATGGCGAAGGCTACGTTGGCGAAGACTGTTTTGTTGGGCAGCAGGCGGAAATCCTGGAACACGACGCCGATGCCCCGGCGCAGCCGCGGCACGCGCCAGCTGGGAATCTTGGCCACGTTGGAACCCGCCACGTACACGGTTCCGCGTGTGGCGTGCTCTTCCTTGAGTACAAGGCGGATGAGCGTGGATTTGCCCGAGCCGGACGCGCCCACCAGAAAGACGAATTCACCGCGGTCCACGTCCAGGCTGACCGAGTTCAAGGCTGGCCTGGAGTTCCGGTCATAGACCTTGGTGACGTTGTCGAAAGTGATCATTGCTGTTTCATGCCCTCGCGTAACAGCCGGAACGGCAAGGGCCTTTGAGCTTGGGAGCAGGGAACCGGCCTTCTGACTATAGCCAGCAGACCCAGCCGCCCGGCTGAGCACCCAGTGGTGTGTCGCCGGATGGCCGGACCGGTGCAGGCAGCGCCTCAGCCGCCGGGGGCCTCCTCCGCCGGCATTCGCAGTGCGGCTGCCTCACCTGCAAGGACCGCAGCGACGGAGGCGGCCCCGGGGTTGTCCATGACAATTGTGTAGTGGTTCGTGGCGGGCACGTCGGAGACTTCCAGTGAAGGCAGCTTCTCCTTCCACGCGCTAATGTACGCGGGTGCGTACAGCCCTGGTTCCTCATTGAGCAGCCCGCGCGGGGCACGCAGCAGCTGTACGCGATGGCGCAGGCCTTCCAGGGACTGCAGCAGGGCTGTCCCCCGGTGCAGCTCGGCAGTGTCTTCAACCAGGGCAGCGGTGCAGGTTGAGGCACGGAACCCGCCGCCGTCGTGAGGCTGCAGATCGTAGGCCAGGTAGTCATGCAGCAGCCCGTTCCAGTGTCCGGTGAAGGCTGGATGCGGGGCCCAAAACTGTTCGTATTCCCTGAGCGAGGGAAATACCTGCTCCAGCCTCCGGGCAGCCGGACCCAGAACGGCCTGGATAATCTGCTCGTCGCTGAGTCCCGCGGGCACATCCAGAGGCAGTCCGCCATCTACCAGCACCAGGGACTCCACCAGCTCCGGATGCCGGTGGGCCAGCACCAGCGCAGCGAACGCGCCCATGGAGTGACCGGCGACGACGGCGCGCGTTGCATCCAGCGCTGTGAGGACCGCAGCGAGGTCGTCCGCATGGACCGGCATTCCGTAAGGCCCGGGCAGTGAGTTGCTCCTCCCCCGGCCCCGCAGGTCCGGGGCGATGAAGCGCACCTGCGGAAGGGCTTCAGCCACCATCCCCCAGGTCCGGTGCGACGCCGTGACCCCATGGACCGCCAGTACCGTCGGCGCGGCAGGGTCGTCCGGCCCCCAGATACCCGTGTGCAGGGTGCCTCCGCGGACCGGAATGCCGATGCTCGTGTAGTTGGTCATCTGGCGCTCCACCCGCCGTCCATGGTGTAGGAAGCACCGGTAACCATTCCGGCGCCCGCCCCGGCCAGCCAGGCTGCGAGGGATGCAACTTCCCCGGGCTCCACCAGCCGCTTCACAGCGGACTCGGTGAGCATGATTGAAGACACCACTTCGTCCCTGGGGATCGAATGGATCCGGGCCTGGTCTGCGATCTGTGCTTCCACCAGCGGGGTGCGCACATAGGCGGGGTTGATGCAGTTGGACGTCACGCCGTGCGGTCCGCCTTCCAGGGCCGCCACCTTGCTCAGCCCCTCAAGTGCGTGCTTGGCACTCACGTAGGCACTCTTGAAAGCGGAGGCACGCAGTCCGTGGACGGAAGAGATGTTGATGATCCGGCCAAAACCCCGTTCGTACATACCCGGCAGCGCCGCACGCATCAACAGGAACGGCGATTCGACCATCAGCCGGTGGATCAGGCGGAAAGTTTCAGGATCGAAGTCCTGAATTGGATTGATCCGCTGAATCCCCGCGTTGTTGACCAGGATGTCTGTCTCCAGGGACAGATCCTCCAAGGCGCGCGTATCGCTCAGGTCCACCGTCCACGCGGTTCCGCCGGTGTCAGCGGCGACCCGTTCAGCGGCTTCCCCGTTGACGTCCGCCACTACGACCTTCGCACCGAGGGCAGCGAACGTCCGGGCACAGGCCTCGCCAATTCCTGACCCTCCCCCGGTCACCACCGCACGCCGGCCGTCCAGGTCCGCCGGAAGAACTGCCTCCGTGTTCATGCTTTCCCTCCCTTTTCCGGCGCTTCGGGCGCCATTCCGCGTTCGATAAAGCGCATCATTTCCTCGAATTCAGCTTCGGGGATCTCCGCGGCTGTGCCCCCGCCGGAGCGGTCGGCGTCCCAGAGGACCCACCGCATGCCCAACATCTCCCCGATGCCCATGAGGGCCCAGGCGACGGTGTCCACGTCCATGGGCCGGATCTCTCCGGCGTCGCGGGCTGCCTTAAGGCCTTCCACGTAGCCGTTGACGATCCGGGTGTAGTGCATGCGCAGGGCGCCGGGGGAAACGAACTCGGCCTGGCGGATAATCCGGTACAGCGCGGGGTGTTCCGCGGTAAAACGGAAGAAAGCCCGGAACCCGGCACGTTCGGCATCAATTCGGTTGTCCGCGGCTTTCGCAGCCTCAGTCATGGCCTGCCGGACGCGGCGGTTCAGGTCCTCGACCACCTCATCAAAAATCGCCTGCTTGCCCTCGAAATACAGGTAGAACGTGCCCAGCCCGATCCCGGCCTGCTCAGTGATTTTCACGATTGAAGCATCGTGGTAGCCCACGGATTCAAAGACCTGTTCCGCGGCAGCGAGCAGCCGCGCCCTGGTCCTGGTACCGCGTGCTGTCCGGGGTGTGGTGCTCATGCGTTGTTCCGCCCCTCGGGGATCAGTGATGGGTCGCTGGTGTGTAAGCGGCCGCGAAGCCGGGCACGTGCCACTTTGTGAAGTGAGGTACGCGGCAGAGAATCCACAAAACAGACGCGGGAGGGAACCTTATAGCCGGCCAGCCGGGCACCGCAGTGTTCCAGGATGGCTTGTGCGTCTACTGCGGTTCCGGATCTGCGTACTACGTAGGCCACTCCAGTTTCCCCCCAGCGCGGGTCCGGTTCCCCTGCGACGGCGGCTTCGGCCACGGCGGGATGCTCAAGCAGTACGGCTTCCACCTCGGCTGGGGAAACGTTCTCGCCGCCGGAAATATAGATGTCCTTGAGCCTGTCCAGAAGCCGAAGGCAGCCGCCGGCGTCGCGTTCCACCAGGTCGCCGGTATGGAGCCAGCCGCCTCTAAGTGCCTCAGCGGTCGCTTCAGGATTGCGGAAGTATCCACTGAAGACACCCGGCCCGGACACGAGCAGTTCTCCTGTTCCAGGTCCTTCCAGCAGTTCCCCGGTAACCGGATCCGCAACGGCTACATCCACATGCGGATACGGTTTGCCCGCCATGCCGACGCGGGCCGCGGCTTCTTCTTCGGGCAGGCACAGCACGTTGGGTCCGGCCTCGCTCAGCCCGTACCCCTGCGCCAGTGCGACCCCGCGCGAATGCCAGGTCCGCAGCAAAGGTGCCGGCATGGCCGCGCCGCCAACCACGGCCCGTTCAAGGCTGGAAAGATCGGTCCGTTCAAAACGCGGGTGCGAGGCAAGCATCAGGTAGTGCGCCGGCACCCCCATCATCGTGGTTACTCCGCGGTCTTCGACCAGCTGCAGCACGCGCCCGGCGTCAAAGGTCCGTTCCAGCACAACGGTGGCCCCGGTCCACCATGCCAGTAAGGGCTGGATGTTCCAGCCTCCGGCATGGAACTGCGGCAGCACGGCCAGCACCACGTCCCGGCCGCCGATCTCTGCCGTGCGGGACAGAGACAGGTTGGTCCAGAAGCAGTTGGCGTGCGTAAGCACAACGGCTTTGGGGTCCGCCTCGGTTCCGGAGGTAAAGACCATCAGCAGCGGATCGTCGTCGAGCGCCTCCGGACCGTGCGTCTCCGGGCCGTGCGTCTCCGGAGGCTGGGCAAGCAGCCGCTGCGGAGCGGGCGGACCGGCTTCCACACCGGTGCGGCCAAGCGCTGCCGACGGCGGCGGCACGGGCAGTTGCGCGGCGGCTTCCATGGCCACGGCGGAGAACTCGTCCTCCACAAGCAGCAGCGCAGGATCGGCCAGGGACAGTTGCGCCGCGAGTTCGCGGGCGGACAGGCGCCAGGAGAGCGGCACGAGCACCAGCCCGGCCTTGGCGCAGGCAAAGAACGCCACCACGTGGTCGGCACTGTTGCCGGTCACCGTGGCGATACGGTCTCCACGCCGGTAACCGGCGCTCCTCAGTGCCGCGGCCAGACCGGACGCCCGGTTCTCCAGGTCCCGGTAACTGAGCCGGACTCCGCGGTCGTCGATCGCCGTGCGTTCCGGGGTGGCGAGGGCACGGTCCGCGGTCCAGCGGCCCAAGGTATGCAGGGAACTCATCCGGCTTCCTCCAGGATCTGCTGCGGGCGCCGTGCAGCTTCACGGTTCCGGAGCCGCGCGGCTGCACCGGCGAGCCCGCCGGGCAGGAACAGGACCACCAGGATGAACAGGGTACCTAGGATAAACAGCGGCTCGGACAGAGGGATCTGCAGTATCCGCGGCAGCCCTGCGATTGCCTCCGAATTGGCAAGTGCGGTGAGCCGCTGGTCCAGCAGGGTATAGACCACACCGCCCAGCACTGCGCCCCACCTGGAACCGACTCCGCCCAGGACCACCATGACCAGCAGCGTGATGGTGAAGTCGGAGGAGACTGCCCGCGGCACGGCACCGGACTGCAGCAGCAGGTACGTCATTCCCACCACTCCGGCCAGGGTCCCGGCGACCACGAAGATGAGCAACTTGGCCAGGTAGGGCTGCAGGCCCAGCACCCGGACACGCATTTCGTTTTCGCGGACGGCAGCTGCTACGTGGCCTGCCCGGCTGCGCTGGATCCAGGCCGTCACAAGGAACACCGTTACCAGGGCGGCGAGCGCCAGCCAGTACAGGTTCCGGGTGTTGGCCACGCCTACCAGGAAGGACGGCACATGCTCGGTCGCAAGGCTCAGCCCCTCTTCACCGCCGGTAGCTCCGTCCGGGTTGCGCCGCACCATCACTGAACCGGCCTGGGCGAAGGCGAGGGTCACCATGGCGAAGGGGATGCCGGTGACCCGCAGCGCGACGGCGCCGGTCAGGTTGGCCAGCACGATCACCACCATCAGGGTGAGTGCCATCGCAGGCAGCAGCGGCAGGCCCGTACGGTCCAGGATGATCGCCAGTCCGTAGACCCCGGCGCCGAAGTACAGTGCGTGCCCGAAGGACAGCATGCCCGCTACCCCCAGCAGCAGGTGATAGGTCAGGGCTGCGGCAGCCATCAGCATGCACAGGGCCATGAGCTGCAGTGAGCCCGGTGAGTAGGTGGGCCCGGGCAGGATGCCCGGCAGCGACAGGTTGAACAGGGGCAGCACTGCCAGGACGGCGATGCCGGCGGCGCCGGCGGCCCACGCGGCGGGGCGCCGGTGGCGTCTGGACTTTGGCCGCCGCTGTACCGCAGGTGTCCGGGTATCCTCCCGGGTCTGGGCTGCACTCATGCCGTTACCGCCTTTCCCATGAGCCCTGCCGGTCGAGCCAGCAGGACGGCGGCGAGGAGCAGGACCACAACGAAGTCCCCCACGCCCCAGTAGAAGTTTGCGAACTGCTGCAGGATCCCCACGGCCACCGAGGCAACCGCTGCCCCGGTCAGGGAACCCAGGCCGCCGATAACCGTCACGATGAACGCAAAGATCAGCAGCGATCCGCCCAGCAGCGGCGAAACATAGCCGAAGTAGTGGCTTGCCAGGACCCCGCCCATCCCCGCAGCGGCACCGCCGATGGTAAAGACCAGGGTGAAGGCTTTCCGCACGTCAATGCCCAGTGCTGTGACCATGGACCGGTTCTCGACCCCGGCGCGGATGATCATGCCGTACCTGGTTTTCTTCAGGAACAGCAGCAGCCCGCCCAGCACCAGTGCAGCGGCCAGGATGGCCACGAACCGGTCATTGGGAATCCGTGCGCCCAGGATGTCCGTGGTTTCCTTCAGCCAGGCTGGGCCGGTGATGAACGACGGGTCCGTCCCCCAGATTCCTTCAAACAGCGCGACGGAGGCCAGGGACAGGCCGACGGTGACCAGCACCTGCTCAATGTGGCGCTGGTAGAGGGGACGAATGAGGATCCGTTCGGTCAGGGCGGCAAAGAGCGCTCCTGTCGCGGCTCCGACGGCGAGGGAGATAAAGAAGACTCCCCAGCCTCCGGCTCCGAGTGCCTGTGCAGTCTGCCAGCCAATGAACGCACCCAGTGTGAGGAAGGAACCGTGGGCGAAGTTCAGCACACCCATCAGGCCGTAGATCAGGGACAGCCCGGAGGCAACCAGGAAGTACAGTGCTCCCAGGCCGAGGCCCGTGACGATGAGCAGGATGATGGTGCTCACTGGTCAGGCTCCTTTCCGTGGAGCGGCCTGGGCAGATTCCGTGCCGTCAGCGGGTGTTCCTGTGTGGACGCCCAGCAGCCTGTGGTTGAGCCCGGTGTCATCAAGGAACGCCCCGGCGTCCATCCCGGTGAGAGCCACCCTGCCGCCGGAAAGCACTGTGACGCTGGAAGCGAGCTGCCGCACAACGGCCAGGTTCTGTTCCACGAGCAGTACCGGCACGGTCCGGGCAGCCTCGGCGAGCGCCTCTGCGACTTCCTGGACGATCTTCGGGGCCAGCCCCTTGGTGGGTTCATCCACCAGGAGCACCTTGTTGATATTCAGCAGGGCCCGTGCCAGGGACACCATTTGCTGCTGCCCGCCGGAAAGTGTTCCGGCCATCTGGGCGGAACGCTTTACCAGGTCTGGGAAGAGGTCCTCGACGAGCTGCCGCCGGGGGTGTTCGTCCCGCTCAGCCAGGCGGAGGTTCTCCGCAACAGTGAGCCGGGAGAAGACCTCCCGGTCTTCCGGGACGTAGCCGACACCGCGGGAGATAATCCGGTGCGTCTCGGCGCCGTCGATTCGCTCACCGCCGAGCCGGACCTCTCCGGTGCGGGAAATCAACCCGATGATTGCCTTGATGGTGCTGGTCTTGCCCACGCCGTTGCGGCCCAGCAGTGCAGTGACGCCGGTTCCCGGCACGTCGAAGCTGACGTCCTCGACAACCTGCTGCCCTCCAATCGAGGCGGAGAGGCCGGATACCCGCAGAATGGGTGCTGCATCAGTGTTCATCAGACGGGTTCTCCCAGGTAGGCGCTCTGGACCAGGGGGTTTGCCATAACGGCGTCGGGCGTATCGACGGCGAGGAGGGAGCCGTGGTGCATCACGGCGACCCGGTCCACCAGGCCCAGGACCACTTCCATGTGGTGCTCCACCATCAGGACGGTTCGGCCGGACTCACGGTGCATCCGCCGGATCACCTCTGAAAGCCCGGCCACGTCGCCTGACCCGACGCCCGCCATGGGCTCGTCAAGCAGGATCACGGCGGGATCTGCCGCGAGCAGCATGGCTATTTCAACTTTTCGTTTATCTCCGTGGGAAAGTCCGCCTGCACCGGCAGACACCTTGGCGCCCAGCCCAACTTCCTCGATCCGTTCGGAGGCAATTTGGGTGGCGTCGTCGCCGCTGCGGGGGAATCGCAGCAGCGACAGGCTGCCTCCGAGTTTGGCCTGTGCTGCCAAACGGACGTTCTCCAGGACGCTCAGCTGCGGAAACAGGCTGGAGGTCTGGAACGTCCGGCCCAGCCCGGCGGCCGCGCGGCGGTGGACGGCCAACCGTCCGACGTCGTTCCCCAGGACCGCCACGGTGCCCTCGGTGGGGCGCAGCAGTCCGGAGATGACGTTGAAGAGAGTGGTCTTCCCGGCGCCGTTCGGCCCGATCACCCCGAGCATTTCGCCGCTGCGGACGCGCAGGTTCACGTCGTCGAGAATGCGGGCCCCGCCAATGCTGAGTCCGACGCCGGTGAGTTCCAGGGCGATGGGTGCATCCATGCAGTCCACAGCCTACTTTGCGGCTTCCGGCGGAGCGACGGCGTCCGCAGCGACCGTTTCCACGAGGGTGGGAACCCAGGTTCCGCCCTGGTCATTGAGGGTGACCTGGTACATGTCCTGGAGCAGGGCATGATCTGAGGCGCGGACTGTTGTGGTGCCCTTGGGGCCTTCGAAGCTCCAGCCCTCCAGCGCGGTCACCATCGCTTCGACGTCGCTGCCGCCTTCACGGACGGCCTGGACAATCATCTGACCGGCCACAAAACCGTCCGGGGTGAACAGGTCGGCTTCCTTCCCGGATGCTTCCACGGACTCGATCATGGCCTTTTCCACCTCGTTGTCCCCGGCACCCGGGAAGTAGTGGTTGAGGAACGAAATCTTGGTGCCGGCCGCCCCGTAGGCGCCGAACGTGGCGGCGTCGCCCAGACCCGTGACGATTGGAGCGGCGTCGAAAGCACCCTGCTGGTCCAGTGCCTGCCACATTGAGCCGGAGGTGGCTCCGGCCCAGGCCACGAACGCCATGTCCGGTGCGGCGTCGATCAGCTGGCGGGCGAACGGGGTGAACTCGGTAGCGTCTTCGGGCACCAGGACGCTCGAGACCTCCGCACCTTCAGCACCAAGGACGGCTTCGACGGCAGCGAGGTTGCCCTGGCCGAAGGCGTTGTCCTGGGCGAAGACCACTACTTTCTTTCCGGCCAGGTCGCCCACGAAAGACCCGGCTGCGGCAACGTCCTGCAGGGACTGCCGGCCGGAGCGGAAAGTGTATTTGTTGATGCCCTGGATCGCGTCCGTCGCCGCCGGTCCGGAAATGTAGAGGACCTGGTTCTGCTCGGCCTGTTCGGCCAGTTTCAGGGCGATGCCGGAGACCACCGTGCCGGCCAGGATCTTGTAGTCCTGTCCAATCAGGTCCTTGGCGACGGTAACTGCCTTGTCCGGGTCGCCGCCGTCGTCGTGGTAAGTGATGTTCAGCTCAGTGTCCCCGACTTTGCCCGTGCCGTCGGTGGCGTAGTCGATGCCTGCCTGCAGACCTTCGTAATAGGCCTCGCCGTAGGCGGCCAGCGGCCCGGTTTTTGAGTAGACGATTCCGACGTCGACGCTCGACGGCGCCTCGCCGCCTTCCGCCGGTGCGTTGCCGGACTCGGCGGAGGGGGCGCAGGCGGAGAGGGCCAGCCCGGCGGTGACTGCCGCTGCGAGGAGGAACTTCTTTGTTGCCTTCACGGTGGTGTGCCTTTCAGTGCGGTGGCGCAGTGGATGCTTTTGGTGCCGGCTCGCGCCGGCGGTTGGAGCACTAACCTGAAAGGCGATTCAGGTTACGGGAAAATGTATGACGCAGATCACACTGAGTCAATGGTTCGGTCGAAGCGAACCTAACGCCGGCAATCCCGCACCCCCACCGGCCCCCGTAGATCCGCATATACTTGCGCTTTGTGCCCCCACTCTCCCTGGCTGCCCCTGCCTCCCGCGCTGCCCGTGCCACCCGCAGTGCGCGACCCACAGCCGTCCCCGCTTCCTCGTCCCGTCCCGCTGGACACCGGCCGGATATCCAGGGATTGCGAGCCCTGGCCGTCGGGATCGTGGTCTGGTACCACATCTGGCCCTCCTCGCTTCCGGGCGGTTTTGTGGGAGTGGATGTCTTTTTCGTCATTTCCGGGTACCTGATTGTCGGTTCCCTGGCCCGCGAGGCGATGTCTACCGGATCCCTGCAGCTTGCCAGGTTCTACAGCCGCCGGATCAAGCGTCTGCTGCCCGCGGCAGCGGCGGTGCTCGTCGCCACTCTGGCAGCAACTGTGCTGCTGTTCCCGCAGGGCCGCTGGCAGGGCGTGGCCCGCGATGTCGCCGCCTCCGGACTGAACATCCAGAACTGGAACCAGGCCTTCTCCACCACTAGCTATGAGGGCGCAACCGCCTCAGTGTCCCCGCTGCAGCATTTCTGGTCTTTGGCAGTGGAAGAGCAGTTCTACCTCTTCATTCCCCTGCTGATCCTGATCTGTGCGGCTGCGGCACGCCGACGCCGCGGTCTGCCCGGGCGGCACCTGCTGTTGTGGGTGCTCGCTGCCGTCGCTGCGGCGTCGTTCATCCATTCAGTCCTGTTTTCAGCTTCCAGCCCGGACCTCGCATATTTCTTCACCACCACCCGAATCTGGGAACTTGCCCTTGGCGGCGTCCTGGCAGTGGCAGCTCCGCAGCTGCGCTCCGGCACACGCCTGCCCGTGATGCTGGGCTGGGCTGGCCTGGCGATGGTGGTCGGAGCTGCAGCAACCTTCTCCACGGCCATGGCCTTCCCCGGCTATGCCGCCCTGCTGCCGGTTGCGGGAACCATGGCGCTGCTGCTTGCAGGCAGCTCGGTGCACCAGCCGGGCTTTGGATCGGCGGCGAAGTGGCAGGCGCTGCGCCCGGTGACCTACCTGGGCGACATTTCGTATTCGCTCTACCTCTGGCACTGGCCCGTGATTGTCTTCTCGGTTTACGTCCTGGGGCCGAATCCGGGCTGGCTTCACGGCTCTGCTGTCATAGCCCTCAGCGCCGCCCTGGCCGTGGTGTCCACCCGTTTCATCGAAGAGCCGTTTAGGAAGTTCGAGCCGGCTCAGGCAAGGCGCGGCGGACGCCGGAGGGCTTCAACCCCGTCCTACCGTGCGGTGTACGCCCTAGGCGCGGTGCTGGTGGTGGTTCCCATTGTGGCCGCTGCCGCTCCGTACCTCGTTGTGGAGCAGAAGACCCGGGCACTGAGCCAGGAACTGGATCTGGCTGCCTATCCGGGCGCCGGTGCGGTGCACTCTTCGGCTGCCGTACCGGATATGCCGGTGCGCCCTGATCCGGCGGTTGCAACTGCGGACCAGCCCAAGGGCGTGGAGGCCTGCCTGACTGCCTGGGATCCCCGCAGCATGGACCTGGAAGACTGTGTCTCCGGAGACGTGGAGAGCCCCCGAAGCATTGTGCTGGTGGGTGACTCCCATGCTGCGCAGTACATGGGCTCAATGGACCTGCTGGCCCGGGAGACGGGCTACCGCCTGTATGTCTTGGCCCGCAACGGCTGTCCCTTCAGCACCGAGCCGCTTCACTCCGGGACCGTCATCCATAAGACGTGTGTGGGCATCAATGCGCAGACCATCGAGATGATCATCGATCTGGCTCCGGCAGCGGTGGTGACCGCTTCCCTGACACCCCATGGATACCAGGATGCCCTGGACTGGGAATGGGACAGCGCAGAGCAGGCAGAGCGTGGCTATTCAATCGCACTGGCTTCCCTGCGGGATGCCGGAGTGCGGGTGGCGGTCCTGAGCGATGTGCCCTACCCGCCCTTCAACATTCCGGAGTGCGTCAGCGCCGATGCCGGGGAATGCTCGTTCCCGGCGCCTGGGGAACCGGGCCCGCTCACACTTGCTGCCCAGGAGCTGGACGGCGTGGAACTGGTGGACTTCCGCGGCTACTTCTGCCCCGAGGGCCGCTGCGAGGCGGTGCTGGGGAACGTCCTGGTGTACCGGGACAATCACATCACCGACTCTTTTGCCAAGACGCTTGCCCTGCCTCTGCGGGACAGCCTGGGGCTGTAGCTCCAGGTCCGGGCACGCAGTGCCCGGGTTATTTCCGGGCGGAGACGCTTCCGTTGGCGCGCCAGCGGATCCCGGCATCGATGAAGTCATCGATCTCCCCGTCGAATACCGCCGATGTATTTCCCACTTCGTGTTCTGTGCGCAGATCCTTGACCATCTGGTACGGATTCAGCACGTAGGAACGCATCTGGTCACCCCAGGATGCCTTGACGTCCCCGGCGAAGGCCTTCTTCTCGGCGTCTTCCTGCTCCTTCTTCAGCAGCAGGAGGCGGGACTGGAGAACCCGCATGGCGGCCGCGCGGTTCTGGAGCTGCGACTTCTCGTTCTGCATGGAGACCACGGTTCCGGTGGGGATGTGTGTCAGGCGCACCGCCGAGTCGGTGGTGTTCACGGACTGGCCGCCCGGGCCGGAGGAGCGGAACACATCCACGCGGATTTCGTTGTCCGGGATGTCGATGTGGTCGGTGGCCTCAATCAGCGGAATGACCTCCACTGCAGCGAACGAGGTCTGGCGACGGCCCTGGTTGTCGAACGGGCTGATGCGCACAAGCCGGTGCGTTCCGGCTTCCACCACCAGGGTGCCGAAGGCATAAGGGGCCTTGACCTCGAAGGTGGCAGACTTGAGGCCGGCCTCTTCGGCGTAGGAGGTGTCCAGGACCTGTGTGGGGTAGCCGTGGCGCTCAGCCCAGCGCAGGTACATGCGCAGGAGCATGTCGGCGAAATCGGCTGCGTCCACTCCGCCGGCGCCGGCGCGAATGGTTACCACTGCTTCACGTTCGTCGTATTCACCGGAGAGCAGGGTGACCACTTCCAGCTCGGAGAGGGCCTTGCGCAGTGACTGCAATTCCTTGGCTGCCTCTTCCTTGCTGTCGGCATCGGACTCGTCCTGGGCGAGTTCCACCAGGACTTCAAGGTCGTCGATCCGGGCCTCGAGCTTCTGCAGCCGTTCCAGCGCGCTCTGGCGGTGCGAGAGCTTGGACGTGATCTTCTGCGCAGCGTCCGGGTCATCCCATAGGTTGGGTTCACCGGCCATCTCGCTCAGTTCGGCAATGTCCTCCTTCATCGCCGCAACGTCGGAGACGTCCTCGATGGAGGCGAACGTGGAGCGGAGAGCGCGGATTTCTGCGGGAAAATCGATTTCAGCCATGGTGATTACAGACTACGCCATGGCCCGGTTTCCCCCGTCTGGTTAAGACCCGGACCCAGGATTCAGACCGGCGGCACGCCGGGAAATGACAGTGGGCGTGCCGGTGCCCGGGAGTACATTAAGTGGTGTCAGAACCGGAAAGGAGCCCGTCATTTCAATGAACGCCACTTCCGCCTCCCGGCAGTCTCCCTCTGATGTCCGCCATCCCGAGCGTGGCCGAAGGTATGGCCGTGAGGAGCTCGAGGAACTGGCTGAGCAGGGCGATCCCTGGGCATTGGGCAAGCTTGACGACTGGGACCAGTTCGACGCCGCTGACTACATCGGGTCCGGCCGGGACCGCTGCCCCGACCCGGACTGCGACCTGTACGGCGAACGGGTGACGCTTTGCTATGCCGATGACGGCACCCTCCTGGAGATCGACCACGGGGATTGGAGCCACTACCCGTCCCGGACGCAGGCGAAGGCCTCCTAATCCGTCCGGCTGGGCCATATGCCCGGTGCATGGGTGCTGCTACCGCGTCAGCCGCGCCCGGGCATCACTCTCAGCGGTAATCGGGATGCCGCCGGGAACCAGAACGTTCACGATCGGCGGGTGGACGACGGCGACCAGGACCACCCTCGCTGTCCGGCCATCCGGCGTCCCGGTCTCGGGCGAGATCTGCAGTCCGTCAATGCGCTCACCCGCCCGGCTTTCCTGCAGGTAACGCTCCACTTCCGACATAACCCGGGAGGTTTCAAGCGCGGCCGCCGGCACGCCTGCACCGCTCCCCTGCACCTGTGCCAGTGAGAACGTGTCTGCCGCTGCGAGCGCGGCGCCGTCGGCTGCTGACAGAAGCTTCTTGTGCCCCAGATAGACCGACGATGCACCGGCCACCACAGTGATTACCAGCAGGGCGAGCAGCACGTACCCGATGATGAGCACCCCCACCTGACCCGAGTCACCGCCGCCGTGCACTACCTCGTGTGAGTCAGATGCACTCATCCGAACCTCTCAACGGTCTGCATGGACGTTGAATCCACCCGCACCGGTGCCAGGTTCATGCCCGGCATGGCCCCCACAACAGGGAGCGGTACGTCCAGTGCCACAGTGACCGTCACGGTTGAGCCGGGTGCGCTGCATTCCGGGCTGCAGGAAATCCGTAATTCAAGTCCATTCGGGTCGAAGCCAAAGTCAGACAGGGCAAGTTCGGCAGCGGCCCTTGCCTGCGACTCCGGTGCAGTTCCGGCAGGAGCCGCTGCGTAGATTTTCGCGGCATGGTCGGCTGCGCCGACCACAGCATAGGCTGCTCCCTGGACCTGGCCCACGGCAACTATGAGGTAAACCAGCGGTACCAGCAGGAGCACGCCGAGGAAGACGAATTCGACGGCGGCGCTGCCGTCCTCGCCACCGGATTTCGCCGCATGCTTCAGCCGGTCAGTCAGGCCAGTAAGCATGTCCGGTCACCTCTATTCCCCCTCGCGGACCAATCAGTCCTATCAGCGGAAGCGGTGCACGCACCCTCATCTGCAGCATGGGCGCACCGGGCTCTACCGTTCGGGAGTAGCTGATGTCCTGGGCGAACCCTTCGGACAGCGACCCCGAGATCAGCTGCCGTGTCCGCTCAAGTCCGTCCTGCGGACTTCGGTCGGCCAGGGTTCCATACCGCGCACCTGATGCCGCAGCATCAATGAGCGTATTGCGGACATGCAGAACCAGCGCGAGCTGCACGATCGCAACGACGATCACGGTCAGCAGGGCGCCAACCATGACGAAGTCAACGACCGCCGACCCGTCCTCGCCTTCGGAGCGGGCTTTACTGCCGGACCTGGTCAATGGCTGAATTGAAGAGATCGACGAGCGCAGTCCGCGCAACTACGAGAATGGCTGCCACGAGAACCGCCGACATCAGCGTGATCATGACCCATCCGGGCACGTCTCCGCGTTCCCTCTCGGAGGCACGCGGATGCAGGGCGGCCGTGAGCCTCACCAGGAGACTGGCTGCTACGAAGGCCGGCAGGTGACGAAGGGCAGTTAGCGACTTCATTGGGGTCCTCTCTTCGATGGTGAACGGAATCAGGGTTGCGGTCTTTGCAGGCATCCTCATAGGCCGATGCTGAGCAGGGAAAGTCCCGGGAAGATGGCGAAGAGGACGGTAAGCGGCAGGACGCCGAAGACCAGCGGCACCATCATGGCGATCTCCTTCTTTCCTGCCTCTTCCATGAGTTCACGCTTGGCCATGTCCCGGACATCCTGGGCCTGGGCCCGGAGAACGTCCGCCAGTGGCGTGCCACGCTCGATAGCGACCGAGACCCCGTCCACGAATCTGGACAATGGGGCCAGCTGGGTGCGCTTGGACAGATTGCGCAGGGCCGTCAGCAATGGTGCGCCGGAACGGGTTTCGGCCAACGCATGCCCGAACTCCCGGGCCAGTTCGCCTCGGGACGTACGCGCCACACGTTCCAGCGCACCGCCGGCGCTCTCCCCTGCCCCAACAGCCAACGCCATCATTTCTGCCATGCTGGGAAACTCTGTAAGCATCACTGCTTCCCGCCGGCGGACTTCCCTGGTCAGGAGATAGTCCCGAAGGAGGAAGCCGAGTAGCCCTGATGCGAGCGCCAGGAGCGCAACAGCCGGAACAGAAATGAGCGCGTTGGCTGCCAGCCAGACTGCAGCTGCCCCGCCTATAAGGAGGCCCGCTCCGGCAAACAGCAGCTGTCCAGAACGGAACTCCAGGACGGTCATGCGGTTGCCCGCGCGGTCCAGCCGTCGCTGCAGGGCCGAATTAGCGGGATTGATGCGGGCGAGCTTGTGTACCAGCTCCTGAAGTACGGGCCGGAAAACCCGCTGCAGCGGACCAAACGGCGTGGTGTCCGCGGGCTCGAGCAGCCGAGATCCATGCGTTACGGAGCGCAGCTGCGGCGCGATCCGGTCGGCAAAGGAAGCGGGCCGGAGGAAGGGAAGCCGGGTGACGGTCAGCCAAAGCCCCATGCCGAGGCCAGTTCCCACCAGCACGGCGGCCGGCCACAGCCCGCTCACCGCAGTACCCGCTTTTCCGCGGGCAGCGCACCAATGCGCAGCATCAAGCGGTAGCAGCCAACCGACATCACCATTCCCGTGGCTAGAACTGCAGCCCCGGCCGCGGAGTTGTATGCTTCAACGGCCTCCGGCGTAGTCGACATCAGCACCAGCACCAGCCAAGGTGCAGCTACAGCCAGCCGGGCCGCGTTAATTGTCCATGACTGCCGTGCCAGCAGTTCGCTGCGGGTCCGCGCGTTCTCGCGCAGGAATTCCCCCAGAGTGCCGAGCAGCCTCCCCAGATCGGATCCGCCCACCTGCCGGGTGAGGCGCAGGGATTCCACGATCCGGTCTCCGACTGGGTCTGCCAATCGCTCCTTCAGGTTGTCGAGCGCTTCTTCAAACGAGCCGCCGGAGCGGTAGTCTGCCCCGAATTCCCGAAATGGTGTACGAAGCTCCGCCGGCCCGTTCTCCCCGAGTTGAATGAGCGCCTCCGGCAGCGACAGTCCAGCGCGGATAGCCGAACGTAAGTGGTCCACAGCATCCGGCCAGAGCTCCATCAGGGAGGCGCTGCGTCTGTGGGCCTGCCAGCGGACTGCGCTCACCGGCACGGCGCTGGCAAAGACACCGAAACAAGCGGCGATGGGGAGGGAACCTGTCAGCACCCAGCTGGTCAGGAGGACAAGGACGCCCAGGAGGACGCTGCTGGCAACCAGGCCGGCGGGAGTCACGCGTCTAATGCCGGACGCGCTGAGCATCTCCGCGAGCCGGCCTGCACGCCGCAGCTTGGGCGGGCGTTCCGGAAGTGCCCAGCAGGACCACCAGACTAAGAACAGGCCAATTCCAAGAGTCAGTCCCGCAACGGTCGTCATGCTGCCGGCTCCAGCAGTTCGGCCAGGTTCATTCCGGCGCGGGCAAACTTGTCCGGAGATGGAAGCGCAGACGGGGAAGCTTCCAAACGGCCATCGACACGCTGAAAGACGAGCGTGGATTCTATAACCCCGTTTTCCACCCTTCGCCCCAAAGCCAGGATTTCAGTGACTTCCCGTCGCCCGGCAGGAGTCCGGACACAATGGACCACCAGGTCTATGCAGGAGGCCACGGTGGGAACAACGAAGGAACTGGAAATGTTGGCCCCCGCTAACAGAGGCAGCGTAGAGATCTTCGTGACGGCGTCGTGCGCGCTGTTGGCGTGAACCGTGCACATGCCGGGAAGCCCGGAATTCAATGCAATCAACATGTCCAGGCTCTCGGCTTCCCGAACCTCACCCACAATCAGCCTGTCAGGCCGCATCCGCAGGGCTTCCTTGACCAGGCGCCGCAGCGGAATTTCGCCGGTTCCTTCCAGGTTGGCCTGCCTGCACTGCAGCCCCACGACGTCGCGCAGGGGAAGCTGCAGTTCGAAGATCTCCTCCACCGTGACGACGCGTTCCCGGGCGCCGATGGATGCGGCAAGGCAATTCAGAAGCGTCGTTTTACCGGCCTGGGTTGCCCCGGAGACAAGGATGTTCAATCCGCCTGACACCGCCGCGGAAAGAAAGCGTGCAGCCTGGGGGGTCAGTGTTCCCAGCTCGACGAGATGTTCCAGGCGGCTGGCCCGGACTATGAATTTGCGGATATTGACGGCCCAGTGCTTCCGGGTCACATCAGGGATGACAACGTGAAGCCGTGAACCGTCCGGCAGGGCCGCATCGACGAACGGTGACGAGAGGTCCAGGCGTCTGCCGGAGGATTTCAGCATGCGTTCCACCAGGTCCCGCACCTGCTCCGATGTCAGGTTCAGGGGTGTGAGTTCGGATCTTCCGTCTCTGGCCGCATAAACCTCACCTGGGGAGTTGATCCAGATCTCCTCGACCGTCGGATCATCAAGCAGGGGCTGCAGGGCTCCGAATCCGGCGACGGCGTCGAAAACCTGCTTCCTGGCTCTATCAAGCTGTCCCAGTGCGGGCAGGGTGCCGAGCAGTGACCGCTGGTCGTAGTCCTGGACGGCCGCCTCCACCAGCCGCCGCACTTCTCCGGCTTGGCGGGCGGGGTCCAGCCCGCGTACGCGGATGAGCTCCCTGACCTCATCCTCGACAATACGCACAGCGTCCATTGGGCTCCCCCGGTTTATCCTCCCCGGCCTTCGGCTGAGGTGGCAACGAGACTATTTCTGCAGGCCAGTGCGGCCATGCGGGGGAGAATAGGAGATTTATCCGTCTCTGACGAGAGTGCCCGGTACTTTTGTGGAAAACCGTCCGCCCGGACGCAGGCGTATAGCCGGCTGGAAGTTACCCGGGGACGTCGCTGTCTCAGGTGAGGGCGGGTTCCTGTCCAGGACCGTGGCGGGCAGTATTCCCGGGCTCTGTGCTGCGGGGCGTATCTGCGGCAGCTGCTGCGATCACGTACCGGTATATGAGAAGCCCGGCAGCGGAAATCACTGCAGCATAGATAAGGGCCAGCACCAGCCAGGACAACGGCGGCTGCCATTCCGGCGCAAACAGGAAACGGCCCCAGTTGGGCTCACCGATAACGCCTACTGCATACCTGCGCAGGACAACCACGAAGCTGACTACGTGGGCGAGCGCTGTGACAACGGTCAGCAGCCGCAGGATGCTCCTGCTCCTGGGGGTGACACGCAGAGCCAGGGACTGGCTGACGGTTCCGCAGCAGAGCAGGATCACCACGACCAGCGCCAAAACGTATCGGCCCTGCCAGATCCAGCCGAGTTCGTTGATGACCTGCGCCTGCATAATCGGGGGAAGCGCCACCAGCGCCGCCACCAGAAGCCACACTGAGGCCCGGCTGCCCTTCGCCCTAGCGGTCACCCCCAGCACAAGCAGAAGAGCCATGAGCGAATACCAGAGAATGTAGACGGCCATAGGGAGGTCAGTGTCCAGCCATCCCATCCGCCCCACGTAACCGGTCGCGTAGTCCAGCGTGCTTTCGAACATAACGATGGCTGCGTCGGATTTGCTGAGTTCCACTCCCGTGCCGGTCAGGCTTTCGAAGCTGTTGGCGACGGCGAACCAGGCGAGGCTTAGGCCGCAGCCCACTCCCACCAGGCCAGCCATCGCCAGGCCAAGGCCGTCTTTGAACACCTTCAGCAGGGGTCGCCACCCGTAAATGCACAGCGCTGCGGCTGCGGCCAGCGCCATCCACAGCAGTGAAAGCGGCCGGGTATTCGCCAGGACAAAACCGGAAACACCCACAAAGACCATGTTGGCCCGGACGGGCTTCAGCGTGCTGCTGCCCAGAACCACGCACAGGTTGAGGAAGAAAGCGGCCGCGGCTCCGATTTCCAGGGCGTTGGGGTTAATTGACCCCGTGAGGTACAGCACCATCGGGGTAGTCGAAACGACTGCCGCTGCGAAGGGCCACAGCGGGCGCTTGAACTTCGCCGCCGCCGCGAATGTCATCGCAAAGAACACTGAGCAGAACAGGGCGCTGGCGATTCGCATCCCATAAAGCGCCGGTGCCCCGCTGAGGAACAGCGAAGGCAGTCCCGTGACGAAATAGTAGACCGGGTTGTAATTGCCGGCCGTGGTTTCGGCGGAGACCATCCCGGTTCCCTCGCCCACGCCGGGGGCACATGCCGCCGGGATCTGCCTCTGGTGCTTGTAGCAGGTCTGGTCATGAGTTGCGGCGATGTACTCAGGCACAGTGACCGTCATCGCCGAGCCCTGGGCGCCATCGGTCTCCCCGAGGAGTTCACCGCGGGCGACGGCGGCTGCCTTGACAGTGTGCGCGGGTTCATCCGGCACGGACATCAGCGGAGATGCCAGGGACCACAGGACGGTCAGCGCGAAAACGGCAAGGAAGCTGACCACCAGCACACGTCCGGCGTTCATTGCCCGGGACTTCGCCGGACGCGTGAACCGCCGTTCCTGCGGGCCGTCTTCTTCAGTTTGTTCCAAAACCGTCATCAACTAATTCCTGGTCGCCGGGCGTGAAAGCATCGGGTCCAGTCTACGTTGATGCCTGCAGCGCCCGCGCCGGCACCGCCTGCCGGCAACCAGGGAATTCAAGGCCACGGACGGTCATGGAAGCGCCGGGAACCGGGGTCCCCGCAGCACTCTGTTGCTTCCTCCCTCTCCCGAGTAGGTTTCGCAGCCCAAATCACCCTTCACCAGTCTCATAAACCACATCAGCCCCGGTATTGTTCAGGCTGACACATATCTGCTCTCTGGAGACCCCGTGAAACAACGCAACGCCGCGCCCGTGCTGGCAGGCTTCCTCACCCTCGCCCTCGCCGTTGCCACCGCACCGGCCTACGCCACGACGCAAAGTGAAGCACCGGCGGTCCAGGAGACCCCTGCCCCCAGTCCCAACACCGCCCCCCTCCTGCCGGCTGGTGACGGGCCGGAAGCGGAGTTCCCCGGGCCTGCGGAGCTTCCGGCAGTTGAGACAGAACTGGCTGAACCACGCGCAGACCCAACAGCGGCAGAAACGGAAACCACCGCGGAGCCGGAAATAAGCGGCAGATCTGAGGAATCCCCCCGCAGCTGAACAAAGCGACGTCGACGTCGCGGAACTCATTGGACTGCTGGGTGCCCGGATGGGCCAGGGCCTGGAACGGCTGGAAGCTACCAACGACCCGCAGACCCCTGCTCCCGGCGAAACCGCAGAGCGCCTGGCGGCAGAACGGTCATTGGTCAGCGCCGGATTGGCAGCCCCCCTGCGCTCCGGCACCCCGGCGGAGACGGGAGCCGCAGAGGCACAGGCCGCGCAGAAAGCGGCTGCCCCGCTGGCCACCTGGAAGCCCGCCGGGATCCAGGGCATGGACGTCAGCAGCCACCAGACTGCCGTGAACTGGAGCCGTGCCTGGAACCAGGGCGCACGTTTTGCCTACGTCAAAGCTACTGAGCACACCACTTACAAAAACCCCCGCTATTCGAGCCAGTACAACGGTGCAAGCTCTGTGGGCATGTACCGGGGCGCCTACCACTTCGCCATTCCCACCCGTGATTCCTCCGGCGCCGCGCAGGCCAACTTCTTTGTCAACAACGGCGGCGGCTGGTCGGCTGACGGCAGGACCCTCCCTCCCCTGCTGGATATCGAGTACAACCCCTATCCCGACCTGGGGAACACCTGCTACGACTTCACCCCGGCCCAGATGGTGTCCTGGATCCGGGACTTCTCCAACACGGTCAGGGCACGCACCGGGCGGCTGCCGATGATCTACACAACGGCGGACTGGTGGAACCGGTGCACCGGCAACAGCACCGCCTTTGCCAACCATCCACTGCACATTGCCCGTTACAGCACATCCGGTCCGGGCGCGATGCCGGCCGGCTGGAAGACGTACAACGTCTGGCAGTACAGCAGCACCGGCCCCTTTGAAGGCGACTCAAACGTTTGGCGCGGTTCCGCTGACGACCTCGCCCGGTTCGCCATGAACGGGGCCTCACCGGACTGGACACGGAAGGTACTCAGTCCCGGCGACTTCAACGGTGACGGCCGCCCCGACCTGCTCACCCGCAGGGCTGACGGCACCCTGTGGTTCCATGCCGGAACCGGCAGCGGTGGTTTCTCCTCCCCCCGCCAGATCGGCAGCGGCTGGCAGGTATTCAACGCTCTGGTGACTGCCGGTGACTACAACGGGGACGGACGGGCCGATATCGTGGCCCGGCATGTGGACGGCGACCTCTACTTCTATGCCGGAACCGGCACTGTCTCAGCCGCCAGCGAAGGCTACCGGCCGGCCGTGGTCATTGGACGCGGCGGCTGGGGCGAGTTCCGCCACCTGGTCGGCATCGGCGACAGCAACGGCGACGGCCGCCCCGACATCCTGGCCGTGCGGCCGAACGGCTCGGCCGTCGTCTACCGCAGCACAGGCACCGGGGCACACGGCCCGGCTGTCCCCGCGTCCGGAGACTGGTGGCGTTTCGCCGATTTCAGCGGAACGGGCGACTTCAACGGTGATGGGAGGGTCGACGTCGTCGCCCGGACCGGTGACGGCCGACTCTGGTTCCTGCAGGGCTCCGGAGGCGGATCCTTCGCCCCGGGCCATGTGATCGGTACCGGCTGGAGCATTTACGGCAGCGTCCTGGGAGGCAGCGACTTCAACGGCGACGGACGTACCGATCTGCTGGGCCTCGGCTCGGATTCACGGGTCTGGTTCTACCAGGGAACCGGCTCCGTCTCGGAAGGCTACGACGCCGGTGCCCGGCGGGGAACGGTGGCCTGGGCACAGCAGAAACTGGTGACCGCTACTCCCGATTTCAATTCCGACGGCATTGCGGACCTGCTCACGGTGGCCTCCGACGGGGTGCTCTGGTTCCAGCCCGGCAAGGCCAACGGCACATACGGGACCAGGATCAGGATCGGTTCCGGCTGGCAGATTTACTCCGAGCTCACAGCGGTCGGTGACTTCAACGGCGACCGCCGCAACGACCTGATTGCCCGGAAGCCGGACGGTACCCTGTGGTTCTATGCCGGGACCGGACGCGTCTCTGCGACGAGTGAAGGGTACGCGAAAGTGGTCCGCATCGGCACCGGATGGAACGACTACACCCAGGTGCTCGGGGCCGGCGACCTCACCGGTGACGGCAGGCCGGATCTTCTCGCCCGGGACCGAGCGGGAAACCTGTGGCGCTACAACGGAACTGGCGCGGTGCGTGGAAGCAACGAAGGCTACACCAAGCGGGCTCTGATTGGCCGAGGAGGGTGGGACGGGTTCACGGCTCTGGCCGCGCCTGGAGATTACGACGGCGACGGGCGAAATGATGTACTGGGCTGGGCCCCTGACGGGCGTCTGTCCCTGTGGCGCGGAGCCGGAAACGGCCTGCTGGGCATTCATGAAACCGTGGGAACCGGCTGGGGCAGCTTCACACGCCTTTTCCCGGCGCCATCAGCAGCGAACGGACGGAATATGCTCGGGGCCGTTGACCGCACCGGTAACTATTACACGTATCCGCTCACCGGTATGCAGCAGGAAGGCTACCGGCAGGGAGTCCGAAGGGACGTCCTGCCCCAGGGCTAGGCTTCGCGGGCGGGAGAAGGTGCTGGCTCTTCGAGGCCAGCACCTTCCCTTGCTGCAAAGACCCAGTACTTGTAGGCGAAGAAGTTCCACACGGTCATCGCGGCAGTTGAGACCACCTTGCCAATGACATAGCTGCTTCCAACAGCTTCAAAGCCCGAGACGATCAGGCTGGCAGCGACCGTGTTCACGGCCACAAGAAGGATGTACTTGATGAAGCTGGTGCCGCGCGTCGGTGTCCCGGCAAAGGTGAAGAACCGCTGCAGGAGGTAGTTAGCGAAAAGGCTGACGAGGAAGGCAATCGGGGTAGCGAGCCAAAGAACCACGCCGAAAACCTCGTACAGGAGCACCAGCATGCCGAAGTCGATGGCGAAAGAGAGTACTCCCACCAGCAGGTACTTGCCGGCCGGGCCAAAAAGCAGGCCGCGGAGGCGGGCCAGCCGGGCAGCGGAACCCTTCGGATTGTCTTCGCGCAGCATGTGCGGTGCTCCTCTGGTTCCTTGTGCTCATTTCGCCGCTGTCGGGCAGGCAGAGCGCATGCTCTCCACCCACCGGCGCCGGATGACGGGCCTTCGGGGTTCGGCTACGATGTTAGCACTGGACCGTCCGGCCTTGTCCGGCACTTCTTCGGATGCAGGCTGCAGAACCAGACTAAGACCAGATAAGGAACTCGAACCCCGCTATGCCCATGCAGGACCCAAATCGCCTCCTCGTCATCATGCCCGCATGGAATGAAGGCGAGACTGTGGGAAACACGGTCCGTGAGGTCCTCGCACAGGGGAAGGACTACGACGTCCTTGTCGTCGACGACGGTTCCTCCGACTCCACCGGCGCCCTCGCCGAAGAGGCAGGTGCCACAGTCCTGCGGCTGCCGTTCAACCTCGGAGTCGGCGGTGCGATGCGGGCAGGGTTCAAGTACGCCCGGCGGAAAGGTTACCGGCAGGTCATCCAGGTCGACGCTGACGGCCAGCATGATCCCCGTGACATTGACCGGGTGGTTCAGGGCCTGAAGAGAGCAGACATCGCCATTGGCGCCCGCTTTGCCGAAGCAGGCAACTACAAGGTTTCCGGCCCCAGGAAGTGGGCCATGTCCTTCCTGGCGGCAGTAGTCTCCCGGCTGGCAGGCGAAAAGCTCACAGACGTTACCTCCGGCTTCCGCGCCGCCAACGTCCGCGCGCTGGACCAGTACATCGACCATTATCCGGCCGAATACCTCGGAGACACCATCGATTCCCTGGTTGTTGCCGTCCGGTCCGGGTGCACCGTAACCCAGATCCCCGTGCAGATGCGGGTGCGGCAGGGCGGCGTGCCCAGCCATAACCCGGCCAAATCCACCATCTATCTTCTGCGCTCCGTCTTCGCCCTTGGCCTCGCGATGACACGCCGCAAGTCCCAGGTCAATTCAGGTAAGGCATAAACCATGGCTGTCGCAGCTGCATTCATATTCTCCCTGCTCATGGTCGTGATCGTCCTGGTCATGCTGCGCCGCAGGAAACTCCGTGAAAAGTACGCCGTGCTCTGGCTGCTGGTCGGCGGCGGAGCGCTGATCCTTGCGGGTTGGCCTCAGCTGCTGGCCCTTGTCTCGGGCTGGCTCGGAGTGGAAGTTCCTGCGAACCTGCTCTTCGCAATGAGCATCGTCCTGCTGATGGGAGTTTCCCTGCACCTGTCATGGGAGCTCTCCATGGTAGAGGACGAGAGCCGGGTTCTGGCCGAAGAGGTAGCTGTCCTGGAAACGGCCGTGCGGCAGCTCCGGACGCAGGTGGATGCCCTCGGTGCCGGTACGTCCCTGCCTGCTGCCGCCTCTGATCCGCAGAGCGACGGACGTGAAGAGTTCCTGCCTTAGGCAGATACGAAAAAGGGGGCGCCCTCGGGCGCCCCCTTTTTTTGTGCTTTGTTACTTTCCCCGGTTCTCCAGCAGTCCCAGCAGGTAGGTGCCGTACCCGCTCTTGATAAGGGGCTCGGCGATTGTGCGCAGTTCGTCGTCAGACAGGTTACCCAGCCGCCAGGAGATTTCCTCGGGACAGCCGATTGAGAGGCCCTGGCGCTTCTGGACGGTGCGGATGAATTCGGAGGCTTCGTTGAGTGAATCGAATGTTCCGGTGTCCAGCCAGGCGGTGCCCCGCGGCAGGATCTCCACCTGGAGTTTCCCCTTCTCGAGGTAGACCCGGTTGACGTCCGTGATCTCCAGCTCGCCACGTGGTGAGGGCTCAAGGTTCCGTGCGATCTCCACGACGTCGTTGTCGTAGAAGTACAGGCCCGGCACCGCGTAGTGGCTCTTTGGCTGAGCCGGTTTTTCCTCCAGGGAAATAGCCTTGCCCTCGTCGTCGAACTCAACCACACCGTAGGCACTGGGATCAGCAACCCAGTACCCGAACACGGCACCGCCGTCGATCTGCGAGAAGCGGCGCAGCTGTGTTCCCATGCCGGCGCCGTAGAAAATGTTGTCCCCCAGCACCAGTGCCACGGGCCCGTTTCCGATGTGTTCAGCACCCAGGATGAAGGCCTGCGCCAGACCATCGGGAGAGGGCTGCTGCTTGTAGGTGATGCTGACGCCGAACCGGGAGCCGTCACCGAGCAGGCGCTGGAACTGGTCCGCGTCGTGAGGGGTGGTGATGATCAGGATGTCCTTGATTCCCGCGAGAATCAGCGTTGAGAGCGGGTAGTAGATCATCGGCTTGTCATAGACCGGGACCAGCTGCTTGCTGACGCCAAGGGTGATGGGGTGCAGCCGCGAACCGGTACCGCCGGCCAGAATAATTCCACGCATGGTGCTCATCTTCGCCGGTCTGATCTGGCACGGCAAATCCGGTAACGTACATATACATGCGCAGATTCCTTGTCACCGGCGGCGCCGGCTTTATTGGCTCCAATTTCGTGCACTACGCACTGGCCCATACCGATGCGTCGATCACGGTGCTGGATAAGCTCACCTACGCCGGGAACAAGGCCTCCCTCGAAGGCCTGTCCGCGGACCGGTTTGAGCTCATCCAGGGCGATATCTGCGATGCCGGACTGGTGGACCGTCTGGTGGCGGACGCCGACGTCGTCGTCCACTACGCGGCAGAGTCCCACAACGACAACTCGCTCCATGATCCGCGCCCGTTCCTGGACACCAACATCATTGGCACCTATACCCTGATTGAGGCTGCCCGGAAGCACGGCACCCGCTTCCACCACATCTCCACCGACGAGGTCTACGGGGACCTGGAACTCGACGACCCGCAGCGGTTCACCGAGGCCACCCCGTACAACCCGTCCAGCCCGTACTCCTCCACGAAGGCCGGATCGGACCTGCTGGTGCGCGCCTGGGTCCGTTCCTTCGGGCTCCAGGCCACTATCAGCAACTGTTCCAACAACTACGGGCCCTACCAGCACGTGGAGAAGTTCATCCCCCGCCAGATCACCAACGTGATCGACGGCGTGCGGCCCAAGCTCTACGGTGCCGGGGAAAACGTGCGGGACTGGATCCACGCCAACGACCACTCCTCCGCCGTCCTGCGGATCATCGAGCGGGGCGAGATCGGGCAAACCTACCTGATCGGCGCCGACGGGGAAAAGAACAACAAGGAAGTCATCGAACTGATCCTCAGCCACATGGGCCAGCCCGCCGATGCCTACGACCAGGTCATTGACCGGCCCGGGCACGACCTGCGTTACGCCATCGATTCCACCCGGCTCCGGACCGAGCTCGGCTGGGAACCGCAGTTCTCAAACTTCGAGCAGGGTATCGAGGACACCATCGCCTGGTACCGGGAGAACGAAGCCTGGTGGCGGCCGCAGAAGGCCGAGACCGAAGCCAAATACAAGGTCCAGGGCCAGTAACGGCAATGGCTGAATTCTCCAAGGCGCTCACCGCCTACGAAACCCCCATTCCCGGCGTCGTGCTCTATGACCTTCCCGTCCACGGCGACAACCGCGGCTGGTTCAAGGAAAACTGGCAGCGAGAGAAGATGCTGGAACTGGGCCTGCCGGACTTCGGCCCGGTCCAGAACAACATTTCCTTCAACGAAAAAGCCGGAACAACCCGCGGCATCCACGCCGAGCCATGGGACAAATACATTTCAGTAGCCACCGGGAAAATCTTCGGTGCGTGGGTGGACCTGCGCGAAGGTCCCAGTTTCGGAGCAGTCTTTACCGCTGAGCTGGATCCGAGCCAGGCCATCTTCATTCCGCGTGGAGTGGGCAACGCCTTCCAGACCCTGGAAGACAACACCGCCTACACCTACCTGGTGAACGACCACTGGAGTGCCGGCGCGCAGGACCAGTACACGTTCCTGAACCTCGCCGACGAGACGGTTGCCATTCCCTGGCCCATCCCCCTGGAACAGGCCGAACTCTCCGCGAAAGACAAGGCACACCCCCGCCTGGCGGACGTTGCACCCATGGCGCCGAAGAAGACACTGGTCATCGGCGCAGACGGACAGCTGGGCAAAGCCCTGCGGGCTGAGTACGACGGCGATCCGTCAGTCGAGTTCGCTGGCCGCAGCGGGTTCGACCTCGGCAACCCGAACTCCTGGAACCGGAACTGGAAGAACTACCGGACCATTATCAACGCCGCCGCCTACACAGCCGTGGACGCAGCCGAGACCTCCGAGGGACGGCGGTCCGCCTGGAACGTCAATGCCGCCGCCGTTGCCCGGCTGGCCCGCATCGCCGCACAGAACCGGATCACGCTGGTACATATCTCCAGCGACTACGTCTTCGACGGAGCCGAAACCGTCCACACGGAGGATGAGCCGTTCTCCCCGCTCGGCGTCTACGGTCAGTCCAAGGCTGCCGGAGACACTGCTGTCTCCGCCGTCCCGCAGCACTACATCCTGCGGACCAGCTGGGTGATCGGTGACGGCGGCAACTTTGTCCGCACCATGGCATCCCTTGCCAGCCGTGGCGTGAAGCCCAGCGTGGTAAACGACCAGATCGGCCGTCTGACCTTCACCCAGGACATCGCAGCAGCAATCCGCCACCTGACAGAGTCCGCAGCTCCCTACGGAACCTACAACATCACCAACGACGGTGATCCAGTCTCCTGGGCGGACATCGCCGCAGAGGTCTTCACCCTCACCGGGGCTGACCCGCTGGCCGTGACCGGGGTGAGCACCGAGGAATACTTCGCCTCGAAACCGGAGGCTGCACCCCGCCCGCTAAACAGTGTGCTGGACCTGCAGAAGATCAAGGCAGCGGGCTTCACGCCGCGGACGGCCGGCGAAGCGCTGCGCGCGTACCTGTTGGGCTAGCAGCGGATCACTCCCGCAGGACCTTATACACGTAAATCTGTTTCCCTGCCCACTGCAGTACGCCGTCCGGCTGGAGGCACTCCCCCGTTAGCTCCGTCGACGAGGCGATGTGCCCCAGTTCCGGCATGGCTCCGGCCAGGGTGCAGGGATCAGCGCGCACAAACGTCACGTCCAGGTTGTTGGTTGTTACCACCGTCTCTTCGCCCGGTGTCCAGGCGAAGGAGATGTAACCCCCTCCCCGGTTCCATGCTTCTTCGGCCTGCCGGTCGGGGTCCAGCCGCTCCCACATTTCCATGCGGGGCCCCGACCGCTGCAGTCCGGACAGCAGCGGAACCCCATTGGCCAGCGACGCCGTGTCAAAGGCGCCAGAGTTCGATGCCCAGTAGGTGCCGTCGGCCCTGGCTTCCTTTCCATACTCATACAGAGCTTTTGCGGTGTCCGACTGACGCAGATCGCCAAGCCCAAAAAGCACTGGGTTTGACCGGTAAACCGGTGCGGCGGCTATTACTAGAGCCAGCGCAACGGGCCACGACCTGTTTGGATAGCGGGTTACCAGCAGCACCGATAGTGCGACGCCGGCTCCCGCGGCGAGGATGCCCGCCATGCTGAGGTCCGGCAGGTACTCCGCCTGCACCCGAAGGCCGGCCAGTACCGTCACCGCCGTGCAGGCAACCGCTGCGAGAATGGCCGGACCCCATTTGCCCCGTCTTATTGCCGACAAGAATAAACAGAGCACAATAACGCCCAGAATGCCCACGACCTGAGCTGCCCGGACAGGCGGAACAAGGTTGAGCAGGGGTATCCGCGCGCCGAAGCCACCCCAGTCCGCCAGCGTCCACGCCAGCCATATCAGTGAGAAGGCCAGGACTGTCCAGCCGGCGATACACCGGCGGATTCCGGGGACAAGGCCCGTAAGTGCCAGGACCGCTATCCAGATGAAGGCCACCGTAAACGAGCTGGAGACTTCGCTGGCATTGGCTTGGACCGGCTCTGCGCCGTTCTGCAGGGGTGAAAGCAGTGGTGCGCCGAACAGCAGAGCAAACGGCTGCGCTTCTCCCGTGGACCGTCTTGCCCCCGGATAGACGGTACCGAAAAGCGCGTTTAGCCCTTCGGCGTTTTCCAGAAGCAGCCCTGCTCCAAAGATCACAGCGGTTACGCCGGTCAGGAGGACTGGCCGAATGCGGCTCCACCATGACCCGGCACGGCTCAGAATCCACAGGGTTGAGGCAGCAAGGACCGGGAGCCCCAGCACCAGCGACCACGGCGTATAAAACGACGGCATACCCGCAATGAGAATTCCGCCGGCCACCCCGGCCAGCAGCCCTGTGGGCCTTCGCCCTGCAGACAAGCGATGATACGCAGTGATCATCAGGCTTGACCCGGTAAGGGTATAGGCGATCAGCGCGACCGGCATCAGAGACCACCAGGCAACGGCGGGTGCCAGGACTGTCAGGCCCGCAGCGAGCCAGCCCATCCTCCGTGTCCCGCCCACCTGTTCAAACCACTTGGGCATAAACAGCAGGAGGAGCAGGGTAGGAAGCCACCAGTGGGCGGCAAAAACGCTGGCGTCCGGGAGGAACCCGGCCAGTTTGAGCAGCGCGGAGTCAAAAAAGACCACTGATTCGAAGAACCCGCCGGACGTGAATCGGTGTACAAGGTCTGCCCGCGCACCCATGGCGCTCAGGGAGGGAGCGGCTCCTGTGGCCATGACGGAGAGTGCTATCAGGGAAAACGCGTTGTACTCGTCCGAACGGATAACCCGTGGATCTCCAAACTGCGTCCCCAGCGGATTCTCCGGATCTTGCCGAAGATGCCCCATTCCGATCGATGACGTTGTTATTCCGAGTACAACAACCACCGCGTAGGCGAGCAGGACGGCTGCTTTAAGGGCGTTGTCCTTCGTGCGCAGCCACTCCAGGGCCGCATCCGGCAGGGAGCGCTCGCCACCCGCCTGCGTCGCTGGTCGTGTCCGCTGGCTGATGACGTGCTCCTGTAAATGGTGCCGATGTCTGTGGCTGTGGGATGGTGCGGAGGTCTTACGTCGTGCTCTCGACTGCGTGCTCGCGGCCCATGCGGCGGCGAAGTGCAATGTACACCAGGCGGCGGGCGTAGGCGTTGGCCAGTGCCAGCGTGTTCCCCCTGGCTACATCAAATTTCGACAGCGTTCCGGGCTGGCCGGTAAGGATAGCACGGTGCAGCCCGGCAGCCTGCTCCGCCTGCGACCGGGCAAGGCGGACGCTCCATTGGCTGGCGCTGATCCGGAAACTGGCCAGCGTCTGCGGCAGTGCAACCAGATCCCCCGAATGAAGGACCCGCACATACGCGGTCTCGTCGATCATGTAGGGGTAGGAATCGTCCCACCAGCCTTCAGCCAGCACAGCCCGCTTGAGCAGAACGGCGGCCGGTTCGCCGAAGATGTTGGTGCCGCTGCGCACCGTGGCACGCACGGCATCAGCACCGGAAACCCGTCCATTCAAGTTCCCCAGGCCGCGGCCGGCAATGACGACCTTCCCTTCGGCATCCACGATATCCCGCTTGCTGGCCACCATAACGGCGCCGGGGTTTGCCTCCACAGCAGCCATCTGTGCTTCGAGGGCGTTGGGTGCAAGCAGGTCATCACCGCAGACCAGCTTGATCCATTCGCCTTCCGCATGCTGGCTCACCCGGTTCCAGTTCGCTTTCGCGCCTCCGCCGTGCGGGGTGGGGCTGAGGACCCGAATCCTCGGCTCCTGGGCGAACGAATCGATGATCTCAGCGGTCTTGTCCACTGAGCTGTGGTCGGCAATCACAACTTCGTAGTCCTGATACGTCTGGGCGAACACCGATTCAAGGGTTGCCCGAAGGTACGCGGCATTGTTGTAGGCCGGGATCACGATTGACACGCGGGGACTCATGAGTCGTCCTCTTTCTTGCCCGCGGCCGGATCTGCTGCCGGGCCCGGGACTTCTGCTGGTTTTCGTCGGAAGGAAAAGTATTTGTGGCCGAAGTAGTTAATGAACACTGTCAGGCAGGTGATGATGATCTGCGCGGGGATCCGGGGAGCTCCCAGGAGATCCGAGGCAACGAAGAGCAGCACCATGTTCACCAGCAGCGCTGTCAGGTTGACCAGCGCGAAGCGGGCGAGGTCACGGAGCACGTGTCCCGTAACTCTGAAGACAAGCCGCCGGTAGACAAAGAACACTGCGATGAGGGAGATCAGCCACGCGCTGCCCAGAACCACGAAGGAAGGGACGTAGCGTCCGTACAGCAGGTCCAGGGCGATAAACAGCAGCGTGCTGAAGACTGTATTGGCGCCGCCAACGATCAGGAAGGCAACCTTCTCAGTCTTGAGCAGGCGAAGCAGCGGTCCGGGCGGCCCAGTGAAGAGTCCGTGCGGATCTTCGGGGAAAGGAGTGTTTTCCTCGGGATCGGCGTCCCGCGCCTTGTCCGCTGGTACCTCCGGCTGGCTCACAGCTCACCTGACTCTGCATGCGCCGAACGCCGGGTGGTTTTTTTCGCCGGTTTCCGGAGCCGCGCAACCAGATGCGCCAGCGACCACAGGACACCAAGTCCGATCGCGGTGTAGATCAGCGTCACCAGGACCGGCCAGGCCGGCGGTTCGAAGGTCACGTGGATCTCCTGGCCTTCACTGTCCGCGGGAACATCGACAGTCAGCAGATAACCGCGCAGCGGATCGGCCAGGTTCCCGCCTTCCACTTCATAACCTGGCCACGCGAGCCTGCTCAGGACCACTTCACCGCCGTCGGCCGGAACCTGGTCCACCCGCAGCACGAGCTCCTGGCTGCTGTCCGAAATGGTGGTGACCGAGGTGCCAGGGCTGCTCCAGCTGGCTTCACCGTTGCTTTCCAGCGGCTCATCACGGACCCAGGTGACTGCGTCGTCCGTCCGTTCCACCTCGGACCAGCCGTCCGGGACCATGCGTGCTGCCAGTTGTGTCCCGTCAGTGTCCTCAGGATCCCGCAGTATCTGGACGGTATCGATGGAGAGTAGGTCAACCAGCAGTTCTCCGGTCTCCTCATCCGGGGTAAAGAGGCTGTCCGCTGCATTCTGGCAGGTCCACCCGTGGCTGGACATGCACAGGTCCTCTGAGTAGGCCCTGAACATGATGGGGCTGTACAGGTTGTGCGTCGGCGTGTCGTTGAGGTACCAGGCATTGGATGCCAGAGTCTCGTTCCAGATATCGGGGCCTAAACGGTCAGGTTGTCCCACAATAAAGGCCATGCCTTCAGCCTCAGCCAGTGGTTCCTGGAATTCCTCTGGTGACTCCGGGTAATGGAAGTCGGGAAGCGGCGTTGCCGGGAAATAATGCTTCTGTCCGACGGCGGTTACCAGGGACACTGCGATCATGCCTGCGGCCGCGGCGCGAACGCCCCACGTTTTCACCAGTTTGTGCGGCGCATAGAGGACAACCAGCACGGCGATGAGCCCTGCGGCGGCTACCCCGCCCAGGACAAAATGGATCCGGTCAATAGTGGGGTTCTGGCTCCAGGCCAGGTACATGCCGGCGCCGTAGAGTACGGCGACAGCGGCGACGCGTCCCCTGGTCAGTTCCCGGACCCGCGCACGCGAAACCAGGACGGCAAAGAGGACCAGCAGGGCAAGGGAGAAGTACGGGACCAAGCGGATCGGGAACCGCAGCGGGCCCAGATCGCTGGGGGCGAGGGTCAGCATCAGGGAAATGGCGCCGAAGACGATCAGCCCTGCCAGCTGCTGCCACTTTCCTCGCATGCGGTCCAAGCTGACAAGGCCAATCAGCGGCAGGAACCATGCGATGTAAAGCACCGGCACCGGGGAGTAGGCGCCCCACCAGCCCGAAACCTGGGGCAGGGCGCTTGCAACGGATGAGCTGGCCAGCCCGGTCAGGTCGGTGCCCAGGAAACCGCTGTTCCCGATCTCCGAAGCACGGGCGGTGACCTCGGCCGTGAGGACACCGGGGAGATAGACAGTAAGGGCGACAAGTCCCAGGACCACTCCGGTGAGGCAGAGCGGGATGATACGTTCGGCCTGGCGCCGTACCAGCAGCTCAATCAGCAGCGCCAGGAAGACCACCACGAGCATGATGGTTCCGTGGACGTAGCCCACGGTGATGAGCAGGTAGGAAGCAATAAGTGCCGGCGCGGGATTGCCCCTGCGCACAACGATTCGGCGCAGTCCCCACCAGGCCCATGGCAGCAGCGCAAAAACCATGAGACCGGTTACCCATGACGATCCGTCGAAGTATGTAGTGAAACCGGTGAGCGGAACCGCAGTCCCGGCCACGGCCGCCCATGGTGCCGCGGCTCCGTAGCTGCGGGCCAGCAGGAAGGTTCCCAGTGCCAGCAAGACCATCAGCGAGATCTTCAGCAGCGTGGCGAAGACAACTCCGTCTGCCACCACAGTAGCGAGCAGTCCGATCAGCATGACCATGGGATTCCACAGACCCCACTGCCCCTCGGCAGCATAGTTGCCCGCTGCCCACGCTTCATCGTTGAACAGCCACCAGTCACCGCGGCGCAGACTCTGGCCGATTTCGATCCAGATGCCGTAGGCGCCTGCCTGGGTGTCGTCGTAGAAATAGAAACGCGGCGTGCGTATCAGCGGGATGAGGGCCCCGATAACGGTCGCAGCCACAGTGATCAGGCCCCAGAGCAGGACCTTGCCTCCCCGTTCACCTGCGGAGGCTTCCAGCTCGGGGGCACCCGAGGCACCATTAAGCGGAAGCGTCTCCCGCTCGCGGCTGACTGTCGTCATTCGTGTTGGTCCGTTCTTCGCATTAAGGCTTCAGCGTCTAAAGCCAGCGTGGATGGCCCCGCGGGGCCCACGCAATTCTAGCCCATCGCCGCGCCGCCGCCTGAGTGAGGATCTGCCGGACAGGCCTCGGCAGCACGTCCCCTCCAGCTTGGATTGGTATGCTCACTACGTGCCCATTGCGTCCGAGGAGTCCTGAGTTGAGCCCTACCCTGCTTTCCGTCGTCGTACCCATGTACAACGAGGAGGCGGTCCTCCATCAGCTGGTCGCCCGCTTGCGTCCAGTGCTAGATGGCATGGATGTCCCATACGAGGTGGTGGCAGTCGATGACGGAAGCTCCGACAGCACTGCGGGCATGGTTCAGCAGATCCGTACTGAGTGGCCGCAGCTCCGTCTGCTAAGGCTGATGCGCAACAGCGGCCACCAAGCTGCCATCACGGCTGGAATGACCGCGGCCGTGGGCGATTACGTTGTGACAATCGACGCCGATCTGCAGGATCCTCCCGAGACTATCGCCGAGATGCTGAAGACGGCACAGGCAGAAAACGTCGACGTCGTTTACGGCGTCCGCAGCGACCGCTCCACTGATTCCGTATTCAAGCGGCAGACTGCGGCCCTCTACTACTGGCTCATGCGCCGGGTGGCCGGCCCGCATGTTCCCTCGAACGCGGGTGACTTCAGGCTTATGAGCCGCCGGGTTCTTGACGCGGTTAACCGTCTTCCGGAAGAGGGCAGGGTCTACCGCCTGATCATTCCGTGGTTCGGTTTCCCCAGCGCCAACGTCTACTACGAACGGGACAAGCGCGCTGCCGGAGAATCGAAGTACCCTCTCGGCAAAATGATCCTGCTCACCACCGAAAGCATCGTCACCTTCTCCGGCGGTCCGTTGCGGTTCGCCACCTGGCTCGGCGTATTGAGCGCCATCGCCTGCGTGTTCGTCGGCGTCTTTGTGGTGGTCGGCGTCATCACCGGCCAGACCGTCCCGGGCTGGGCCTCGACGGTTCTCGTCGTCGGAGGAATCGGTGCGATCCAGCTGTTCTGTCTGGGCATCCTGGGCGAATACATCGGTCGCATTTTCACGGGTACCCTGCGCCGGCCGCTCTACCTCGTGGGGTATGACAGCCTCACCCACGGTGACAACGCACCCGGCGCCGGCCAGAATACCGCTCCAGGCCAGACGGCCGGCAACCGCGACAACCAGTAGTAAAGCCGGCCACGCTCCAGCGTGAACTGCTCCCCGAAAGTTGGACTGGCCAAATAAGATCCTAGGCCGCGAGGGCCTGAGCACGGTATTGCACCGGGCTCAGGCCCTCGAGCTTTGTCGAGATGCGTTCATTGTTGTACCAGCCGATG
>NZ_VULS01000005.1:0-306442 GCF_009696625.1 Arthrobacter sp. BL-252-APC-1A | reverse complement strand
CGCAACCGACGCCTCAACATCGTTCACCACCACAGCAGCACCCTGCCGGGCCAGCTCCCGGGCATACGCCAACCCAAGACCCCGCCCACTACCGGTAACAATCGCGACTTTGCCCGAAAGGGACATGATGTGGCTCCTTCTCCCGGCAGCACCGGGCACCGTTGACCTGCTCTTTTGTTCCATCCTCACGGGAATGGTTGAGAAAGTCAACGGTTGAAGTCAGCATCTATTAAATGCGGGCTCCGGAGCGGGCCTCGACCGGAGCGGCTGGCCCGAAGGAGGAGGGCCGTAAACGGAGCTAGGGCAGCTCCCCGGTGAGCCTGTCCCGGATGGACAGTGAGGCCTGGTTCAGCCCGGTAACCTCCACGGACTTTCCCCTGCTGCGGTATTTTTCGATGATCGAATCCAGCGCCGCCACCGTTGATGCATCCCAGACGTGGGCACCTCTGAGGTCGATCACCACGTCACTGGGATCCAGCGCATATTCGAATTGGGTGTAGAGGTCGTTCGAGGACGCGAAGAACAACTCGCCCTGCACCGCATAGGTAACCGATGCGCCGTCGTCCGCCACTGTCCGCTGAACGGTGACAAAGTGTGCCACGCGGCGGGCGAAGAGCACCATGGCAGCCAGGACGCCCGTCCCAACGCCGATCGCAAGGTTGTGCGTGAGCACCGTCGCCAGCACGGTGATCAGCATGACTGCTGTCTCCGACTTGGGCATCCGGCGCAGCGTGGACGGGCGGATGCTGTGCCAGTCGAACGCTGCGTAGGCCACGAAAATCATGACTGCCACCAGCGCCGCCATGGGAATCAAGGCCACGATGTCCCCCAGCACCACCACCAGGATGAGCAGGAATACTCCGGCCAGGAAAGTCGAAATGCGGGTCCTCGCCCCGGAGGCCTTCACGTTCATCATGGTCTGGCCAACCACGGCGCAGCCACCCATGCCGCCGAAGAATCCGGTGACAATGTTGGCAATTCCCTGGCCGGCGGCTTCACGCGGTTTGGAGGACCGGGTGTCCGTGATGTCATCCACCAGTTTTGCTGTCAGCAGTGATTCCAGCAGCCCGACGAATGCCATCGCTACTGCGTACGGGGCAATGATCTTCAGGGTTTCCAGGTTCAGCGGAACGTCCGGGAACAGCAGGGCAGGAAGGGATTCGGGAAGCTCTCCCTTGTCCCCCACCGTCGGGATGTTCCATCCAGCTGCTACGGCTGCGATGGTCAGCAGCACAATGGCGACAAGCGGCGCCGGCACCGCCGTCGTCAGGCGCGGCAGCAGGAAAACAATCAGGAGCCCGACGGCGGTGACCGGGTAGACAAGCCACGGCACACCAATGAGTTCGGGCAGCTGTGAGGAAAAGACCAGGATGGCCAGCGCGTTAACGAAGCCCACCATGACGGACCGGGGAATGAAGCGCATGAGCTTCGCGACGCCAACGATGGCCAGCAGGATCTGCAGGACCCCTGCGAGGATCACGGTCGGCACCAGGTACTGCACGCCGTAGTTGGCCACAACGGGTGCAATAACCAGGGCCACTGCACCGGTCGCCGCGGAAATCATGGCCGGGCGGCCGCCGACGAACGCAATCGTGACGGCCATGGTGAAGGAAGCGAACAGGCCCATCCGCGGGTCGACGCCGGCAATCACCGAGAACGCGATCGCCTCGGGAATCAGGGCGAGCGCCACCACCAGGCCGGCCAGCACCTCTGTCTTGAGCAGGCGGGGAGAGCGCAGGGTGGCAAGCACGGATTGACGGATGTCCGGAACAGATTCCGGTGCAGGGCTTGGGGCAGGAAGGGACAAGGCAGTTCCATTCAGGTGCAGGGAAGGTTCGGCGTCCGGAGCGGATTGCCGGGGCCGTGCGTCGAATCCGGTTCAAGATTACCGCCGCCCGGCTTCCGGCCAATAATGGTTCCATGCCTGAACCCCTGCCGCCCTGGCCCTCCCCCGAACCCAGCCATGGCAGGGTCCGCCTACGTCCCGTATGCGAGTCCGATGCCGGCATGGCAATGGCGCTGGCCGAGGATCCCTACGTGTCAGCGACGGGCACCCTCCCGCACCGCGCGGACAGGGACGAAGCGCGGGCTTGGGTGAAGCGCCAGCAGCACCGGCACAGCGAAGGCAGGGGCTTCTCCTTCACAATTGAGGACGTCGGTGCCCGCGTCCCGGTGGGGCACTGCGGTCTGTGGCTGTCGCATCTGGCCGACGGCTATGCGAGCGCCGGATATGCCATTGCCCCAGCCTTCCGCCGGAATGGATTTGCGGCCGAAGCCCTTACTGCATTGACCGGCTTCGCCTGGTCGCTGGCCGGCCTCAATCGAATAGACCTGTTCATTGAGCCGTGGAACGCCGGATCCATTCGGACAGCCGAACGGTCCGGATACATCAGGAGCGGATTTCGCAGTGGTTATCAGCTGGCGGGCGGTGGACAGCGGGACATGCTGGTCTTCTCGGCCGCGCGGTCCGGAGGACCGTAAAACTCGTTCCTGCGTCCAGCTGGCAGCGCCGGCAGGGTCGCCTGCCCTAGGGCGTCGGGGCCTGCGCGGACTGCAGCAGGCCGGTGATCTCCTTCAGCGGCCCCCATGCTCCGTCCTCCGAGTTGGACACCAGCGCCGCAGTTACGCCCGCTTGCGGGTAATACCCCAGGAAGGCGCTGACCCCGGCGTTGATGCCGTCCTTGTAAATCAGGCCGACCTGGCCGTCCGCGTCCAGCCGGAACTCCAGTCCGTAGCCGTAGTGCAGCTCCCCGGCATCCAAATCCGAGTGCTTGACCTGCGGACTCAGGAACGCAGCAGTGGATTCCGCGGACATCAGCCTTCCGCCCCGAACAGCGTCGAGGAAACGAACCAGGTCAGCGGCGGTTGAGTGGGCGCCGCCGTCCGGCGAGCCGATCGGTGGATAACTGAAGATGTTCTGCCGCCAGGAGATCACCTTGCCGGCGCCATCCCGGACCGGGTCCCATCCCTCGGCGACGTTCGGGACCGCGTCCCGCATGGAAAAGAACCCCGAATCCTTCATGCCAGCGGCAGCGAAGACGTGTTCCCGGACGTAGTCCCGGTAGCCCGTCCCGGTCACAGTCTCCAGCGCCAGCCCGGCGAGGATGTAGCCGCAGTTGCAGTAGCGGCAGCCGGCGCCGGGGGCGAAGTTCGGCTCCTTGTGCACGAACTGCGGCAGGAAATCTGCAGTCCTGGTAACCGAGTAGGTGGGCTTGTCCACCCACAGGTCTTCGTAGGATTCGCCGGCTTCTTCATCGGCGTCGTCCCCGATGCCGGAGGTGTGGGTCAGAAGCTGGCCGATGGTGATGTCGGGATCTATCCGGGTGCCGCCCAGTTCAACGAACCGCCCAATCGGCGAGTCCAGCGCCAGTGCCCCGGCATCCACCTGCTGCAGCACCGCAACCGACGTGAACAATTTGGTGACGGAAGCGACGTCGAACCGTGTGCCCAGGGAGACCGGCACGCCCCAGCGCCGGGAGGCCACACCGTAGGCGCCTTCGTGCAGGACCCTGCCGCCGCGGGACAGCTGGACAGCTCCGGAGAACTCATGACGGGAGGCGGCGTCATGAAGGATGCGGTCCACGGCTTCGGCGTCGATGTCTGGGAACATAACCCAATACTAACGTGCAGCGGAGGATGCCTCTTCGCTGCCGGTACCGGAAGGAATTCGCATTTTGTTTACCGGCCTGAGCGCTTTCCCACTGACCCCGCTGCAGAACGACGCCGTGGATGAGGGTTCCTTCTCCGCCCTGGTGAGCCGGCTGGCAGAGTCGGAGGTCGATTCGATCGCAGTGCTAGGCTCCACTGGTTCCTACGCCTACCTGAGCCCGGAAGAACGCGGGCGCGTGGTGCAGCTGGCTGCCGCTCACAAGGGATCGAAGCCGTTGATCGCCGGCGTCGGCGCACTGCGCACTTCCGAGGTCCTGGCGAATGTCCGGTCTGCGGAGGAGGCCGGCGCCGCCGGAATCCTGCTGGCGCCGGTGAGCTACCAGGTGCTGACGGACGAGGACGTGTACGGCCTCTTCCGCGATGTCACCGACGCCACGGATTTACCTGTCATTGTTTACGACAACCCCGGCACGACCCATTTCACCTTCAGCACCGAGCTCTACGGGCGGATTGCGGAGCTCCCCGGGATCGCCTCCATCAAGATTCCCCCTCCCCCGGCAGGCCAGGCACGGGAGAGGATCCGCTCTGTCCGTGCCGTCATCCCCGAGAACGTCACCCTCGGCATTTCGGGTGACGCAGCTGCAGCAGAAGCGCTCACTGCAGGATGCGACGCCTGGTACTCAGTTGTGGCCGGCACACTGCCCGAAGTGGCAGGGGGGATCATTAGCGCAGCCCGCACCGGAGACGCAGCTGCAGAATCGGCCCGGCTGGCACCCCTCTGGGAGCTCTTCGCCGAGCACGGCAGCCTCCGGGTTATTGCGGCCATCGCCGAGGAGCTGGGTCTGGTCCCGCAGAACTGCCTTCCGCTTCCGGTGCAGGGCCTCAGTGCGGCGCAGCGCAGGCGGGTGGCCGGCGCTCTGGAGGAACTGGAACTAGCTACAACTACCTGAGCTCCCGAACCCGGACCCTTCATCGAGAAAGCAGAAACGGCTCGTTTGAGCCCCCATAAGAGCCTTATCTGCCATCTCGATGGACGATGCGACATGAGCAGGGACTAGTCAGTAAGCTGATAATCCCGGAAAACGCCCCAGGAGGAATGCCCATGTCACCGTCCCGCGCCGACCTGCAGCGCACCGCTTCCGAGGTTTTTGGGTGGGATGATTTCCGGCCCGGCCAGCTCGAAGCGATGGAAGCGGCCGTGAACGGCAGGGACGTAGTCTGCGTGATGCCCACCGGCGCAGGGAAATCAGCCGTCTACCAGGTGCCGGCTATGGCACTGCCGGGCACCGCCGTCGTGGTTTCACCGCTGATTGCGCTCCAGCGGGACCAGGCGGAGGCGATCAACGAGGCAGTTGGCAGCACCGTTGCCTACGTCCTCAACTCCGGCCAGTCGCAGACCTACTGGGACGAGGCATGGGCGGCAGCAAAAAGGAACGACGGCAACGGAACGGCCAAGTTCCTGTTCCTGGGCCCGGAGCAGGTGGCCCGCGAGGAGGTGCTCGCGCAGCTGGAGGACCTGGAGGTTTCCCTGGTTGTAGTCGATGAGGCGCACTGCGTGTCGGCCTGGGGGCACGATTTCCGGCCGGACTACCTGCAGCTGGACGTCCTGGTACGGGCGCTGGACAAGCCCGTGGTTGCCCTGACCGCCACCGCGGCACCCCCGGTGCGCGCAGAAATCGTGGAACAGCTTGGAATGCGTGACCCGGTGGAGATTTCCCTGGGCTTCGACCGCCCAAACCTGCATCTTGCCGCGGGACGGTATGAGGATGCCGACGAGAAGCGCCGTGCCATCCTGAACCAGGTTGCACGGCTGGATTCCCCCGGACTGCTCTACGTCGCCACCCGCAGGGAAACCGAGGAGTATGCCGAAGCCCTGCAGCAGTCCGGACTGCGCGCGGATGCCTATCACGCAGGCCGCAGCCATGAAGACAGGCATCTCATCCATGAGCAGTTCCTCGCGGATGAGCTGGACATCGTCGTTGCCACCACGGCATTCGGCATGGGGATCGACAAACCCAACGTGCGGTTTGTGGTGCACGCGGACGTCCCCGACTCGGTTGACAGCTACTACCAGGAGATCGGCCGTGGAGGACGCGACGGCGAACCCACTGAAATCTTCCTGCACTACCGCCCTGAGGACCTGGGAATCCGGCGGTTCTTCGCTGCGAAGTCAGCAGACGAGGACGCTCTTTCCGCCCTCTATAAAGCGGTGAATAAGCGCAGCGACCCGGTGTCCGCTGCCGACCTGCGGGATGAGCTTGACCTAAACGCCCGCCGGGTTTCTTCCCTGCTGGGCCAGCTGGAGCAGTCCGGCTCCGTTTCAGCCTCGGATGAGGGCTACTCCGCCCGGTCCGGCGTCGGGGTGAAGACCGCCGTGAAGAACGCGGTCGACTTCGCAGAGCAGCGCAGGAACATTGAAGAGTCCCGGCTGGAGATGATGCGGCAGTACGCGGAGAGCAGCGAATGCCGCCGGCGGTTCCTGCTGAACTACTTTGGCGAAGACGCTCCGGACATGTGCGGTTTCTGCGACAACTGCGAACGTGCCGAGCAGGAGGGAGAGGAGCTGGGACCGGCCGAATCCGCCGCCCCGCAGCCGTTCCCCCTGCAGTCCCGGGTAGTGCACAGGGAATGGGGACCGGGCATGGTGATGAGCTATGAGGATGAGACCGTCACGGTGCTCTTCGAATCCGAGGGCTACAAGACGCTGTCCCTGGAGCTGGTGCAGCAGAAGGACCTGCTGGAACCGGCCTGACGCCCGTTCCGGACACCCGGAGCTACTCCTGCACCACGCGGACCGTCTCCATGCTCGGGTCCGCCGGGTCCGGCAGCACCATTCCTGCCTTGGCACCGGACACCAGGTAGTCGATGACCCGCGCGTTGATGCGCTCCCCGGGCAGGATGGCCGGCACCCCGGGCGGGTAGGGGGTGATCTGCTCGGCTGCGATCCGGCCTGCTGCCTCGCTGACTGGAACGACCTCCACTGGGCCAAAAAAGGCGTCACGCGGAAGCTGCACGGTTTCCATCTCCAGGTCCGCGGAATCGGGCAGCTCGACCGGAGCAGGGACCGGCAGCCCGGGTGCAGCTTCCACGAGGGAACCCAGGGCCTCGAGGAGCCGGTCAGCACTTTGGCGGTTGTCTGCCTGCGAGAAAGTGGCTTCGATCCGCCTGTGATCATTCAGCCCGACGTCGATCCTGGCGTTTTCGCGCAGCCAGTCCGCTGCCTGGTAGCCGCTGACGCCGAGCTGCTGGACATCGATCAGCACATGCAGCGGGTCGAAATCGTGCGAAGCCTCCTCACGGATGAGCTCATCATGCAGTACGTGGAGGCCGGGGAGCCCGTTGATTCGTCCGCGGGTGGTTTCGACCAGCTGGAGCGCCGCGTCCAGCTGCTTTTCACCGTGCCGGACCATCTGCCTGCGCCAGCCGTCCATGCCGGCGTAGATCAGCACGTTGGTGCTGGTCGTGGCCAGCAGGTCGGCACACTGCTTCAGCCGTATCGGGTCCACCAGCTGCCCCTGCAGGTGATAGACCGAACCCTGTTCGAAGCCAAGGCCCATTTTGTGCACGCTCACTACGCAGATATCGGCGCCGGCATCCATGGCCCAGGTGGGGAGGGAGTCGTGGAACGGCAGGTGCGCGCCCCAGGCTTCGTCAACAATCAAGGGCTTACCGCGCCGGTGGCAGATCTCGGCAATCGCCTGGATGTCTGCGCAGGTTCCGTACGGTTTAGGGCTGACGATCAGGCACGCTGCCGCGTCGGGATGGCGCTGCCACATCCCCTCAACCGTTTCGGGCGACGGCGGGTGGGCCAGGCGCAGCTCGTTGTCCCAGCGCGGGCGGATCCAGCGCGGCTGCAGGCCCGAGAGGATTAGTCCCGCAGTGACGGATTTGTGGGCATCGCGGCCAATGAGGATGTCCCCGGTCCCGCGCGTAACCGCAAGGATGGCGGCCTTAACCGAGAGTGAGCTCCCGCAGGTTGAAAAGAAGGCATGCTCCGCACCCACGGCATCGGCCATGAGCTCCTGCGCCTCGGCAAGGTAGCCGTTGGAGGATGAACGGTCATCGAGCCCCGCGGAAGCGAGGATGTCATTGGCGAAGGCGTCGGCACCGATGACGTCCAGGGTCCGCTTGTCCACTCCCCGTCCCTGCCGGTGCCCCGGTGGCGTGTAACCGTACCGGTCGTGCTGGTGGTACGCCGCCAGAGCCTCAAGGATTGGTGCTTTGCGCTGATCCACAGGACTTCCTTTCGCCGGTTATGCGGGTGACGGGTGCGGCCGGGGAGGGGACCGGAGCTACTGGGCCTTCTGCGCCAGCTCCAGCAGCTGCTGAAGCGCCGCGGCTTCGGTCTGCTCCAGTATTTCCGCCGGTCCGCCGTCGAAGGAATGCTTGGCATGCCCGGTTTCTCCGCGCAGGCTCCACCCGATAAACACGGTTCCGGCGGGCTGGCCTTCCAGGGATCCCGGTCCTCCGGCACCCGTCGTGGAAGTACGGTGAGATCACAGTGGCCATGCAGTACAGCTTCCAGGCCTGGAACTCGCACATCCCCGGTAAATACCGGGATCTGCTCTTCGGTATCGGAGCCGAAGAGTTCGGCCACGTTGAGATGCTGGCCACCATGATCGCGCAGCTGCTGGAAAAGGCACCGCTGGGGATCACCGAAGATGCCGTACAGTCCGATCCGGCCATCGCAGCCGTCATCGGCGGCACCGACATGCAGCAGGCCATTGTCGCCGGAGCCGGAGCCCGCCCCGTGGACAGCAACGGCAACCCCTGGCAGGGCAGCTACATCACTGCCAGCGGCAACCTGCTGGCCGACTTCACCGCGAACGCCAACGCCGAAATGCAGGGGCGTGTCCAGGTCGCAAGGCTGTACCACATGACAGATGACCCCGGGGTCCGGGACATGCTCTCCTTCCTGCTTGCCCGGGACACGATGCATCAGAACCAGTGGCTGGCGGCGGCCCGTGAGCTGCAGGAAGAAGGTGCCGAGATGCTGCCCGTGCCGAGCAACTTCCCGATCAACAAGGAAGAGCGCTCAGTGTCCTACCAGTACCTGAACTTTTCCGACGGCGCGGCGGCGGCAGAGGGCTCCTGGGCTTCCGGCCCAACCCCGGATGGCAAGGGCGAGTTTACCTACCACGACGGCCCCACGACGTCGGTTCCCATGCCCCCGCCCACCCATCCCGATTCGCGGTTCTATGGCACAACCGAACTGCCGAACACCGTGGAGAAGGTCTCGGGTGTAGTCCAGGATAAACTCCGGAAGGAGTAGTTGGGATCATTCACAACCCGGGGCCGATCCGGCTACGCGGGAATTTGAGTGAGCAGCGGGAACAGTACAGGGCGAGTGGCGGCCACAGCCGCCACCCGCCCTCCCCTACTGCGAACCGGTGGCCCGCATACCCGACTCAGGCAGGCCCCGAACTCCACTCCAGTGTTCGCCACGGCCAGCCGCATAGGCAGGAAACTGGGGCCACCGGATTTCTCCCCAGTACCCCCACAGCCCAGAGCCTAAGGCCCAGATTCGATAAAAACAAGACGGTTGACCGGTTTTGTAATTGCCGGTCACAAACAATCTACGAGTGCTGGCCCAGCGGCGCCCCGGAGTACCGGGCAAGTGCAGGGACCTGGCTCTTCAAACCGGCAGTGACAACGCCTGGCAGCAGGATCGTCCACATGTCTTCGACCCGTTCCAGCAGGTCAGCTCGTTCAGTGAGGACCGCTGAGACAATCTGGACCCCCGTCAGTGAGGACACTATGAACTGACCGAACCCGGCAGGGTCCAGACCGTCGCGAAGCTGTCCGCGGCGCTGAGCCTGCGAGGCCAGGCCGGACATAAGGGCCACCCAGTCCGAATACGGCTGCCGGACATCCTGGTCAAAGGAAGAAGCTTCCAGGGTCAACCGGATTCCCGCCCGGACAATCGGTTCGGCAAGGAGGTTGCCGGCGAAGCGCCGGCAGATCAGGATCATGGACTCCAGGGGCGGGAGACCGCGCTCAAGGACTGCGGTGTTATCAGCGGTGATAAACGCATGCTGCTCCGCAATCACGGCCCGCGCCAGTTCCTCCTTCGAAGGAAAGTGGAAATAGAGCGCGCCTTTTGTAACACCGGCCCGAACTGCCACCTGGCTCAGTGAGGCACGGCCGTACCCGAGTTCCTCGAATATCGAGGCCGCTCCGGCCAGAATGGCCTCCCGTGTAGCTTTCGCCCTGTCCTGCAAATCTCTGATGGTAAGTCCTTCAGTTAGCTGCCCCCACCTCCCAAGGTAGATGCAAACCGATCGATACGGAAAAGGGTTACAACGGTTCCCGGCACTGGGGTCCACCCAAACAGCTGGCTCCCGGAAGGGAAAGCGCGCCGGCGCATTACAGCGCGGCGCGGATCTCATTCGGTGTGTGCTGCAGCTGCACAGACCTGGCCACCGACCCGGTGGCGAGGTCGACCGCGAGCAGCCTGGACCCGGCCGGATCCGTGACGTAGGCCGTGCTCCCCAGGACCTGGAGCGCCGGCCGCGGCTGCTGCCAGTCTGCGGGCTCTTCCCAGGGATCAATTACGGAGATGCTGGAGGCCACGACTCCAGTTCCGGCATCTATGACATGCAGCGCCCCGTCGGTTCCCAGTACCAGGGCTTCTCCGGCCGGACCGCGGCCCAGTGACCGGAAGGTATAGCTGGTACCCAGCTCCACCAGCTGAACCCTTTCCGAGGCGGTATCCACCAGCGCTACGCGTTCGGGCCGTTCAAGATCAGCATCGCGGTAAGTCTTGTAATCCGCCAGCACCACCGTGGATTCGGGCGAACCTGCCTGGTTTCCCATGCGGCCATAGCTGTCTGGACTCGGCACCTTGTGGAAGCTGCCGTCCCGGTAGACCAGCATTCCGTCCTCGCAGCCAAAGGCCAGTGATCCCGCGGCTGCAGCCTCTCCGTGGAGGCCCGGGCATTCGTCACTGCGTAGCAACTCGGTGCCGCCGGCGTCCAGAACTGCAGCGCCTGTCCTCCCCTCCACGGAACCCACGCTGGCGAGCAGCCCACCGCCGTCGAGCGGTACCGCTATTCCGTGGTGGGCCTCCGGCAGCTGCACTTCTTCGGTCTCGAGGCGCCCGTCCCCGAGACTGTCTGTGCCCACGAAGCTCACCGTGCCGGTCGAATCGTCAAAGAACGCCGTTTGTCCGGCAGCGGACACAACATGACCGGGCTTAGCCGCCTTCACGACGGCTCCGGTCAGGGACGGCTCTGAAGTGTAGTGGTGGGCATGGTCGCCATGTGCCTCAGACCAGCTCCCGGTGTCCAGCAGGTGAAATCCCTCATTCGCTGACACGGCAAGGTGCCTTCCGTCTCCGGCGCTGGAGAGTCGAAGGAAACCCTCAAGCGGAATCTCGGAGATGGGCTCCAGGGATTCGGCACCGAAAACGGTGAGGCCGCCGTCATGGGTGAGTACAAGCCGGGGCGCCGCTGCGGACTGTTCCTGGATGGAAGGAGAAGCTGCGGGCTCCGAGGACGAACTACCAGCGGGGGTTGAGCCCGATGGTGAGCTGCAGGCTGAGAGCAAAAGGGCGGACAGGGTCAGGGCCGCCGCAGAAGCGGAGGGCGTTTTGAGGAAGTTCATGCAGAAACCATAACTTAAATGAGAATCATTATCGTTTAAGTTACGAACCGCTTATTTCCCCGCTCTCCGGGCGCCGGGACATGCAGGGTGCCCGATTGCAGTACGGGCATTCCCGCGGCGCTCCACGGTTGGTAGCCTCGGCAGCACAGCGGTTCCTTCCGCTTCCGATCAAAGGAGATCGTCCATGCCGAACCTCGCTGGAATCCTGGCCGAGACAGCCGCCCGCCTTCCGGACCAGACTGCCCTGCGGATCAATGACACGGTCATCAGTTACTCCGCATTGAATGCCATGAGCGCCCAGGTGGCCGGCCTCCTTCGCGCCCGCGGGGTGCAGCGGGGAGACAGGGTCGCGCTGATGATGCCGAACATTCCACCGATGGCTTCGGTGTACTACGGGGTGCTTCGGTATGGAGCGGTAGTCGTTCCGATGAATCCGCTGCTGAAGGGCCGCGAAGTTGCGCACACCCTCTCCGACTCCGGGGCAGGCCTGCTTTTCGCCTTCGAATTGATGCTGCCGGAGGCTGTTGCCGGCGCTGAGGAGGCCGGAGGAGTCGATGTAATTCCGGTCAACACAGGCAGCTTCCGGCAGCTGCTGGCAGACAGCGAAGCCGACGACGGCGTCGCAGAGGTGGACGATGAAGACATCGCCGTCATCCTGTACACCTCGGGAACAACCGGACGCCCCAAGGGTGCAGCCCTCAGCCACAACAACCTGCGCAGCAATGCAGAGGTGGCACGGAACCTGCTGGACACCACCGAATCAGACGTGATCTTCGGGGGCCTGCCCTTCTTCCATGTGTTCGGCCAGACTTCCGCCCTGAATGCAGCCGTCCTGACCGGCGCAAGCATCAGCATGCTGCCGCGCTTCGACGCTGCCGCCGCACTGGAAATCATTGAAAGAGACCAGGTCACCATTTTCCAGGGCGTGCCAACCATGTACATCGCCATGCTCCGGCACCCGGATGTGGCCTCAACGGACACTTCGTCCCTGCGGGGTGCCATCACGGGCGGATCGGCCATGCCGCTGGAAGTCCTGCGCGAATTCGAGGAGGTCTTCGGCAACGACCTGCTCGAAGGCTACGGACTTTCCGAGACCTCCCCCATTGTCTCCTTCAACCTGCCCGGGGACACACGTCCGCCGGGTTCAATCGGCAAACCGGTCTACGGCATGGAAGTGCGGATGCTGGACGGTGCCGGGCACGATGTTCCGATTGGCGAAATCGGTGAGATTTCCGTCCGCGGCCTGGGCGTTATGAAGGGGTACTGGAACAACCCCGAAGCCACGGCGGCAGCGATTCCGGATGGCTGGTTCCGCACCGGGGACCTCGGGAGATTCGACGACGAGGGCAACATTTACATAGTCGACCGGAAGAAGGACATGATCCTGCGCGGCGGCTACAACGTGTACCCGCGCGAAGTGGAGGAGATCCTGTACGAGCACCCGGCGGTAGCTGAGGCGGCCATCGTCGGCGTCCCTGACGAGCTCAACGGCGAGGAGATCGCCGCCGTCATCGGGCTCAAGGCGGAGAACCTGCCTGCGGGTGACGAGGAGCGGCAGGCCCTGGCGGCGGAGATCCAGCAGTTCGCCAAGGACCGGCTGGCAGCCTACAAGTATCCGCGGCGGGTGGTCTTTGCCGATGAACTCCCCAAGGGTCCAACCGGCAAGATCCTCAAACGGCAGATCCGTGACGAACAGGCCGCTGCCCAGGCGGCCACCGCGGACGCCTAATCCCGCAGCCGGCCGGCAGGGACTCCGGTTTAGCGGGAGACCTTGCCGGTCAGCGAGGCGACAGGACGCAGGAACAGCGGCCGGGCGGCCACCCAGGCGGCCACCATGATCACCACTGACGCGGCGAAGAACCAGAATCCGGTCCAGCCGGTACCGTCCGATGCGGCGTACATATGGTTCAGATTCCGCAGCGCGCCCGTAGTGAGCACCAGCGTCACGTGGACAATGATGAACAGCACGAAGTAGAGCATCACCGGGAAGTGCAGGGCCCGTGCAGTTTCGATGGGGAAGAAACGGTTCAGCCGTTTGGCCTTCGAGGGCCACGACGGCGACATCCGCAGGCCGGTGAGGATGGCCAGCGGAGCCGCAATGAAGACGATGGAGAAGTAGGACAGAACCTGCAGGCTGTTGTAGTTCACCCACCCGTTCTCAGTGGGCCAGTCCAGGGAGGCGTACTGCAGTGCCGTGGATGCCGCGTTGGGAAAAACACCCCAGCTGGTGGGGACCAGCCGCATCCACTGTCCGGTCGCGAAGAGCAGGACGTAGAACACCAGGCCGTTGAGCACCCATAGAACGTCGAGGCTCAGATGGAACCAGAGATCCAGGCTGATCTTCTTCGGCTGGTTCCGGGTGCGGATCAGGCCTTTGTTGTTGCGCGTCCAGGACCCCACAGGCCGCTGCCGGGTACGGATCAGCCACCCGGACCGGATGATGAGCAGCAGCAGCAGCGAGTTCAGGAAGTGCTGCCAGCCCACCCAGGCCGGCAGGCCGACCGGAGCACCTTCGGGCAGATCGGTGTGGCCCGGGTACATGCCCAGGAATTCCTGCCCGCCGGGGGTTTCGCGAAGCCACCGGGCCGCCAGTACGATCAGTGCCAGAACGGCCAGTGACGCCGGAATCATCCAGATCAGCTTGGTCCAGCGTGAGCGGGCGGCTGGCTTTGTTGCCGTCGGGCTCATGCTCCTGCCGTCCCGGGACGGGTTGCGCTGCAGGTACGGCACGTCTTTGTGCCGTGTGTGGAAGGGTAAATCGTCACGGGTCCCCGCTTGTTGTTGTGTCAGTCTTTTGCCGGTGAGCCTACCCGAAACGCCAGCTACTGGGCCCGCTCGCCCGCGATTCGGCTGACAGCAGGTTCGGGCACCGCTTCGCCGGAAACGTCCGGCAGATCGGTTTTCCGGTCCGAACGGACCAGTACCAGTCCTGCAACAATCAGTGCTCCGCCGACCAGCTGCACTGTCCGCGGCAGCTCCGAGAGCAGCAGCCAGGCCCAGAGGACGGCGAAGAGGACTTCCGTGAGGGATACGAAGGACGCCACGCGGGGGCCCAGGGCACGCGCCGCGATGATGCCGGTGACGTACGCGAGGACCGTGGAAAGCAGTACAAGTCCGACGAGGGGAACCCACCAGCGCGTCACCCAGCCGGCCAGTTCGACGTCGTCCGTGCTGAATCCAACCGGCAGAAGCCCGGTCAGTCCCAACAGGACCATCGTGGCCGCACCTACCAGCAGCCCGCCGGTGGTGAGCACCAGCGGCGGGAGGGTGTCATTCTGCTTGGCGGTGATGAAGAAGTACATCGCCAGGCAGACAGCGGCTGCCAGGCCCCACGCGATACCCAGAGGATCCACCCGAATGTCTCCGCCGAGGTCAAGCACCAGCACCAGCCCTGCGACGGCGGCGGCAGCACCGGCGATCGTGGCCGCTCCGGGCCGGCGGCGGGTCCGCAGCCACATCCACAGCACCATCAGCACCGGTGCCAGGAACTCGAGCAGCAGCGCCACCCCCACCGAAAGCCGCTCAACGGCGTTGAAGTAGAAGAACTGGCAGCCGGCCACGCCCACCAGCCCGAAGAGTCCAATGGTCTTCCAGTTCTGGCGGACCTGGTACCAGCGCCCATGCAGGGCGATCAATGCGGGGATCAGGAGTACGGCAGCGGCCCCGCCCATGCGGAAGGCCACGGCGGTAGCCGGAGTCCATCCGGCCTCCATCAGTGATTTCGCGAAGGAGCCGGAGAGGCCGAAGACCGAGGAGGACAGGAGAGCAATCAGGATGCCGGAGGCGCCGGCAGACCGGATGCGGGCTTTTCCGGCGGCTGCGGAGACGGGCTTTGCCATGGACTGACCTTTCAAGGAAACGGGCCCGGCTCCCCGTGGACGTGTCACGAGCTATCTAGGCCTATGCTAGTGACATTATGGTCGGCAATGTCAGGAGTCAAGATGGTTTTCACTTATGACACCGAGATGGCTTTGGCCAGTGCCGTGGCGCTGGTCAACACCGGTTATGAGGAGCCCGACCCGCTGGTTGACGACGCGGGCCTGACGGAATTCCTGCTGCGGGAGCGCTTCTCCGGATCCCGGACGCATACCCCGGCCGAGCTGCGGGCAGTTCTGGAGCTCAGGGCAGACCTTGCCGCCCTGTGGACTGCCGGGGAGGACGATCTGGTGCACGGGATCAACCGCCTGCTGTCGGCCTCCAGGGCCCTGCCGCAGCTGGTCCGGCACGACGGATGGGACTGGCACCTGCACTGCACGCCGCCGGAAGCTGAACTCGCCGACCGGATGGCCACCGAAGCTGCCATGGCCCTGGCTGATGTTGTCCGTGCCGGTGAACTTGGCAGGCTCCGGACCTGCGCGGCACCGGATTGCCGCAGCGCCGTCGTCGATCTTTCCCGCAACCGGTCCAGGCGTTACTGCGACACCGGCAACTGCGGCAACCGCGAGCATGTCCGTGCCTATCGGCGCCGGCTGGCATCCGCGGAGTCCACGACTAAAAACAAGTAGCCTTTTCAATTGCCCTGCCTCGCATTGCCGGTTAGGCTCCGGGGCATTCCGGGTTGTCCGGTCCAGTTTCCAGTCTCGAGTCTTTAGTGCATGTGCGCTTTGGCATGCCCCGGAAGGGCAGGGCTGGGTTACGCCTATTGGGGGTTAATTTTGATAACGAGATCAGCGCGGGCCCTGCCCGTACCGGTCCGGGCTGTAGCAGCAACTGCCGCCCTGGCCGCAGGAGGGTTCCTGGTGGGAGCGCCTGCCCAGGCCAGTCCCGGAGGAGGCCTCCCGGGGGAGACTGCGCCGCCTGCGGTCACGGAAAGTACCGCCGGAGCCCTTCCTCCCGGCCTCGCCGAAGCCCTGCAGCGCGACCTGGGCATTAATGAACAAGAGTTTCAGGCCGCCGGTGAAGCCGGGCAGCGTGCAGCCGCAGCCCTGCCGCAGCTGGAGACGACAGAAGGTTTCGCCGGACTGGAACTGCGTAACGGCGAGATTCTGGTTTATGGCTCCGGCCCGGACCTCGAACTCCTGGCACAGGAGCTGGGTGCCCGCCTTCTGGCACCTGCGGACGGCCCCAGTGATGAGACCGGACCCGCAGACGAGATCACCGAGCCCGCTCCCGATTCCACCCCGCCCGATGCGCAGGAATCCGTCGAGGCTCCTGCTGCCCAGGAAAACACCATTCCTCCCGCCACGGACGCCCCGAAGCCTGCACAGGCCGCTTCGGACCTCGCGGCCCTGGCCCGCGACTACATTTCTGCCGTCGGCGTGCAGGGACTACAGTCCGTAGCCCTTGACGCCCACGGCTTCACCATCAAGGTTGCAAGCCCCGAGGAACCCCGGCAGACGGATGAGTCCAACCTCAGGATGGCCTCAGCACCCACGGCAACGCCTGCAGATTTCGCTTCCTCCTACACCAACGTCACGGTGGAAGAGTCAGCCGGTGCCGGAAAGCCGCTGGCCGAAGAGGTGTTTGGCGGACAAGGCTACTACGGCGAGGCCGGGCCGGGGATGTACGCCAGCTGCTCCATCGGCTTCAACGGCTGGGACCCGGCAGGGAACCCGGCAGTAATCACCGCGGGGCACTCTACCGGCGACGGCACTGTGGCACAAACCCTCCTCGCACCGGACGCCGGCGAGGCACCCACCACCGCGCTGGGCACCTTCGGCACGTCGGTCTTCGGCGGGCCGGGCAACACCCCGGTCAATCCGGACAATCCGGACCCTGCTACCTTCGGCACCGACGTCGCTGTCATCAATTCCATCAACGAGGACCTGGACTTGGTTCCGGAAGTCACCCAGTGGGACAGCGAAGGCCTGTCCGAAACCACAACCCGCATCACCGGTGTGGGCACCGCCGTCGTCGGGCAGCCGGTCTGCCGCTCCGGCCTCACCACCGGATGGAAGTGCGGGACGGTGACCGAGCTGGGCATCTTTATGGTTGCCGGCCACAACAACGGACCCGACGAGGAGGACATCCGGGCCGTCATTGGTTTCATTTCAGACCTTGCGGCTTCTCCCGGCGACTCCGGCGGACCCGTCATTGCCGGCAGCACGGCACTGGGAGTGGTCAGTGCAGGCTTCGATACCGACAGCGACGGAGTCATCGACGCAGTGGGTGCCTCAGACCTTACCTCTGCCCTGGCCTACACCCCTGGCTACACGGTTGCCGCATTCGTAGAGGCACCCACGCTCCGCGTTCAGGACGGCGATACCGTCTACACCGACCAGGTGCTCACCGGGACTGCTCCCGCAGGCTCCGTGGTGCGGGTTTCCCTCCCGGGCGGGGGCAGCGAAATCCCGGTTGCCGCTGACGGCACGTGGTCCATGAAGATCCCGCGGACTGTCGGCGACGGGGACAGCACCCGATTCAGCCTCACGGCAGCGATCGGCTTCAACGAGTCCAGGACCACCGAGTACAACCTCGTGACCCGATACTCAGCCCTGCATGCTCCCATCCTGCTCTCCCCCGCTGACGGTTCTTCGCCCGTCGGGGCCGTGAGCTTCGTTGAGGGCACCGCTGAACCCGGTGCCACTGTGGACATTGAACTTGTACCTGCTGCGGGCGCCGGTGCAGCCCAGGTCCTGGCCGCCGGGGATCCGCAGGAGCTGACTGCCACAGCTGATCCCACAGGTGCCTTCTCCGCTGAACTGAGCGAACCCCTTGTTCCGGGCAATTACACGCTGGCCGCTGTGCAGTCCGGCATCCAGGGCAAGACCGCCTCCGACACGGCAACCGCCGCCTTCACCGTGCTGCACCCGGCACCGGCGATCACGTCCCTGCGTAATGGGGAGGTTTTCACTGAGGCGTCAGCCCCGCGGACCATTTCCGGAACCGGAATTGCCGGAGCGTCCCTGACCCTGGGCATTGGCAGTGAAAGCCCCGCCACGGTCGTCAGCGACGACGGAACCTGGAGCATCGACGTAGGAACCTGGGCACCCGGAGAGTTCACCGTCACGGCTGTCCAGGAACTCGACGGCGTGGGTTCGGCCCCGGCCACAGCCACCGTAACGGTCACCGCGCTCCAAGTCGCCGCAGTGTCCCGGACTCCCGGTAACCTCGCCGTCACCGGCGCCGATGGCGGTTCAATGATGGCGCTGCTGTCAGCGGCCGGCGTCCTGCTGGCAGGCGGCGCCGCCGGCATCGGTCTGAGCCGGCGCCGCAGTACCCGCTAGGAATCCGCGTCCGGCCCGGGAGAAACGCCGCACAGCTCCCGGGCCGGAATGCAGGAGGTCACAGCTAACCGGCATCAAATGTGCACGGCAGGGAGGGCATTGGGCCGCCGGAGGGTATACGGGCGGTAGGGAAAACCTAGAATTGATGGGTCGAGCAGTACGGCACCCCAAGCCTCCAGGAGCCCTCATATGGAGCAAAAACTGCGTTCTGCCCTGCCCCCGCGCACTGCCTGGTCCGTATTGGGAATCTGTGCGCTTTTCTGGCTCTTGTCAGCGTTCGGACTGCTGCAGATGCCGCCGTCGGTCCCGCCTGTGCTTATGTTCCTCTGGCTGTACCTGAACGCTCTGGCTACGCTGGCCAGCGCCATGGCGGCCGCGGCTGCCGGTGCAGCGCTGCTGCTTCACCGGATGGAGTCCCTTCCGGTCCGGGACGGGGACGACCAGCCGGGTCCAGCGCCGGTTTCCGCGCTGGAAGCGGCAGAAGAAACGGACCTGCAGCAGCTGCTCAGTGAACCGGCTGGTTCCCTGGAACCACAGCCGGTGGCCGCACCGGCAGGAAAAACGGGACAGCAGAAAAAACCGCAGCGCAAAAAACGCCGGACCCGCTAACGCGCCTCAGCAGCAGTGCGGGCAGGTTAGGCGTTGCCGTCCCGGGAATCGCCCGGCGTGGATTCGCCGTCTTCGGAGGTTTCCTGCCTGCGGGCAGGGGCTCCAACACTGCCGGCTCCGCCGGGGATCTTCGCCGAAGCACGGTTCACACCCGAACCTTCGCTGAGGTGGTCCGGGTTTGGCTTCTCGGTCATCAGCAGGAGCGAGGAAATCAGCAGCGATGCGATGAACGCAATCCCGGCCGCCGTGAGTCCGAGGTCCAGCCTCAGCTCCTTGGTAGCTCCGCCGGTGGCGAAGATCATGGTGGTGATGCCGGCAATGACTGCCAGGACTGCGGAGAAAACCAGCGGGGCCTTCACGGAATTCCGTTTCTGCGTCCCACCGGGCTGGCTCTTCGCCACTATCTGTCCTCCTGCGTTGTCGGCTGGGCGGTCTTCTACCTGAGGTAGAAGCCGCGGATGCTACTAGTTTACGGCCTGCCGTGCGTCCTTGCTCTCCGGCGCCAGGCTGGCGTCATGGCGCAGCCCCAGTCCGGAGATGGCCAGGACGACGGCGATGATGACGGCGGAGCCGCCGCTGACGCCCAGCAGGGCACGGATGTGGCTGCTTTCCGCAAGCGAAAGGAAGACCGGCATCAGCACGGCTGCGCCAATTGCTGCAGCACCGGTGATGAGCCAGTCACGCGCAGGAGCGAAGGCCTTGCGGACACGGAACCAGAAGGCGAATTCGATGAGTCCGCCCACCAGCAGGGCAGCTCCGGCCACGAACGCGAACACAGTGGCCGACTGGACAACCGCTGTCACCACGCCGGCTACGGCATACACTGCCGCTGAGACAAGCAGCGCCGCAGGGACCTGCGGAACGTTGCAGGACCTGGCCAGCGCCGACATGCGCCACAGGCTGACGCCCGTCAGGAGAAGGTACAGTCCGCCCGCCAGGGCGAGCACGGAAAGTGTGGGTTCCTGCCAAAAAATGGTCACTCCTCCGTACACCGCGGCAATCGCGGAACGGAGAAGAATCGGAACCCAGGGTGCCTTGGGGTGGGGTGCGCCCACGGTGAGCCTCCGCTTTCAGGTTGCTTGGGGGCCGGTTCGGCCGCTCCTTAGCTTAGTCCTTCCGCAATACAGGTGCAGAACCCGTGATCATCCAGGCATCGCCGCGGGCGCGGAGGGACAAAGTCACCGCTCGCGCTGCCATATATCCCAGCCCGAACGCCGCCCACAGCCAGGCGATCCCGCTGCCTCCCTCCAGCCCGGACACATGCACCCACCAGAGCAGGGGCAGGTAGGCAAGCAGGTTCAGCACGCCGGTCAGTGCCAGGTATTTCGCATCCCCGGCACCGATGAGCACGCCGTCCAGAACGAAGACCAGTCCGCAGACCGGCTGCGCGGCGGCCAGGACCCAGAGCCCGGCTGTCAGAGCCTGCTGCACACCGGGGTCCGGCGTGAAGATCCAGCCGACGAACGGAGCCGCCAGGGCCAGCAGAACGCCGGTTATGACGCCGAACCCAACACCCCACGCGGACATCTTCCGCGTCAGGTCCCGGGCCATTGTCCGGTTTCCGGCACCCAGCTCCTTGCCGATCATGGCCTGCGCCGCGATGGCCAGGGCGTCCAGGGCAAAAGCCAGGAAGGTAAAGAAGGTCATCACGAGCTGGTGTGCTGCCAGGGACACGGGACCTTGGGCAGTGGCCACTACGACGGCGGCCAGTACGGCTGCCCGCAGGCTCGCTGTGCGCAGCATCAGCCATGATCCAACGTGGACGCCTGCCCTAATCCCGGCACCGGTTGGCCGCAGGGAGACCCCCTCCCGGCGGGCCATCCGCGCAACCATGACCAGATAGGCGGCGGCCATGCCCCACTGGCTGATGCTGGTGCCGAGTGCCGCACCGGTCACCGAAAGGCTGAACCCGTAGACCAGCAGGAAATTCAGGGCGATGTTGATGCTGAAACCTGCCACGGCGATCACGAGCGGGGTCCTGGTGTCCTGCAGCCCGCGCAGCACACCGGTAGCGGCCAGCACCACCAGCATGGCGGTCAGGCCGGGCATGGACCAGCGCAGATAATCCACTGCGTACTGGTGCACTTCCCCTTCGGCTCCGAGAACCGATGCGATCCAGGGCGCCAGCAGGATTCCGGCGGCGGAGAGTCCCGCCCCGAGGAGGATTGCCAGCGCAATGCCGTCCCTGCCGGCGGCGACGGCTTCGCGGAGCCGGTTGCCGCCCAGGAACCGGGCTACCGTTCCCGTGGTCGAGTAGGCGAGGAAGACCATCAGTCCAACCGCTGTCTGAAGCACGGTGGAAGCGAGTCCGACGCCGGCGAGCTGGTTGACGCCAAGATGGCCAACAATGGCAGCATCGGCGAGCAGGAACAGCGGCTCGGCAATCAGGGCACCCAGGGCCGGCAGGGCCAGTGCCAGGATTTGCTGCCCCAGGCTGCGGTTTTTCGCTGCGGGTGTCCCGGTGTTCACGGTTCCAGCCTACGGCCGGTACCCGTGTTCCCCTGCTGCCTCAGCCCGGGCAGCGTCGCGGCCAAAGCAGCTGCGACAGCCAGCAGGACAAGAACGAAACCGGCCAGGCCGGGCCAGCCTGCTCCCTGGAAGAAGAATCCGGCCAGCCAACCCAGCAGACTGGATCCGGCGTAATACGCCAGGTTGTACAGCGAGGAGGCCTGTGCCCGCCCGCCTGCGGCCATAACCGGCACCCACCCTGAGGCCACGGCATGCGCACCGAAGAAACCGCCGGTGAAAACCACCAGTCCGATGATGACCGCGGGCAGCGACTGCAGCTGTGTCAGGGCAAGTCCCGCAGCCATCACGCCCGTGCCGGCCAGCAGCACCGTCCGCCGTCCGCCCGGTACCCGGCCGGCGGCCCGCCCTGCGATGCGGGAAGACCAGGTTCCGGCCAGATACGCCAGGAACAGGGAGCTGGCGAGGGACTGAGGCAGGTTGAAAGGCGCGAGTTCCAGCCGGAAGCCCAGGTAGTTATAGACCGCGACGAATCCGCCCATCAGCAGGAACGCCTGGGCATAGAGCACCAACTGGCGGCCTGAACGCAGGTTTCCGGCGAGGCGGGCAGCCAGTGAGGCACCGCCGTCGGCCCTGCGCTGCGGAACGTAGCCGCGCTGTTTCGGAGCCGAAAGCATAAAAACGACGGCGGCTACGGCGGCGAGCAGGCTCACCGCCGCAACACCTATGCGCCAATTGGAATATTCACCCAGCGGTGCTGCCAGGATGCGTCCAGCCAGCCCGCCAACGGTGGTTCCTGAGACATAGGTGCCTGCGGCGACGGCTGCGTGTGCCGGGCTGACTTCCTCGCTCAAGTAGGCCAGGGCAACAGCCGGGATTCCGCCAAGCGCGGCTCCCTCAGCAAACCTCAGGGCCAGCAGTACGGAGAAGTCCGTGGCCAGCGGCACCAGGAGACCCAGAATGACGGCAGCAATAATGGCCGTGCGCATTACCGGCAGCCGCCCGAACCGGTCGGCGGCCGCAGACCAGGGTATGACGGCGACGGCAAGGCCCAGCGTTGCCGCAGAGACGCTGAGGGCAGCCGTGGCGGCGCTGACGCCGAAGTCTCCGGCAAGCTGCGGCAGCAGGCCCTGAACTGAATAAAGCTGTGCGAAAGTCGCCATCCCGGCCGCGGCGAGCCCTACCAGGACACCGCGGTACCCCGGGCTCCCCCTCCGGTGCCCGGAGAATTCGACGGCTTCAGCCACGGGCGGGCCTGACGCCGTTTTCTGGATCGGCGTCAGCGCGGCGGTCCGCGAGCGAGGCCAGTTCGCGGGCCAGGTTGGCCCGTGCGGCGGTGCCCCAAAGCTCTTCGCCCCGGGCTGTGCGGAACAGTCCCTTCCCCCGGTCCAGCAGGGATTCCAACACAGCACTGCGTCCTGCCCGGAACGTGTTGTCGTCCACGTGGCGGTATTCCTGCCGCACATCTGCGGCATACCGGTCATAGGCGGCGCGGTCCCTGCCGAGCACTGCCAAGTCGGCGTCACAGAGCAGTTTTCCGTATTCATCCCCATCAGCCGGATTGTGAGCCGCGGTCAGGCGGACCAGCCGGGAGACTTCCGCGGTCTCGGCGTCCGGCACCCCGGCCGGGGGCAGCAGCTCTTCGGCCAGCACCGCCGAGGCTTCCTCATCAGAGCCGGGAACGCCGTCGTATACCGCGTCATGGAACCAGGCCGCGAGCAGCACCGGACGCTCTGCGCAGCCCAGACTGTGCAGCGCCTCAAGCACCTGCAGCAGGTGGCGCCGGTCGTGATAACGGCGGTGGGGTTCACCCCACCGGTTCAACAGCTCTGCACCAAGGTCCTCCGCTCCGGGTACCAGTGTGTCCCAGCGCCCGCGCAGCGGGTGGACCAGGGATGCGGCGCGTTCACGCGCAGGGATCCGCAGGCCGCCGGTGATCAAGGCACGAACCAGGGTGCCCCCGTCGACGGGCTTCGCTCCTGAGGCAACCAGGTCTTCATACCGTCGGAGAGGTACGTCGTAGTGGTCATGATCGAAGGCCCGGAGCGGAATGCCGGAGGCGGCCGCGAACTCGTGCAGTTCCTCCAGCGAGGTGTCCGAGACCAGGTGGGAGAAGTGCGTGCCGTGGGCAGGCCAGAGCGGCGGGTCTATATAAATCACGTGTTGCTCACAGGTAGTGCTGGGACCATTCCTCCATCCTTAGCCCACCTGCCGCACAATTTCCATCCGGCTGCGGGCGGGCACCGTGCGGCTGTGGAAGTCCCCTTCTTTCAAAGTCCCCTTGTCCCGCTGCGCACCGGGTGGTCCAATGTCTGCCATGACACAGACCACGGACACCGTCCTTGCCGTCGGCACGCGCAAGGGCCTGTGGCTGGCGAGGAGCAATGACCGGACTGACTGGCTGCTCAGCGGTCCCTATTTCCTCATGAACGAGGTAGCCAGCGTGGCACTGGACAGCCGGCACTCTCCGCCGCGGATCCTGGCAGGGCTGTTGTCCCCCCCACTGGGGACCAACGGTGGTGATGTCGGATGATCTGGGTGAAACGTGGACTGAACCCGAGGCGGGTGCCATTACTTTTCCTCCCGGCTCCGGGGACTCCCTGGGCCGGATCTGGCAGCTGCAGCCGGATTCCGCGGACCGTCCGGATGTTGTTTGGGCCGGCTGCGAACCGATCTCGGTGTGGAAGTCCACGGACGGCGGTACCAGTTTCGAACTTAACCAGGCGCTGTGGAACCATCCGCACCGGCCGGACTGGGGCGAGGGCTACGGCGGAGCCGCTGCCCATACTGTCCTCCCCAGCCCTGCGGATGAGACCGTGCATGTGGCAATCAGTTCCGGGGGCGTCTACCGCTCGGATGACGGCGGAGACAGCTGGGCTGCCCGCAACCGGGGGATTTCCGCGTACTTCCTGCCGGACCCGGACCCGGAATTCGGCCAGTGCGTCCACAAGGTGGCCCGCGATGCCGGGGACCCGTCACGCCTGTATGCCCAGAACCACCATGGCGTGTACCGCAGCGACGACTCCGGGGATACCTGGGTCTCAATAGCCGAAGGGCTTCCCGCCGACTTTGGATTCGTGATGCTGGCCCACCCCCGCACTTCGGGCACGGTGTGGACCATCCCGCTCGTTGCCGACGGGGAGCGGATCCCGCCGGACGGGGAACTGGCTGTATACCGGAGTACGGACGGGGGCGGTACGTGGACCCGGCTGGATTCCGGCTTGCCGCAGTCTGAATACAACGCAGTGCTGCGCGATGCCGCTGCACTCGATACGTCTGAACCTGTAGGGGTGTACTTCGGAACCCGTGCAGGTGACGTCTATGCCAGTGCTGATGAGGGCGGGACTTTCACCCTTGTGGCATCGAATCTGCCGGACGTGCTGTGTGTCCGCGCTGCGCAGCTTGGGAGTCCGGAACCGTGACCGGCGCCGGAGTCCGCATCCTGCTGCCGGACGTTCTTGCCCCCGCAGCAGGCGGGACCCGGGAGTTAAGCGTTCCGGGTACAGCAGGTTTGACTGTTGGTTCCCTTTTGGACGGACTGGGAGAGAAGTTCCCCGTCCTGGAACGGCGCATCCGGGACGAGACCGGAACCGTACGCCGGTTCGTGAATATTTACGTGGACGGCGAAGACATCCGCGGGCTGGACCGTCAGCACAGTGCAGTGGGCCCCGGCTCCGAGGTGATGATCCTGCAGTCCATTGCAGGGGGCTAGAGCGGGAATAGCACAAAACGGCCGGACACCCGTGGGTGTCCGGCCGTTTTTCGCTGCTTTTTACCGATTAGGCAGGCAGCTGCAGGGTCTGTCCGGTCAGGATCAGATCCGGGTGGATGACGGAGCCGGTGTTGGCTGCGTACAGAGCCTGCCAGCCGCCTTCGATGCCGAGCTTCTCGGCGATGGCGGACAGGGTGTCGCCTGCCTGGACGGTGTAGGTCTCACCGCTCACTGCAGGGGCCGGAACCGCGGCGGCCGGGCCCTGCGAGGTAGCCGGCACCTCTACCGGTGCTGCGGCTTCAACCGGAGCGGTGTAGGTCGGAGCCGGAGCCTCAACCGGAGCCGGAGCCGGAGCCTCGACCGGAGCCGAGTAGGTCTGTACCGGGGTTTCGGTTACGGGTGCCTGCTCAACCGGGGCGGCAGCCTGGGGGTTGGCGGTGGCACCGGTCATGCCCAGCTTGGCGGTGCAGGCAGGCCAGGCGCCGGGGCCCTGTTCGGCCAGCACGCGCTCGGCTACGGCAATCTGCTGTTCACGGCTGGCGTTGGCGGGGTCGCCGGTGCCGCCGAAGGCTGCCCAGGTGCTGGGCGTGAACTGCAGGCCGCCGGAGAATCCGTTACCGGTGTTGATTCCCCAGTTTCCGCCGCTTTCACACTGTGCCAGCGCGTCCCAGTCCGTGGAGGCTGCGTTGGCAGGAGCTGCCAGGCCGGCGAGGCCGGCAGCGCCGGCACCGGTGATGGCTACGGCGGCAAGTCCGCGGCGAACGTTACGGGTGATCTTCGAGTTCTTCATTAGCTGTTTGTGCTCCTGGGACCCACCTGCGCTCTGCCCGTCCCCGGGCTTCCTAACGCCGTCGCCTGCCCCCGACTGTTAGAGGTCAGGATCAGTGCTCCCACAGCGGCGACGTGCGGTGGCGTGGGGCACAGTGCAATTTCTTTTCGGCAGCACCTCTCGGATTGGGTGCCTGCCGGCCGGATCATTCAGCTTGATGGGAACCGGCGACCGCCCTTCATTCGGGCTCGCAACTACGTTAGGAGAGACCCAAATCGATATCAAATCGAGACCTTCGTGATCGGCCCGGCATCGTCCGCGCGATCGGCATGATAATGCTGATCCAGCGGCCTGATGTGCAGTTGGCCACAGGGGGTTCTCCACGCGGTTTCTGAGCGTCTGGACTTGGTTCTGCAAGCGGTCTATGGTTTGTCCTCGTGCTCACATTCTTCAATGCGCTCAAGCGCATTCTGGTGGGGCGTCCATACGGCAACGAGCAGCTCTCCCGCACCCTGCTCCGCAAACGTGTTGCCCTGCCGGTCTATGCCTCGGACGCACTGTCCTCGGCAGCGTACGCTCCGGACGAAATCCTCCTGACGCTGGCTTTGGCCGGGGTCGCCGCCGTGACGCTCTCCCCCTGGGTGGGCCTTGCAGTCATTGTGGTTCTGCTCACCGTCGTTGCCTCCTACCGCCAGAACGTCCACGCCTACCCGTCCGGCGGCGGCGATTACGAGATCGCCAGCGAGAACCTGGGCCGCCGCGCCGGACTGACGGTTGGCTCGGCCCTGCTGGTGGACTACGTGCTCACCGTCGCAGTCTCGATGTCCTCCGCAGCGCAGTACCTGGTCACCGCAGTGCCGGTTCTCCACGGACAGCAGGGCCTGCTGGCGGCAGCCGGGGTGATCATCCTGATGCTGGTCAACCTCCGGGGCGTGAAGGAAGCCGGTTCCCTTTTCGCTGTTCCCACATATCTCTTCCTGGTCTCGGTACTGGGAATGTGTGCCGTTGGATTGTTCCAGGCCGCAACCGGCAGCTTGGCACAGGCGCCCTCGGCGGGGTTTGAGCTGCGGCCGGAAGCGGGGCTCGACGCCGGCCTCACCGGCCTTGCCGGCGCCTTCCTGCTGCTGCGGGCTTTCTCCTCCGGAGCCGCCGCCCTTACCGGCGTGGAAGCGATCAGTAACGGGGTTCCGACCTTCCGCCAGCCCAAGAGCCGCAATGCCGCCACCACACTGCTGCTCCTTGGTGGCCTGGCGGCAGCCATGCTCGCCGGCATCCTGGCCCTGGCCAGTCTCACAAAGGTCCATTTTGTGCAGGATCCTGCAACGCAGCTGCTTCAAAACGGCGTTCCTGTGCAGGACTACATCCAGCATCCGGTCATCAGCCAGCTGGCCGAGACCGTCTTTGGTGACGGGTCTCTCTTCTTCTACGTGGTGATTGCCGCCACCGGGCTGATTCTGGTATTTGCTTCAAACACTGCCTTCAACGGTTTCCCCATCCTGGCGTCGGTCCTGGCAAAGGACGGCTATCTTCCCCGCCAAATGCGCACCCGCGGTGACCGGCTGGCTTTCAGCAACGGAATCATCGTGCTCGGCCTGGCGGCCCTGGCGCTGATCCTGGTCTTCAACGCCGATGTGACGCGGCTGATCCAGCTCTACATCGTGGGGGTCTTTGTTTCCTTCACGGCCAGCCAGCTGGGCATGATCCGGCACTGGACCGCGAAGCTGCGCACTGAGCGCAAGCCGGAGGTCCGCCGGCGAATGCAGCGGTCCCGGATCATCAATTCCTGCGGTTTTGGCATGACGGCACTGGTGCTGGTGATCGTAGTGGTCACCAAGTTTGAGCATGGTGCGTGGATCGCCCTGCTAGCCATGGCATTCCTGTACGTGGTGATGGACAGCATTCGCAGGCACTATGCCGCTGTGGCCGAGGAGCTGCAGGTGGAAGACAGCCCTGAGGCCCTCGCCCTGCCCAGCCGGGTCAACGCCGTCATCCTGGTCTCGAAAGTCCACAAGCCGGTGCTCCGGGCCCTGGCGTACGCGCGGGCCTCGCGTCCTTCCAGCCTCAACGCCATCATTGTCGACCTGGATCCCGAAGAGACCCAGAAGACGGTGGAGGACTGGGAACGGCTGCGCATCCCGGTCCCCCTGACGGTGCTCTCCTCCCCTTACCGCGAAACTGTGTCTCCCGTCCTGGCGTACCTGCGTGAGGCACGCCGCTCCTCCCCCCGCGAACTCTTCGTGGTCTACATCCCCGAGTACGTCGTCGGCCGCTGGTGGGAACAGCTGGTACACAACCAGACGGCCCTGCGCATCAAGGCCCGCCTGCACTTCGAGCCCGGAATCATGGTGGCGAGTGTGCCGTGGCAGCTGGCGTCGAGCAAGGATGCAGCAGCCGCGTCCCGCCAGGCTGCGCGGGATACCCAGGGTACGCAGCCCGGGCACGGCACGCAGGGGCCCGGCGCCTCGTAGCGCGCGTGCCGTGCAGCACCCGCGAGCCTCAGCTCTGCAGGATTCCGCCGCGCTGTGCGGCCGCAGCTACAGCGGCGGAGGTGTCCTCTTCGATCAGTTCCGCGTTGATGGCGGTGGCAGCAGCCAGTCCTGCGGACGCTGCACCGATGACCTGAGTCATGGGGGCTGTCAGGTTTCCTGCGGCAAAGATCCCCGGGACGGATGTCACGCCGCTGGAATCCGCTGCCACGGCAGTCCCGACGGCGAGGTCGCCAAAATGCTGTTCCTCCGCTTCCAGACCCACTCCGGAGAGGTAGTCCGCCCGGGCGCGCAGCCGCGTCAGCACCACCAGTGCCTGCCGGGACACAAACTTGCCGGAGGCCAGGCGCACGCCGGTCAGGCCGGCATCGCCCTCAACTGCGGCAACGGCACCGTCCACAACCCGGATGCCGCGGGCAGCCAGCTGCCGGGACTGCTCTGTATCCGGTTCACCCGCATCGTTGAGGAAAAGCACAATGTCTTCGCACCACTGCCGCCACATCAGCGCCTGGTGCACCGCGGTGTCCAGGTGCGTGGCCAGTACGCCAAGCCGCTTCCCCCCGGCTTCCCATCCGTGGCAATACGGGCAGTGCAGCACATCCGTGCCCCAGTGCGCCGCCAGGCCCGGAATGTCCGGCAGTTCGTCGGACGCTCCACTGGCGGCGAGGACACGCCGGCTGGTCAGCACAGTGCCGTCCTGCAGCCCAATCCTGAAGGAACCGTCCCCTGCACGCAGGACGGATTCCACGGTCCCGTCCACGATGGTCCCTCCGTAACCCTCAACCTCCCCGCGGCCCACCGCATACAGCTCTGCGGGAGAGGCACCTTCCCTGCCCAGGTAGTTGTGCACACCCGACGCCGGGGCGTTCCGCGGCTCGCCTGCATCCACGACCGCTACCCTCCTCCTGGCCCGGGACAGGGCCAGTGCGCCGCTCAGCCCGGCGGCGGAACCGCCCACCACAACGACGTCGTAATCCACCTTGCCGCCCCCGTTGCCGGTCATAGTCCCGTCCTTCACAATCTGCCTCCGAAAACCTGCCTCCGGCCCGGTGCCGGATCTCCTGCCTGCAAGTTTTCTGCGCCGCCGCCGGGGACACAACCGGTTTTGCTGTTATGGCAAGATCGGGTTTATGAACCAGGACGTAAGGACAGTCGTGGACGGGATCGGGCCACGGCTGCGTTCGCTGCGTACCTCACGCGGGCACACCCTCACTGCGGTGTCCTCGGCAACCGGCATTTCGCTGAGTACACTCTCCCGGCTGGAAAGCGGCCAGCGCCGGGCCACGCTGGAGCTGCTGCTCCCCCTCGCCGGAGCCTACGGCGTTTCCCTGGATGAGCTGGTGGGCGGTCCGCGGACCGGGGACCCGCGGGTCAATATGCGTACGACGCGTCACCGTGGCGCAACAGTGATCTCGCTAACGGAGAAGGCCAGCGGGATCGGTGCCTTCAAATACATCCTTCCGGCGGTGAAAAGGCCTGCCACACCTACTCCGCAGGCGCATGACGGTTACGAGTGGCTTTATGTTCTCAGCGGCCGGCTGCGCCTGGTGCTGGGCGCCACGGAACTGAGCCTGGGTGCGGGCGAAGCCGCTGAGTTCGACACCAGGGTTCCGCACTGGATGGGGAACGCAGGCCAGGACGCCGTCGAGTTCCTGGCGCTTTTCGGGCCGCAGGGCGAAAAAGCCCATGTTAGGGCCAGGCCGTCAGATCCGCGCCCGCGGCCGGAGCCTTCCTGACCCGCTACGCTCCGGGCGTTCCGCGGCCGGCCAGGACGGAGCGGTAGGCGTATTCGGTCAGACGGCCGTCCTGCACCGCCTGCTCAACCGCGGCGAAGGACCGCGGACCCTGATCAGTGCTGTACGGGAAATGAATCAGCTCGGCGATCAGTTCCCACTCCTCGCTGATGGAGTCGATGAGATCAGCCGGCGTTTCGTCCTCTCCGGCGGGCAGGGCCGTCCAGGAGTCAGCCGGAACCCGGTACGCCTGCAGCCGGTCAAGGTCTGCCTCCAGTTCCGCCAGGGACGCATATTCAGTCTGGGCCTCGGGCGGCACGGAGCCGTCCGGTGTTGCCAGCTGGCTGACGAACGTGGTCTCGGACGAAGGGTAGATGGAAGTCGGTACCGGTTCGCCCTCTTCCAGGTAGGCCGGCAGCTGGGACGGCATCCAGTACCAGGCATCGCCCTGGTCGGCTCCCCCGGGCTGGTCCCTTTCGCTGATCCAGCCGCGGCCGGCCAGCAGTGCCTCTGCCTCGTCGCTGAAGTATGCGGTCTCCCCGCGCAGCATGGCGTTGACCTCATGCTCGGCGCGGCGGGCCTGCTTCTTCTTGGAAACGGCCTTCTTGCGGGGCTTGGACTTGGGCACGGGAGCTCCTGGGGTGGTGGAAACGGGAAGGCGTACGCGGGCGGTGCAGGCTAGAAGCCGGAGCCGCCCTCGACCGCCATGTTGGAGAAGCGCGAGTAGTGGCCCTGGAAGCCGACCACGATGGTCTTCGTGGGGCCGTTACGGTGCTTGGCCACGATCACGTCGGCCTCACCGGCGCGTGGGGACTCCTTGTCGTAAATATCCTCACGGTGCAGCAGGATCACCATGTCGGCGTCCTGCTCGATGGAGCCGGATTCACGGAGGTCGGAGACCATGGGCTTCTTGTCGGTGCGCTGCTCAGAACCACGGTTCAGCTGCGAGAGGGCGATTACCGGAACTTCAAGCTCCTTGGCCAGCAGTTTCAGTGCACGGGAAAACTCGGAGACTTCCTGCTGGCGGGACTCCACGCGCTTGCCGGAGGACATCAGCTGCAGGTAGTCCAGGACCACGAGCTTGAGGTCATGCCGCTGCTTCAGTCGACGGCACTTGGCGCGGATTTCCATCAGGGACATGTTCGGGCTGTCGTCGATGAAGAGCGGCGCATCGTTCATGCGGCCCATTGTGGTGGCGATCTTGCCCCACTGCTCATCCTTGATGGTGCCCTTGCGCAGGTCCTGCAGACCAATTGTGGCCTCGGCTGAGAGCAGGCGCATGGCGATTTCGTTGCGGCCCATTTCCAGGGAGAAGAAGACCGTGGTCATGTTGTGCTTGATGGCCGCGGAGCGCGCAAAGTCCAAGGCGAACGTGGACTTGCCGACGGCGGGACGGGCGGCAATGACGATCATCTGGCCGCCGTGCAGGCCCTGGGTGAGTTCGTCCAGTTCATAGAAACCGGTGGGCACACCGGTCATGCCTTCACCGCGGTGGCCGGCGGACTCAATTTCGTCCACCGTTCCCTCAATAATGTCCTTCAGCGGTACGTAGTCTTCCGCAGTTCGGCGCTCAGCCACGGCGTAGACCTCAGCCTGGGCCGCATTGACCAGGTCGTCCACTTCTCCGTCATTGGAGTAGCCAAGCTGCACGATCTTGGTGCCAGCATCAACCAGGCGGCGGAGGACTGCGCGCTCCCGGACGATCTCGGCGTAGAAGCCGGCGTTGGCTGCGGTGGGCACCGACTGGATGAGCGTGTGCAGGTACGCGGGGCCGCCGATGCGGCTGATTTCTCCGCGCTTGGTGAGCTCATCGGAGACCGTCACGGCGTCGGCGGGCTCGCCGCGGCCGTAAAGGTCGATGATGGCTTCGTAGATGGCTTCGTGCGCCGGGCGGTAGAAGTCGACGCCGCGGAGGACTTCCACGCAGTCGGCGATCGCGTCCTTGGAGAGCATCATGCCGCCCAGCACCGACTGCTCGGCGACCAGATCCTGCGGCGGAGTCCGGCCGAAATCAGAGGTGCGGGTTGATTCAGCGGAATCCGCATGTGCAAGCGACACGGGGCCACCCTTTCCAAAAAACGTTCTATCTCCGGTCCCGTCAGGCAGATCCGGAGGTGTGTATGGCTGGCTACGTTCTAGCCGACGGCACTGACAATGGGGCTTCTGCCCGCCGTGCCCCCGCCGATACCATTCCCGGTGCGCCGATGAGGGAGTCCACCGCAACCGTAGCCCCGTGAGGCCCCCTCAACAAACGAGTTATCCACAGGCCTTGTGGATAGCCTGTTCATAAGTGGGCGTGTCTTGTGCACAGGCTGGGCATAAGGCTGTGGATAACAAATTAGTTTCTGCCATAATATGGCTCTGACTAGGCAAAACACCCGTCCACACCTGTGCACAGCGAACTATTTTCCCCAACATTCAGCCACAGCCTTCAGGTTGACAGATCACGGGAATGGGCATACGGAGACCATTATCCACAGCAGATATCCACATACCTGTGAACTACTGGGGACTACTTGTGTTGGTAAGCCCGCTTGGGATTATGAGACCCGAAAAATGTCCTTCACCAGGTCTAAAGGTGTGCCGAACGCAACAGCGCCCCCCGCCGGAAACGGCGGGGGGCGCTGTGTATCACGCAGTGCGCGGCGTACTAGCTGGCAACGACCTCGAGGTCGATGACGGCAGCGACGTCGTCGTGCAGGCGGACGTTGGCCTGGAAAGAACCAACCGACTTGATGTGAGTCGGCAGTTCAACCTTGCGCTTGTCGATGCTGCCGAGGCCGGCAGCTTCAACAGCAGCGGCAACGTCAGCGGGCTTGACCGTGCCGAAGAGGCGTCCGGACTCGCCGGCCTTGACGGTCAGCTTGACCGGCTTGGCGGAGAGTGCAGCAGCCTGCTTCTGGGCATCTTCCAGCGAAGCGTGCTCGCGCGCAGCGCGGGCAGCCTTGATGGACTCAACCTGCTTCTCGCCACCCTTGGTCCAGGTGAGAGCGAAGCCGCGGGGTACCAGGTAGTTACGTGCGTAACCGTCCTTCACCTCAACAACGTCGCCTGCAGCACCGAGACCGGTGACTTCGTGGGTCAGAATGAGCTTTGCCATGAGTTAGGTTCCTTTCCTTTAGCCGCGGCCAGCGCCGGAGTAAGGCAGGAGTGCAACTTCACGGGCGTTCTTGATTGCCTGTGCGATCTTGCGCTGTTCCTGCACGGTTACGCCAGTTACGCGACGAGCGCGGATCTTTCCGCGGTCGGAAATGAACTTGCGCAGCAATGCTACGTCCTTGTAGTCGATGACAGTGATGTCAGCGGCCTTCAAGGGATTGGACTTTGGTTTGGGCTTGCGAAGTTCAGCCTTAGCCATCGTGGAGCTCCTTATGTCTAGTGGAGCCCGTGGATCAATTCCACGGGATGGGCTCGACGGCGGTTGCCGTCAGAGGTTGTGCCTTGCGGCACAGGGGTATTGCTTAGAAGGGCGGATCGTTGGAATCCGGGCCGGCTCCCCAGCCGCCTGAGTTGCCGCCTGCAGGGGCACCCCAGGGATCGTCCGCAGGTGCGGACTGCTGCTGCTGGCCGCCCCAACCGGAGTTGGAGTTGCCGCCGAAGCCGCCGCCGGCGTTCCCGCCGAAGCCACCGCCGCCACCGCCGGAGCGCTGGGTGCGGGTGACCTTCGCGGACGCGTAACGAAGCGAGGGGCCGATTTCGTCGACCTCAAGCTCCATGACGGTACGCTTTTCGCCCTCTTTGGTCTCGTACGAACGTGACTTCAGGCGGCCCTGGCAGACGACTCGGGTTCCCTTGGTCAGGGACTCGGCGACGTTTTCCGCAGCTTCACGCCAAACCGACGCACGGAGGAACAGCGTTTCGCCGTCCTTCCATTCGTTGGACTGCCGGTCGAAGGTGCGCGGCGTCGAGGCAATGGTGAAGTTCGCCACTGCTGAACCGGACGGGGTGAACCGGAGTTCCGGATCATTCGTCAGGTTGCCGACCACGGTGATCGTTGTCTCGCCTGCCATTTATGCCTCCTGGTGTCTCGGCCCGTTTCCCCGGGCCTTTCGTTGACGAATAAAAGGTGGACCGAAATTACTCGGCAACAACCTTCTGGTCTTCGGGGCGGATGATCTTGGTGCGCAGGATGGTCTCGTTGAGACCAAGCTGGCGGTCAAGCTCAGCAGCAGCTGCAGGGCTGGCGGTGAAGTTAACCACCGCGTAGATGCCTTCGGACTTCTTCTTGATGTCGTAGGCCAGGCGGCGACGACCCCAGATGTCCACCTTGTCGATGGTTCCACCCTCGTTGCGGACAACGTTGAGGAACTTGTCGAGCGAAGGCTCCACGGTACGCTCTTCGACCTCGGGGTCGATGATTACCATCAGTTCATAAGCACGCATTTGTGAACCCACCTCCTTTGGGCTATACGGTCACGGTCTTTCCGTAACAGGAGGTTCTTTAGCGTTGTCTTTGCTCCGGCGCAGCGAGGGGAGTCCCCTCACGCCGAAAGCCTGCCAGCCGGAGCTGACAGCACAGACTCCACTATCCTATCCGATTTTTCCGTACCGCCCGGCCACTGTGGACAGCACCCCTTGTGTCAGCGGACGAAGAACACTTCCGCGGCACGGGACAGCCAGGCAGGATCCTGCACGCCGGCCATCTCGCGGGCGGAGTGCATCGAAAGCAGCGGAATGCCGACGTCGATGGTGCGGATTCCCAACCGGGTTGCCGTGAGCGGGCCAATGGTTGAACCGCAGGGAATTGCGTTGTTGGACACGAATTCCTGGTAGGGAACTTCGGCCTCCCGGCAAAGTCCTGCCCAGTACGCCGCCCCGGGAGCGTCGGTGGTGTAGCGCTGGTTGGCGTTGATCTTGAGCAGCGGCCCACCGTTCAGGACAGGCCGGTTGGCGGGGTCGTGCCGTTCGGCATAGTTGGGATGCACCGCGTGCCCGGCATCGGCAGAAATGCAGAAGGAAGCAGTAAAGGCCCGCTGTGCCTGCATTGCATCCGCTCCGAGTCCCGTGCTGACCCGGGCCAGCACGTCTTCAAGGAACGGGCCGGCCGCGCCGGAGCGCGATCCGCTGCCGACTTCCTCATGGTCGAAAGCGGCCAGGACGGCAATGGATCCGGCGGTCTTGGTTTCCGCAGCAGCTTCCAGGGCGCGCAGTCCGGCGTGGACGGATGACAGGTTGTCCAGCCGCCCCGAGGCCAGGAACTCACTGTCGGCGCCGAACACCCGTGCGGGCTGGGTGTCGGCGGCAACGACGTCGTACCCCCCGATTTCACCGCGGTCCACGCCTGCGCTGGCGGCGAGCAGGCCCAGCAGGTCAGCGGCAGACGGGTCACCGAGACCCCACACCGGGTTCATGTGCTGCTGCTTGTCCAGCTTCAGGCCTTCGTTCACGGCGCGGTCCAGGTGAATGGCCAGCTGCGGGAAACGCAGCAGCGGACCGGTGGCAACCAGGTGCTCGACGCCGTCGAGCGTCACCAGCCGTCCGGCGAGCTCCAGTTCACGGTCCAGCCAGGAGTTCAGCAGCGGTCCGCCGTAAACCTCCACGCCGGCCTGCAGCCAGCCGAACTTTCCGGTAGTCGGCGAAGGCTTGAGCTTGAAGGTTGGCGAGTCAGTGTGGGTGCCGAAGATGTTGAACCCCGTGCCGGCAGCGGCTCCTTCGGGAACGATCCAGGCGATGAACGCGCCGTCACGGACCACGACGTACCGGCCGGGGGCTGCGGGCCAGTCCTGGTCCTCGGACAGCTCCGTGAATCCGGCAGCTGCAAGCCGGTCTGCAGCGGTGCGCGCCGCGTGGAAGCTGGAGGGTGAAGCGGCAACATAATCGCCGAGGTCTTTTACGTGAGCCAGTGCGTCAGACATGCTCTGATTCAACCAGAGCCGGCGGCGGGCGCGTAACCGCTGCCTCGCACAAAAAAGGATCCCCCGGGCAGTGCTGCCCGGGGGATCCTGCGGGAGGTGTTCGGTGAAGGCGTCCGCGGCCGTTCTTCCGCTTCTGCCTTCACCGAAGTGTGGGGGTGCTACACGTCGCGGCGCTTGGTGACGATCAGCGCCACGATCAGGAGCAGGACGGCCCAGCCGCCCAGGACCAGTCCGCCTTCGAGCTGGTTCAGCGCGCCGTCAGCAATATTCGTTGCCACCAGCTGGGAACCGGCGCTGCTCGGCAGGAACCGCGCGGCGTCCGGAATCCAGTCCGCCAGGCCGGAGATCAGCTGGATGATCACCGGCAGCACGAACAGCACGCCAATAATGGTGACGACCCCGCCGGCTGTGCTGCGAAGCAGCGACCCGGTGGCTACACCCATGATCGCGATGCCGGCCAGGAGTGTTCCGGTGTTGATGATGCTGGGCAGCACCCACGGAGCGTCCAGGCCGAAGTCCAGGTTTTCCGGTGCCAGCAGCGGCTGGCTGATCAGGAAACTGGCAAAGGCTCCGGCGACTCCGATGACGAAGGCAACGAGTGCGGTGATGATCGCCTTGGCGAGCAGCGCCGGCGTGCGGGTGGGAACAGCCACCATGGTGGAGCGGATCATTCCGGTGCTGTACTCGGAGGCCACGAGGACCACGGCGAGGGCAGCGATCAGCAGCTGGCCGAAGAGCGCACCCGATGCAGGGGTGTCATAGACCATGGCCTGCAGGTCCATGCCGTTCCCAACACCCATGGCCGGTCCCATGCTGGGATCATCCGCGAGCATCTGGGCGGTTGTGGCCCAGCTCCAAGCCACCAGCGCGGCCAGGCCGACCATGACCACGAGGGTGACGGAGAGCAGGATGACGGTGGAGGGCAGGGTGGTTACCTTGATCCATTCCGAGCGCATGACCCTGGCAAAGTTGACGCCGCTGCCGTCAGTGCGGACCGCCCGGCGGGAGGTCGCGGGTGCGGATGTGGTGCTCATGCTCGGGTTCCTTCCACAACAGGCTCGGCGGAAGCCGGTTCCTGGCTAAATCCGTGTGACTTGTATTCGACGTCGTCCCTGGTGAGTTCCATGTAGGCGTCCTCAAGGGAAACCTGGATGGGCGTCAGTTCGGTGAGCAGGATCCTGCGGTCCAGCGCGATTTCGGCAATGGACCGTGAATCGGCGCCGCTGACTTCAAACAGTCCGTCTTCAACGCGGGTGATTTCAGCACCCCGCCCTTCCAGGACGGGCAGGAGGTCCGCAGCGTGGTCGGTGCGCACCCGGGTGCGCTGCCGTCCGCCGCCGTCGATGATGTCCTGAATCGGCGCGTTGGCGATGATGCGGCCGCGGCCAATCACGATCAGGTGATCCGCTGTAACAGCCATTTCACTCATCAGGTGTGAGGAAAGGAAAACCGTCCGGCCCTCGGAAGCGAGCCCCCGGGCAAGATTCCTGACCCAGAGCACGCCCTCGGGATCCAGGCCGTTGACCGGCTCGTCCAGGATCAGCGTATTGGGGTCCCCCAGCAGCGCAACGGCGATGCCCAGGCGCTGGCCCATACCCAGCGAGAACCCGCCGACGCGCTTCCTGGCAACCGGTTCCAGACCGGTTAGCTCAATGACTTCGTTGACGCGCTTGTTGGAGATGCCGTGCGTAGCGGCCATGGCCCGCAGGTGGTTGTAGGCCGACCGGCGGGTGTGCACTGCCTTTGCGTCCAGCAGCGCACCTGCCTCGTGGAGCGGAGCCTTGTGCTTGGCATAGGGCTTGCCGTTGATGGTGACGGTTCCGGCAGTGGGACGGTCAAGTCCCACAATCATCCGCATGGTGGTGGACTTGCCGGCGCCGTTCGGACCCAGGAACCCGGTCACTTTCCCGGGTTCGACAGTAAAGGAAACGTTGTCGACCGCGGTCTTGCTGCCGTAGCGCTTGGAGAGGCCGTGTGCCTCGATCATGGTGATCCTCATCTAGGAGCGTACAAATTCGTGGGGGTGACTCCACACTATGCGCACCATGTGCTGCAGCGGACCGTTCCTAGGGATGATTCAGGCTAATTCAGGAGTCCCCCTTAGGGATGACTCAGGGATTTCCCTGACGCCAAAGGGGATGAGGCCCTAAACATCGCGCTTCCTGAGGACGAGGATGGCCGCGGCCAGGAGCACCACTGCCCATCCCGCGAGGATCAGTCCGCCCTCCACCTGATTGAACTGACCGGGCTGGACCTGCGTGGCTACCAGCTGGCCCGCGGCGCTGCTTGGCAGGAAACGGGCGGCGTCTTCCACCCAGTCCGCCAGGCCGGTGAGCAGGCCGGCGATGATGGGCAGGACAAACAGCGCGCCCACCAGGGTCACCACTCCCCCGGCCGTGTTGCGCAGGAGTGCGCCAATACCCACTCCCATGATGGCAATCAGGGCCAGGACCGTCCCTGTGTTGATGATGGAGGGCAGCACCCCGTCTGCTTCCAGACCGAAGTCCAAATCGGAGCCCCCAAGGATTGGCTGCGCCAGCAGATAGGTGGTGAAGGCCGCCAGCACACCGACCAGGAAGGAGATGACGGCTATCACCAGCGTCTTGGCCAGCAGTGCGGGAATACGGGTGGGCACCGCCACCATGGTGGACCGGATCATTCCGGTGGTGTATTCGGACCCGATCAGCACCACCGCCAGTGCAGCGATCAGCAGCTGACCGAATGGAAGGCCCGCGGATGGAACGTCATACGCAGCGGTCTGCAGAGACTGGCCGATTCCCTCGGGCGGGCCTGACTCCGGATCGCTGGCCAGCTGGACTATCCCCCAGGCGACCAGTGCACCCAGGCCGACCATCACTGCGAAACTCACCGCCAGGAGGATGACGGTCGAAGGCACGGTCGCCGTCTTGATCCACTCAGAGCGCAGCACACGGCCAAAGGTGACCGGACGGCCGGCCCAGGATCGCTGTGACCGGGACCCAGGGGCTGCAGCTGTGCTCATTCGCTTTGTCCTTCGTTGGCCGGGAACGCCTGCGCGCCGATCTGCTGCGACTGGTATTCGACCTCGCCGCCGGTTAGTTCCATGTAGGCATCTTCAAGGGTTTCCTGCTGCGGGATCAGGCCGGTGATAAGGATCCCCCGGGCGAAGGCCGCCTCAGCGATGCTCCGGGCGGACAGCCCGAGGACCGTCACCTCGTCCGCCGCCTCCCGGCGTATTTCCACCCCCGCAGCGGCTACAGCGGCTGCCAGGCCGTCGGCGTCGTCCGTTCGCACCAGGACGCGTTCGGCCTGGCCGCCGGTGAGGACTGTCTCGATGGGCGCGTCGGCCAGGATACGGCCGCGGCCGATCACGATCAGGTGATCAGCCGTGACGGCCATCTCGCTCATCAGGTGGGAGGAGATGAACACCGTACGGCCTTCGGCGGCGAGGCCCTTGACCAGGTAGCGCACCCACTTCACGCCTTCCGGGTCCAGGCCGTTGACCGGCTCATCCAGGATCAGGGTCTGCGGGTCCCCCAGCAGGGCCGCGGCAATGCCGAGGCGCTGTCCCATACCGAGTGAGAAACCGCCCACCCGCTTCCTGGCCACCGGACCCAGGCCGGTCAGCTCGATGACCTCGTTGACGCGTTTGGTGGAAATGCCTTCGGTCGCGGCCAGGGCGCGCAGATGGTTGTATGCCGACCGTCTCGGGTGCACGGCCTTTGCCTCCAGCAGCGCACCGACCTCGTGCAGCGGCATCCGGTGCCTGGCGTACGGTTTCCCGTTGACCGTCACTGTTCCTGAAGTCGGATGGTCCAGACCGACAATAAGCCGCATGGTGGTCGATTTTCCGGCACCGTTGGGCCCGAGGAACCCGGTCACCCTTCCCGGCTGGACCGAAAAGCTCACCCCGTCCACGGCAGTCTTGCCGCCGTACCGCTTGGCGAGTTCGCGCGCCTCGATCATTGGGTTTCCTTACGTTCGCGGGCGGGGTCCTACCGTGAGCTCACTGCCTCAAACTTCCGCACGGCAAGGGGAACAAAAACAAGAAGCAGGGCCGCAGATCCGATCAGCACGGTCGCAATTGCGTGCTGCATGGGCCACGTGTCTGGGACCGGAGCCGAACCCAGGTTGCCGAACAGCTGCCGCACAGCCTGCACCAGGGCCGAAACAGGGTTCCATTCAGCGAAGATCCGCAGCGGCTCGGGCAGGGTGGAACTCTGCACGAACGCGTTGGAAATGAACGTGATGGGGAACAGGATGATGAACGAGGCGTTGTTGATCGCTTCCGGTGAACGGACGGACATGCCCAGCAGCGCCATGACCCAGCTGAAGGCATAGGAGAAAAGCAGCAGCAGTCCGACGCCGGCGAGGAAGCTCGCAAACGACGTGTTGACCCGCCAGCCCACCAGCAGGCCCGTGGCCATCATGATCGTCACCGAAATCGTGTTGAGCACCAGGTCGGAATTGGTGCGTCCGATCAGGACGGCGGACGGGCTCATGGGAAGGGTGCGGAACCTGTCGATGATGCCTTCCTTGAGGTCCTGGGCCATCGCGGACCCGGAAAAGGTGGACCCGAAGACCACGGTCTGGGCGAAAATCCCGGCCATCAGGTACTGGGTGTAATCCGTTCCCTGAACCTGGATGGATCCGCCGTAGACCTGGCTGAACAGCAGGACGAACATGATGGGCTGTAGCACTGCGAAGGCGAGCATGTCCGGTGAGCGGCGGATCTTTATCAGGTTCCGCTTGGTGACTGTCCAGCCGTCCGAAGCCCAGCGTCCAATGGCGGATCCCTCGGTGGGGGCCAGATCCAGGGCCCCGGCTGCGGCGGTCACTGTGCGCTCCCTGCGTCTGCTTTTTCCTGGTCCGCTTCGGCCATGTGTCCGGTGAGCTTGAGGAACACGTCGTCGAGGGTGGGGCGGCGGATCCCGGCGTCGTGCAGTTCGATGCCTGCAGCGGCCAGGTCTGCCAGAACGTGCTGCAGTGCCGAGGGACCTTCAGTCACTGCCACCTCCAGGCTGCGTCCGTCACTGGCGGTCTGGACTTCTCCGCTGCCGTACCGGGCAAGCACGTCACGGGCCACACCGGCGTCGAATCCTTCAACCAGTGCCACTGCCACACGGTGTCCGCCGATCATGGCCTTGAGCTGGTCGGATGTTCCCTCGGCGATGACTTTGCCGCCGTCGATCACCGCGACGCTGTCTGCCAGCTGGTCGGCTTCTTCCAGGTACTGGGTGGTCAGCAGCAGGGTGGTTCCGGCGGCAACCAGGGATTTGATGACATCCCAGAGCGCCAGCCGGCTGCGGGGGTCCAGCCCTGTGGTCGGTTCGTCCAGGAACAGCACCCGGGGTTCGTTGACCAGGGCACCGGCGAGGTCCAGCCGGCGCCGCATACCGCCGGAGTACCCCTTGACGGGGCGGTTGCCGGCATCGGCCAGGTCGAACTGTTCAATCAGCTCAGCCGCCCGGCGGCGGGCTGCCGGGGCCGGCAGGTGGTAGAGCCTGCCCACCATGCGCAGATTCTCAATACCGGTCAGGTTCTCATCCACGGCCGAGTACTGTCCGGAAACGCCAATGATCCGGCGCACGTCCTTGGGACGCTGCAGGACATCGAACCGGTCGATCACGGCTGTGCCGGCATCGGGTCTGATCAGGGTGGTCAGGACCTTTACCGCGGTGGTCTTGCCGGCTCCGTTAGGACCCAGCAGGGCTTTGACGGTGCCTTGGGGAACTGCGATGTCCAGTCCGTCCAGGGCATACACCGGACCGGACTTTGACTTGTAAACCTTGGTCAGGCCGCGGGCCTGGATCAGGGGATCCCTGCGGCCTTCGGACACAGGATTAAGCGGGGAAGAATTGTTGGGGGGAAAGGACATGCGCTCAGGTTAGGACTGAGCGGACGCGCTGGATAGGCCTTTTCCGGACAGCTTCAGTCCGCAACTGTGCGGGGAGGAGGAACTTGGCTGGAATTGCCCGCTAGGCGGCAGGATTCCCTGTACCCAGGTCCTCCGGCTTCCGCTCGGCGGCGACCGGCGCAAAAAGGATGGACATGAGCATTGCCGCGCCCACAACCAGCAGCGCGTTGCGCAGGCCCCACTGCTCACCAAGGAAACCAAGCAGCGGAGGGCCGACGAAGAACGCCGTGTAGCCAAGGGTGGAAACAACCGAAACCCGGCCCGCAGCATGGGCCGGATCGTCACCGGCGGCGGACATGCCCATAGGGAAGCCCAGTGCGGCGCCAATCCCCCACAGGATGACGCCGATCCCGGCGAGCCAGAGGCTGGGCGCAAACACAAAGAGAATCAGACCCGCCAGTGAAGCGCCCATGCACAGCCGAAGCGCCCGCACCCGGCCCATCCGGTCGATCAGCCTGGCGCCGAACCAGCGCGTAGCGGTCATGGCTGCCACGAAGGTCCCGAACATCACCGCACCAGCGGTTTCAGAGGCGTCCAGCCCATCCACCGTTGCCTTCGCCACCCAGTCGTTGGCGGCACCTTCAGTGAGGGCGGCACCTAGAACAACGACGCCGATCAGCAGCGTGCGTCCTTCCTTCCAGGCTCCGAAGCTGGAGGGCTTGGGGGCGCCGTCGTCGTCGTGGGCGTGCAGCATCTCCGGGGAATCCGGCAGGAAGGCCTTCGGCACCAGGATTACGAGCACAACTGCCAGCACCACAATTCCGAGCAGGTGGACTGGGAGGCTGACTCCCAGTGCGGAAAGCCCGGCGCCAATCATGGCTCCGATGAAGGCTCCGCCGCTGAAGGCTCCGTGGAACTTTGGCATCAGCGTCCGCCTCAGCCCGCGTTCAACCTCTGTCCCTTCCAGGTTCATGGCAACGTCCCACAACCCGATTCCGGCGCCAAAGAGCAGCAGGCCGCCGGCTGTGAGGGGAATCGATGCCCAGGCCAGCCCGGCAGCGATCACAAGGGCAGCGGCGGATGCCAGCAGTCCCCCGGTGCGGACGGCATTTGCTGTCCCCACCCGCTGTGCCAGGGCACCTGCCAGGGGAAGGGCCGCAACTGATCCAACGGCTGAGAAGAGGAGCAGCAGCCCTACACCGGCGGAGCCGATGTCCAGGGCCTGCGCTGCTGCCGGGATCCGCGCTGCCCAGCTGGCAAAGATCAGGCCGTTCAGGGCGAAGATGGCGAAGACAGCCAGCAGGGCCCGGTCCAGGGTTTTCGTGTTCACTCCCTCATTCTGGAGCCCCGGGGCCGCCGGAGGGAAATGCCGTCCGGCGTGGCGCCTAGCGTGCCCGTTCGACCCGCTTTTCGTCCCAGACGGGTTCTTCGGACTCATAGACGCGCCCGTCGGAGCCGAACACCAGGAACCGGTCAAAGCTGCGGGCGAACCAGCGGTCGTGCGTCACGGCCAGCACGGTTCCCTCGAATGCCTCGATGGCCTTCTCCAGCGCCTCGGCAGAGTGCAGGTCAAGGTTGTCCGTCGGTTCGTCGAGCAGCAGCAGGGTGGCACCCGAGAGTTCCAGCAGCAGGATCTGCAGGCGGGCCTGCTGTCCGCCGGAGAGCGAGTCGTACTTCTGTTCCCCTGAGGAGGCCAGGCCGTAGCGGTCCAGTGCCCCCGCAGCCGCCTCCCGGCCCAGGCCGGAGCGGTGCTCGTCGCCGCGGTGCAGGATGTCCAGCAGCGTCTTGCCCAGCAGGTCAGGGCGAAGCATGGTCTGCGCGAAAAAGCCGGGACGGATCCGGGCACCGAGCTTGACCGAACCCTCATGGGGCACCGGAGCGATCTCCACCTCGGAAACCGGCTCGTGTTCCTTGTCCGGATCGCTGCCGCCGAGGGCCAGGAGGCGCAGGAAGTGTGACTTGCCGGAGCCGTTGGATCCCAGAACGCCAACCCGGTCGCCAAACCAGATTTCGGTGCTGAACGGCTTCATCAGGCCGGTCAGCTCCAGCTTCTGGGCCACGACGGCGCGCTTGGCGGTGCGGCCGCCGCGCAGCCGCATCTTGACGTTCTGCTCGATCGGCAGCGCTTCGGGCGGTCCGGCTTCCAGGAACTTGGCGAGCCGGGTCTGGGCTGCGTGGTACCGGTTGGCCATGTCGGACCGGAACGCCGCCTTGTTCTTGTACATGTTGACGAGTTCCTTGAGCTTTACGTGCTCCTCGTCCCAGCGGCGGCGCAGTTCTTCAAAGCGTGCATTGCGGTCTTCCCGGGCCTTGATGTAGCTGCCGAATCCGCCGCCGTGGATCCAGGCAGACGCCCCGTTGATCCCCGGTTCAAGGGTGACGATGCGGGTCGCAGCGTTGGCGAGCAGCTCCCGGTCGTGGGAAACGAACAGGACGGAGTTTCTGGATTCGGCGAGCTTGGCCTCGAGCCAGCGCTTGCCTGGCACGTCCAGGTAGTTGTCCGGCTCATCGAGCAGCAGCAGCTCGTCAGGTCCGGAGAACAGCGCTTCCAGGACCAGGCGTTTCTGCTCACCGCCGGAGAGCGTGCTGGCCTGGCGGTACTGGGCAGCGTCAAAGGGCATGCCCAGGGCGGCGGTGGTCACTTCGTCCCAGACCGTCTCCTGCTCGTAGCCGCCTACGTCGCCCCAGTCCGCAATGGCCTGGGCATAACGCATCTGGGTGGGCTCGTCGTCGTTCTCCATCATGGCCTCTTCGGCCTCATCCACGGCCCTGGCAGCGGCCGCGATGGCCGGCGGAGCGGCAGAGACCAGCAGGTCCCGCACGGTGCTCCCGTCCCGGACCTGGCCGACGAACTGGCGCATGATCCCCATGTTCCCCGACCGGGAAACGGTGCCCTCATCCGGCTTAATATCCTCGGCGATGATGCGCAGCAAAGTGGTCTTACCCGTGCCGTTCGGTCCGATCAGGGCCGTTTTATGGCCCTCGCCCACCTTGAAGCTGACGCCGCTGAGCAGCTGCCTGCCGTCGGAGAGGAAGTAGTCGATGCCGGATACGTCTAAATGAGCCACGCTTCCATCCTCCCATCGCGGGGATGGACTTCCGCCGGCGTGACGGCGGTCCGCCGCGGGCATAGGCTTTTGTGTTGGCAATTACCGCAGAAATACCGCAGAAAACCAGGAGAAAAAGATGATCTTCATCGTCGTTAAGTTCAAGGTCAAGCCTGAGTGGACCGATCGGTGGCCCGAGCTCACCCCGGCCTTCACCGCTGCCACCCGCGCGGAAGACGGCAACCTCTGGTTCGACTGGTCCCGGAGCCTGGAAGATCCGAACGAGTTTGTGCTCGTGGAAGCGTTCAAGGACGACGCCGCGGCTGCCCACGTCAACAGCGACCACTTCCAGCAGGCCATGAAGGACATGCAGCCCGCCCTGGTCGAGACCCCGCGCATCATCAATACGCTCATCGACGGCCAGGAATGGTCACGGATGGGCGAACTGGAAGTTAAGTAACACCAGCCGGAGCGCGCCCGTTATTCCTCGAGGGAGAATCCGGCGCGCTCCAGCAGTTCGCGCAGGTCCACGACGGTCTGTTCGTCGATGTCCTTGCCGCGCGGCGGAGTCAGGTAGTCCGTTTGGCCGGCGATGGTCACCTCGTATTTACCGTTGTGCTCACGGGTGGTGTCGGCGACGGTGTCCAGCAGTGAACGGACCCGCTTCCATTCGATGTTGTGGGAGACGGGGTGGCGCAGGATCTGGTTCAGTGTGTCCCGGTGGTGGTTGTTCAGGTGTTCTGGTGTGTCCGTCATGGGAACCTCCTCCTTCAAGTTCCCCATGGCGTGCGCTTCAGTGCAAGGGTTCAGGGCCGGAAGTCCAGCCCTGGGGTGTCCCCGGCCAGTTCGAGTTCCGAACCGAAGCTGATGCTCACCAGGTCAATGCGGTTCTCCCAGCGCCCTGCTCCGCTGACGTCCTCCTGATACACCGCACGGGCCTTGCCACCGGTCGCATACACCGCGAGTCCGGTTTCGGGCGTTCCAACGATCCGGTACTGCGGCGCCTTCTCCAGGCTCCATTCCAGGTTCCGGTACCGCTCCGGCCCGAAAGCGGTATAGGCGGCATTGGGGCAGGCAGCGGGCGCTGCTTCGTGCCCTGCAAGGCAATCCGAGAGATAAGCCTCTGCCTGCAGCTGTACTTCGGGCGCCAGCTCACCCGTAACTGCGGGCCGGAGGCGCACACCTTCCGGGCCGCCCGCCATTCCCGGCTCCACGGTCACCGTCTGGCCCGGTCCATAGCTGAGATAACGCTGCGGCGGGCCCTGGATGAGGTAGGAACCCGGCAGCAGCAGCACTTCGGCATGGCTGGTGTCCGGCGGGAGTGCAAGCTCTGCACCGTTGATCAGGATTGTTTCCGTCCCGGCGGGAACGTCCACCTGCACCGTCCGCGCGGCGGTCGGTTCAAGCTGCCAGACGGTGAAGATCCAGGCTCGGATCCCGGTATCCCTGAGCCGGAACTCAACGGGTTTGGTCTCGCCGTTCTGCACCACAGCCGCCTGCACGACGGCGCGGCCGTCGCGGATTTCCTGTCCCAGGATCGAGAACCCTGTGATCCTGTGGCCGGCTTCGCGGTACACCGCTTCTTCCTGCGGCACGAGCGCCTCAACAGCCGGCAGCAGGGAGTGGGCGGCGGAGTGGTCCCCCGATGCCAAAGCAGCCAAATAGTCTTCGACTTTTGCCTTGGGGCCCAGGACGTCCTCGCTGACAAACCGGTAGCCCAGTGCGGCTGCCGCCGCGAGCACCGCTGCCCCGGCCGCTGCCAGAAACGCTGCCCTGCGGCCGCGCGGTGATCCAACGCTCCGACGACGGCGGCCGCGGCCGCGCCCTGCGCCTGGGCGGACAGGCCCGGGCGCCGCGCCGGCAGGCGGCGTGGCAGAGCCTGGACGTCCCGGACGTGGTTGGACTGTAACCGTCATGAAAGATCCCCCGGTCGTGCTGTGGCGGGACGTTTCCATGCCACTGTCTTTGGATGCCGAGTCCCAAGATACAGTTCTCTTCCCCTCCGGGCCGTTGGTGACGCCGTGCGGCGCGGACCCGGAACCAACCCGTAACCTCGCAGCAAACCGCCGGCGGGCCTCCCGCTCAGGAGGATCCCGCAGCGGGTCCCAGCGCGGGGACCTGGAGGCCAAAGACATCCTTCAGCGCCAGGCGCGCAGCGTGGTACCCACCCATCCCGTGGACGCCGGGGCCGGGCGGGGTGGAGGCTGAGCACAGGTAGACGCCGGGCAGGGGGGTTTGCCAGGGGCTGGGCGAGAGGACCGGCCGGCGAAGCATTTGCCCCAGTGTGACGGCCCCGGCACCAAAATCCCCGCCCACATAGTTTTCGTTGTACGCGGCGAGGCCCTGCGCCGTCGTAGTCCGGGTCTCAAGGACCACGTCCCGGAACCCGGGAGCGAAGCGCTCAATCTGGGCTGTGATTTCGCCGGCCATGTCCCGGTTGGAGCCCGCCGGAACATGGCAGTACGTCCAGAGGATGTGATGCCCCGCCGGTGCGCGGGTTGAATCAAAGCTGCTGGGCTGGGAAAGAAGCACGTAGGGCTCCCCGGGATGCCGGCCGGCTGCCACCTCCGCCTCGGCCGCAGCAGTTTCGGTCCGTGTTCCGCCCAGGTGCACTGTTCCTGCAGCGGCGACCGCGGGGTTCTTCCACGGAACCGGCCCGGACAGGATGAAGTCCACCTTGCAGGCCGCGTTGCCGTACCGGAACTGGCGCAGCGTCTTTTCATAGCGTGCCGGCAGCCGCCCCCCGGCCATGCGCAGCAGACCGGCAGGGGCGGTATCGAGAATCACCGCGCGTGAGCCGGAGACCTCGGCCAGGGAATCCACTCTCACCCCGGTCTCGAGCTCTCCGCCGTGGGCGAGGAGGTCCTCAACCATCGCATCCGCAATCGCCTGCGAGCCGCCAACCGGAACCGGCCAGCCAACGGTGTGGGCCAGCAGGGCAAGCAGCAGTCCCCCGCCGGCTGAAGGCAGCGAGGGCAGCTGCCCCACCGGGTGGGCCATCACCCCGGTCAGCAGGGCAGGGGCGGCCTCCCCGCTGAACCTGCGGTTCCAGGCCGCGGTTCCCTGGTCCAGTGCTGCCAGTCCAAAACGCAGCGCTGAGAGAGGTTCCCGCGGAACCTTCAGCAGCGGGTCCATCAGCGTCCGGGTGATCGCTTCGCTGTGCCGGACCAGCGGGCCCATGAGCCTTTTATAGGCGTTGCCGTCGGGGCCAAGGTCCTGGATGGTTCGTTCCAGGCTCCGGTAGGCAACCGCAGCCTGCCCGCCGTCCAGCGGCTGCGCGTACGACGCTTCGGGGACCTCCAACCGGATCCGGTCAGCCAGGCCGAAATCCCGGAAGAAGGGCGATGCCAGTCCCATTGGATGGACTGCGGAGCAAATGTCATGCCGGTAACCGGGACGCATCAGTTCGCTGGTGCGGGATCCCCCGCCCGCGGTGGGTGCAGCTTCCAGGACGCGCACGGACAACCCGGCGCGGGCCATGGTGACGGCTGCAGCCAGGCCGTTCGGCCCGGAACCCACCACGGTTACGTCAGTCACGGCCGGCCTTGGCATCCGGACGCCGAATCCGCGCTGCGGCGCGGCGGAGGAGACCGGGGGCGTCCCGGCGTACCCGAAGGGCTGTTGCGAGTGCGCGGTAGCGGAGCGGATGCAGCGGAATGTCGTAGGTCGTGGGAACCGTGACCACGGTCTTCGAGAAATTGCGTTTGAACGTGGTGACGTTCGCCAGCGAGGGATAGTTCTCGCTCTCAATGCCGGTCAGGCCGCAGGCTGTGTTCCCCGCGTCCTTGAGGATCTTGAACGCTTCCCAGAGAAGCAGGTAAGGCGCGTTGGTCTTCCGGGCATCGCGTGAGCTGGCAGCGAAGTAGTACACCGCGTAGCCGCGGTATTCCGTGGTGATCAGCCAGGAGACCGGCTTGCCGTCCACATAGGCCACCATGAGGCGCAGATGGTCTCCGAGTTCGGTGAGCAGGGTTTCATAGAACGCGGAATCGAAGCTGGAGAACCCGTCGCGGGCTGCAGTCTCCTGCATGATCGGGAAGAGCTCGGTGCGGAAAACGTCCGCCCACTGCTCCCGCTCCACAGCGCGCACTTCCACGCCCAGCTTCTCCGCCTTGCGGATAAGGTTCCGGGCATTAGGCCGGAACGCCGCGAAAATCTTGTCCGTATCCGGCGTCAGGTCCACTACGATTTCGCGCTCGTACCAGCCGTGTTCCAGCGGCCCGGCGACCGGCGGCTGGACATGCTCCACCTGCATCCGGACGTACAGCGGATCCACGGCGGGGTCGGCCCTGAACTGCTCCTGCACGGTGGCGACCAGCCGGGCTTCCGCCTCGGGCGTCCGTTCGGTAAACCAGGTGGGTCCGTTTACCACTACGAGGGACGGGCGCAGGCGCCGCCGTGAACGCAGGTAACTGGCGGTCGCAACCAGCTTGCCGCCGTCGTAATAGGCCCAGATTCCGTAGGGATCGCGGCCCAGTCTGGTCTCGAAATCCGCCCAGTAGGGCGTTTGTTCCAGCGGAATGACGACGCCGGGGTGCCCGGCGGCGAGGGACTCAAAGTCCTCGCGCGACAGCTGCTGAAAACGGTAGGGAGCGGGGGTCACTGTGCTTCTTTCGCCGGGGCTGCGTCCGTTTCCAAGGGTACCCGAGGGCGGCGGCCGAGCCTGAGCCGCCAGCGGTCTGGCGCCTGGTTGAACGGTCCGCCCTGCGGATCGTCGATGCCCATGCGGCGGACCGGATCGGTGCGGGGGTCCCAGATATCCAGGGCCACCCTGAACATCAGGTACATGGTTGCGCCCATGTGCCCCGCTACTGACAACACGAACCAGCCTGAATCAAGGTTGTTCTCCGGGGGTCCGCCGCCAAGGATTGCGGCGAGGTAGAGCCAGATTGCCCACCAGTGCATTACCTCGAAGAACTGCCAGATCAGAAAGTCCCGCCAGCGCGGCCGGGCCAGTGCCAGCAGCGGCACGAGCCAGAGCACGAACTGCGGTGAGTAGACCTTATTGGTGAGGATGAACGCGGCCACGATCAGGAAGACCAGCTGGGCCATTCGCGGACGGCGGGGCGCCGCGAGGGCCAGCAGGGCAATCCCGGCGCAGGCCAGGGCGAAGAGGAAGTACGCCCAAAAGCCGATGAATGCGGCATCTGCCTCAAATTCCGGGAAGGTAATGTTCCAGGCTTGCCAGACACTTGAATTCCCCGCGCCCCGGTCCCGGGAAAACTCGTAAAAGTACTTCCAGCCCTCGAAGTCGCGGAGCGCAAAGGGAACATTCACCGCCAGCCAGGTCAGGGCAGTGGCTGCGAACGTGACGACGGCGGGACGCCACTTGAAGGTTCGGATCGCCAGGACGAGCACGGCACCGAGGATCAGCACTGGATAGAGTTTCAGCGCCGTTCCCAGGCCTATCAGCACCCCGGCCAGTGCCGGTTTGCTGCGGGCGAAGGCCAGCATGCCCAGGGCAGCGAGCATCACGGCCCAGATGTCCCAGTTGATGAACATGGACAGGATCATTGCCGGTGCCACGGCCACCATGGCCGCATCCCAGGGGCGGCGGTTGGCCATCCGCATGGTGGCGATCACCGTGACGATCCAGGCCGCGGTGGCAAACACTGCATTGAGGTCGAAGTAGAGCAGCCAGCGGGATTCCGCCTCCGCGGGGACCAGCCAGGCCACAAACCCGGCGAGCAGTCCCAGCAGCACCGGGTACTCGAATTCAGATCCGGCGCTGATGAAGGGATAGATCCCCTCTCCCAGCCCCCGGGCACCGAACAGGGCCGGCCAGTCCGAATAGCACGCCTGGTAGAACTGGTTGGACCAGCCGTTTGCCCGGCAGGGGGTCTTCGCCAGCAGCGCCAGCAGGGCCGCCCCCGTGGTCATCAGGATCAGAACGCGTTCCACCGTGAAGAAACCCGGGGACACCATTCCCGGGGCCGTGAACTTCCCCATGGGACCGCCGAGTCCCTCCGTGAAGCGGCTCAGCAGCCGGTCGTTTCGGCTTGGCACAACAATCCGCATCGGCCGGCGGCGGGGCGTGGAATCCATGCCTACCAGTATGCCGGTGGGCCCCCGCGCGGCCACGTCCGACTGGCTGAAACTGTGCTCAGGATGCCTGCAGGGTGCCGCCGCCGGCCAGCTGGTAGTCCTGTCCGTTGAGGTAGCCGTTTCCATCTGCCCCGGGATCGTAGGTGAGGGTGTGGCCGTTGCCCGTGATGTTGGTGATCTCGTTGCCCGTAACCAGCGCACCCTGCACCGAAGTGGCGGAGGAATCCGCGGCGAGTTCCACCATGCTGGTGTTGTCCAGTTCCAGGCCCACGTTGCTCAGCGTCCCGGTGACCCGGCTGTTGGCTGTCAGTGACACGGACAACGTGCTCCCGGCGTCGGCGGTCAACTGTCCTTCCAGCACCGTTTCCTGCAGCGAGGCCGAAGCACTGCCGTTGCTGGACACGCTGATCAACGCACCGGATCCGGGGTCCAGTTTGGGTGCATTGCTGAGGTTGATGGTGGCACTCACTCCGTCTACGAAAACGGCGTTGCCGTCCTTGGCGGTCAGTGTTCCGCCGGACATGGTGAAAGTTCCGCCTCCGGTGCTGCCCGGCGTACTGGAGTACAGATAGGCACCGTGCGTGCCGCCGGTCAGATCGGAACTGGTGGTGCGCACCGAGTTGGCGCCCTCCACAACGGCAGCCTCCGCCAGCGCCGAAGATCCGGTCAGGCCGCACACGGAGATGATCCCCGTGGAGTAGATGACGGCGGACAGATCACCGCTTGCCGTGGCGTTCCCTCCGCTGACCTGGATGTCTCCCCCGCCGCGGTCAGTGGCGATCACGCTGGAGTGGTCACTGGCGGTGGACAGCTGCGGGCTCACGGCCGTGAGGCTCCCGCCGTCGGTAACATCCAGGGCGTGGGAGAAACTGCCCTGGGTCTTCACGCTCACGTCCTGCAGGGACGCCGAGGAACCCGTGCCGGTCGCAAACACCCCGTTGGCGCCGCTGCCGGCGGTTTCGACGGTGGTCCCGTTCATGGCCAGGGATCCGCCCCCGGAGATGAGCACGGCGGCATTGAGCCCGGAAAAGCTGGATGAATCGGTGCTGGAGCTGTCCCCCGACTTGCTGATGGTGGACGCACCCACTGCGCGCTGCTGCCCGCTGCCCACCTCGAGGGCGGACTTGTCCGGGTCCGCGGCGGAGAAATCACCGCTTTCCGGACTGGGTGTGGCAGAGGGCTCCGGCAGCTCACACTCGTCGGCGAGCTGTGATGCAGAGCCGGATTCCGCCGTCGGGCTCGGGGATGAGCTTTCCGTACCGCTGTCCTGGGTGCAGGCCGTGAGTCCTCCGCCCACAAGAAGCCCGGCTGCTGCCAGGGCGGCGGCAGCTCGGCCGCGGAAGGTTGCTGGCAGGGATTTCATGGCGCACTCCTAGCGGAGGGTCGGGCTCCGGCACTGTCTTTCCAGCGTAGGCACCGTGGCCCGCCCTGCCATCTGCCTGCCGGGAAAACCCGCTGCCGCAGGGCCAGTCTGGCCGGTGTCTGCACTGCGCCGCGCAACTGCGGACGGTGCCTGAGCATTGACGGCCGGACAAAGTAGACTAGGTCAGTTGCCTGCGCCGCCTGCGGCGGCACACTGACGCGTCAGCGGCGGGCGGCGGCACAGGAATGTCTTCAAAGGAGAACCGTGGCAAATAACCCGATCCGGGTAGCAATCGTTGGTGTTGGTAACTGCGCTGCATCGCTGGTGCAGGGCGTCCACTACTACCGCGACGCAGACCCGACAGCAACCGTCCCAGGCCTGATGCACGTCCAGTTCGGCGACTACCACGTCAATGACGTGCAGTTCGCGGCCGCATTCGATGTCGACGCCAAGAAAGTTGGCCTCGACCTTGCCGACGCCATTGGTGCCAGCGAGAACAACACCATCAAGATTGCCGACGTCCCCGCGACCGGTATCAAGGTGCTGCGCGGCCACACCCTGGACGGACTCGGCAAGTACTACCGCGAGACGATCAGCGAGTCCGATGAGGCTCCGGTGGACGTGGTTGCCGAGCTCAAGGCTGCAAAGATCGACGTCATGGTCTGCTACCTGCCCGTTGGCTCCGAACAGGCCGCAAAGTTCTACGCCCAGTGCGCCATCGACGCGGGCGTGGCTTTCGTCAACGCACTGCCCGTCTTCATTGCCGGTACCAAGGAGTGGGCGGACAAGTTCACCGCGGCCGGTGTGCCGATTGTTGGTGACGACATCAAGAGCCAGATCGGTGCCACCATTACCCACCGTGTGATGGCGAAGCTGTTCGAAGACCGCGGCGTCACACTGGACCGCACCTACCAGCTGAACGTCGGCGGCAACATGGACTTCAAGAACATGCTGGAGCGTGAGCGGCTGGAGTCGAAGAAGATCTCCAAGACCCAGGCTGTGACGTCGAACGTTACCGCCGAGCTGGCTGCCAACGACGTCCACATTGGCCCGTCCGACTACGTCGCCTGGCTGGATGACCGCAAGTGGGCCTTCGTCCGCCTGGAGGGCCGCAACTTCGGTGATGCTCCGGTGTCCCTCGAGTACAAGCTTGAAGTCTGGGACTCCCCCAACTCCGCGGGTGTGATCATCGATGCCGTCCGTGCAGCGAAGATCGCCCTGGACCGCGGCGTCGGCGGCCCTATCCTGTCGGCCTCCAGCTACTTCATGAAGTCCCCGCCGGAGCAGTACAACGATGACATCGCCCACGAAAAGGTGGAGCAGTTCATCCGCGGAGAAGTCGAGCGCTAAGCCCTTCCCTTCCCCCAAGAATCGAGATAGCAGAAAGTGCACGTCCCAGCGCTGGGACGTGCACTTTCTGCTATCTCGTTGGGGCAGGCAGGCTAGAAGAGGCCCGACGGCGTGCCGTCCGGCGCGACTCCCATGCGGAGCGCAGCGGGTTCCTTCGGCAGCCCCGGCATCGTCATCACCGCACCGGTCAGCGCCACGATGAAGCCGGCGCCAGTCTTCGGCACCAGGTCCCTCACATGGACGGTGAACCCTTCCGGCGCCCCCAGCTTCGCGGCGTCGTCGGAAAACGAGTACTGGGTCTTGGCCATGCAGACCGGGAAGTTCTCCCACCCGTTTGCCTTGATTTCCTCCAGCCTGCGCAGCGCTGGCACGGAGAACTCGACGTCGTCGGCTCCGTAGATCTCCCGGACCACCGTGCGGATCTTGTCCTCCACACTCATTTGCAGCGGGTACAGCGGCCGGACGTCCACAGGCTTCTTCAGCGCTGAGAGCACCTTTGCTGCCAGGTCATCGCCCCCGGGGCCTCCCCCGCCGTGCGCCCAGACGTCCGCTACAGCGGCGTCCACTCCTTCGCGGGCGCACCACTGCAGCAGCCAGTCGATTTCCTCTTCCGTGTCCGTGGTGAAGCGGTTGATCGCGACGACCGGTGAGAAACCGAATTTACCGAGGTTCCGCACGTGCCGCCGAAGGTTCGCCGTGCCGGCTTCCAGTCCGGTCAGGTTTGGTTCATCCAGCCGCTCCCGGGGCACCCCGCCGTGCATTTTCAGCGCACGGACGGTTGCGACCACCACGACGGCGTCCGGGGCCACATCTGCCACCCGCGACTTAATGTCCAGGTACTTCTCCGCCCCAAGGTCGGCACCGAATCCGGCCTCGGTAACAACGACGTCGGCCAGGTTCCGGCCCAGCGTGGTCGCTATCACCGAGTTGCAGCCGTGGGCGATGTTTGCGAAGGGGCCGCCGTGGACCAGCGCCGGGGTTCCCGCGATGGTCTGCACCAGGTTCGGCTTGAGGGCATCCTTCAGCAGCAGTGCCAGCGCCCCCTGGACACCCAGATCCGCTACGGTCACCGGCTGCCGCTCCCACGTGTAACCGACGGTGATCTGCGCCAGCCTGGTGGTGAGGTCCTCTATGTCCGTGGCCAGGCAGAAGATTGCCATGATTTCCGAAGCCACGGTGATGTCGAAGCCATCTTCGCGGACAGTTCCCTGGCCCGGCCCGCCAAGGCCCACCACAATGTGCCGCAGCGAGCGGTCGTTCATGTCCATGACCCGCCGGAAGGTGATGCGGCGGGGGTCGATACCCAGTGCGTTTCCCTGGAAAATGTGGTTGTCCGTCAGCGCGGCCAGGGCATTGTTGGCGGACGTGATGGCATGGAAATCCCCGGTGAAGTGGAGGTTGATTTCTTCCATCGGGATCACCTGCGAGTAGCCGCCGCCGGTGGCGCCCCCCTTCATGCCAAGCACGGGACCCAGGGATGGCTCACGCAGGGCAATGACCGTCTTCTGCCCGGCACGCGCCAGCGCGTCCCCCAGCCCAACGGTCACCGTTGACTTGCCTTCGCCGGCAGGCGTCGGGCTCATGGCGGTCACCAGCACCACCTTGCCCGGCTTCGAACTCTTAGGCACCAGAGCCGGGTTTACCTTCGCCTTGTAGCGGCCGTAGAGTTCCAGCGCGTCTTCAGGGATGCCTGCAGAATGCGCAATGTCGGTGATGGGCTGCAGCGTCGCAGCCCGGGAAATGTCGAGGTCATTGGCCATAGCTCCACGCTGGCACCACCCCCGGCCCCCGTCAATCCGGCACACCCGCCTTACGGCAGCGAGTTTTTAGTTGCCGACGGGGTGGACCGCCGGCTGCTCCGCTGCGTGGCGGTAGGTCTGCGTGGTGAGGGTGGCGGTGCGCTCCCAGCCGAAGGAACGGGCCTGCGCTGCGGCGTTTCGACCCAGGTCGCTGCGCCAGGCGCGGTGATCGAAGAGTGTTTCGAGTTCAGCGGCCCACAGGGACGGATCGTGCCCCTGGACGAGCACACCGGTGCGCCCGGAGCTGACTGCCTTGGGCAGCCCGCCGACGTCGGCTGCCAGGACAGGGGTTCCGCATGCCTGTGCTTCCAGGGCTACAAGTCCGAAGGACTCACTGAAGGAAGGAACTGCCACTACGTCCGCTGACCGGAACCAGCCGGCAAGTCCGTTAGCTTCCACCGGCGGGTGCAGCTGGACGGTGCCGCGCAGTCCCAGCTCGCGGACCGAGGCATCCAGGTCCAGGATCTCGGAGCCGCTGGGCGCACCAAGAATACTCACCCGCAAGGGGATGTCGGGACGGGAGGCACGAAGGCGCGCAGCGGCTTCGACAAGCACCTGGGGACCTTTCATCCACTGGATCCGCCCGGCAAAAACCACGTGGAACTCCCCGCGGCGGACGCCGTGCCGTGCCCTGGCCTCAGTGCGGCCTGCGGGCGAGAAGATGTCAAGGTCCACACCGGGGGCGACTACGTCAATCGACTGGGGATCGGCCCCGTACCAAGCCACGAGCTCATCGGCCTCGGTGGTGGTGTTTGCGATGAGGCGGGCCGCCGCGTGCACAACGTCCTGTTCGCCCTGGATCCGGACCTGGGGTTCGGGAGCCTGGCCGGGCTGAAGCTGAAGGTTCTTGACCCGCGCCATGGTGTGCATGGTGTGAACCAGCGGAACGTCCCAGTGGCGCGCCAGGCTAGTGCCGGCAACGCCGGAAACCCAGTAGTGCGAATGGATCACGTCATACCGGATCCCGCCGTGCAGGGCTGAGCGTGCCACTCCCTCGGCCAGTTCGCCGGCCAGTCGGGGAAGCCGTTCCTTGGCCACCTTTCGACGGGGACCGGCGACTACATGGTGGACGGTGACGCCTGGAGCCAGTTCGACGGCGCGGGGCTGGTCCGGTGCGCAGGCACGCGTGAAGATGTCCACTTCAACGCCCATTTTTGCCATTTGGACGGCTACGGATCGGACGTACACGTTCATGCCGCCCGCGTCGCCGGAACCAGGCTGTTCGAGCGGCGAGGTATGCAGCGAGAGCATGGCCACCCGGTTGACCTGGGGCACAGCACTCCCTTCGTCGCTGGCCTGTGTTCCCTACCTATCGACCATACAACGCGAACGGGGCCCGCTTTGTTTCCTTATCCCCGGTCTGCTGCGGAAATCCGCGGCAGACCGGGGAAGGGTGTGCAGTCTCTCACTGCCCTTTGCCCGGGGGAAAGGAGTAATGGCTCAGCAGGCTCAGCTGGCGCTGCTCCTGCTCGTCAACCAGGGCACCGCTGGAGGCCACCCTGGCAGCCAGGGCCCGGCGCAGCAGCTGGAATGCTCCGGAGGCCAGGGTCCGAACGGATACGCCTCCGCGTGAGTTGGTGGAAGACGCCGTGGACTCCCTGTCCGGAGATGACGGCGGTTCCCTCTCGGCTGAGGAAGAAGGTGGTGCGTACGCGCCCACGGAGGGCAGCTTGAAAGAAGGCATGACAAAACTCCTGGAATGGATGTCTGAAAAAGCACAGGGAAAAGGCGGCAACTGTGCTGATAAATGGGGTGCCTAATGGCAATAAATAGAAACCGGTGACCAGACCGTCCACGAATGCTGAATTATGCCCGTGGAATTAATGGGCAGGCATCGCGGGTTAGGCGCCAAAGGGAATCAGTTAGATGCCGGTGTGGTCCGCAGCGGGCCACGGCAGCTTCGAGGCGTGCACTGGCCCAGGGCTCGCGAATGAATCCGGGAACCTGAGCCGGCTGCGTCCCCTAGATGCTCCGTGGTGGACGGAAGCAAAGAATCCTAGGCCTGAAGGCCTGTTCCACCCGGGAACCGTCGAAGGGAGATGGCTGCGGGGACCACTGTCCACCGGATCATATCCGTGTTATCACACACCACAGTCCACCTCCTGGTTCGTTTAGCTCTAATCCCCGGGGTTGGAGTCATCCAAGTCCGCAGGGGCTGTGAGCGCCGCAACTTTGCGCGCTAAAAAAATATAACCCGAACTGCCAGCTGCTGCCAAGCCTTTTCCGGAACTACTTTAAAAAACCTGCTACATATTCCATTTCAGTATGGCCGGCGTGTGCTTGTCCCAGCCCAGGACGCACACAGCTGCTGTCCCAAGCACCAGGTGGCGTCCGGCGTCGGGGGCCAGCCCAAGCCAACGGGCCGCGAGTATCCGCAGGAAGTGTCCGTGCGCGACCAGGAGCGCACGCTCCAGCGGCACCGCATCGGGATCGCGGTCCATGGCAGTTCCGCAGCCTGCCTGCACGCTGGAAATAATGCGGTCTGCGCGGGCAGCTACTTGGGCAAGGGTTTCGCCGCCCGGAACGCCGTCGTTCCAGATGATGTACCCGGGGTTCTCTTCCCGGACTTCGGTGCTGCGCCGGCCCTCGTTCTTGCCGTAGTCCCATTCATGGGCGTGCGGGAGGACTTCAGGGCTGGGGTGTCCCAGCAGCTCCGCAGTGCGCCTGGCACGGATGAGGGGTGAACTGAATACGCGGTCGAACCGGACGTCGCCGATCTTTTCCCGTGCCGCGGTGGCCTGGGCTTCGCCCTCCATGGTCAGCGGAATGTCGGTGAGGCCGGTGTAGTTGCCCTCCCTGGACCACTCGGTCTCACCGTGGCGGACCAGCCAAAACGTGGGCAGCCGCGTTCCGGCCGGCGTCAGGTCAGGTACTGCCGGGCCCAGATTCTCCGTGCTCATGAACATCCCTTCTTTAGCGGAGCGGACTTAGGGAAGCTCTTCGGCTTCACGGCTTTCAGGCTGCTGCTGCCACCATTCGCGCAGTTTCGCCTCGGCCTCACCGGGAGTCCCGGGTCCGTTCTCCATTCGTTCTTCGAGCAGGAAACGGTAGGCACGTCCCACCACCGGACCGGGACGGATCCCCAGCAAAGCCATTATCTGGCTGCCGTCGAGGTCCGGGCGGATCGAGGCCAGCTCTTCCTGCTCTGCCAGTTTCTCAATCCGCGCTTCGAGGTCATCGTAGGCGAAGGCCAGCCGCTCAGCCTTGCGCCGGTTGCGGGTTGTAACGTCCGACCGGGTCAGGCGGTGAAGGCGCTGAAGCAGCGGTCCGGCGTCCGTAACGTAGCGGCGGACGGCAGAATCACTCCACCCGGCATCGCCGTAACCGTAGAACCGCATGTGCAGCTCCACCAGCCTGGACACAGCCTTGATCGTGTCATTGTCGAAACGCAGCGCCTTCATGCGCTTGGCGGTGAGCTTGGCCCCAACCACGTCATGGTGCAGGAAGCTGACCGCCCCGGTCCCTTCGAAGCGCCGCGTGGCGGGCTTTCCGACGTCGTGCATCAGTGCCGCGAAGCGGAGCACAAAGTCAGGGGAAGGCACAGGTCCGTCCGGGCCGGTCTCCAGGCCGCAGGCCTGCCTGAGCACGGTCAGCGAGTGCTGGTAGACGTCCTTGTGCCGGTGGTGTTCGTCGATTTCCAGGCGCAGGGCAGCAACCTCAGGCAGAACGTAGTCCGCCAGGCCGCTTTCCACGAGCAGGTCAACGCCGTCTGCCGGAGACTTGCCGTTGATGAGCTTTACCAGCTCATCCCGGACGCGCTCTGCGGAGATAATCTCAATCCGCCCCGCCATGTCCTTCATGGCCGCGAAGACTTCGGGGGCCACCGTGACACCCAGCTGGGAAGCGAACCGCGCAGCCCGCATCATCCGCAGCGGGTCATCCGAGAAGGATGACGCCGGTGCCCCGGGGGTGCGCACCATTCCCGCGTTCAGGTCCCGCAGGCCGCCGAATGGGTCAACGAGCTCCATTTGCGGCAGGCGCAGGGCCATGGCGTTCATGGTGAAGTCACGCCGGTAGAGGTCATCCTCCAGCCGTTCGCCAAAGGCGACGGCCGGCTTCCGGGAGTCCGGGTCGTACGCGTCAGCACGGTAGGTCGTGATCTCGATCTGGAATCCGTCCTTGCGCATTCCGATCGTGCCGAACTCCCTGCCTATCTCCCAGTATGTGTCGCACCAGCGGCGAACCACGGAGATGATGTCGTCCGGACGGGCATTGGTGGTGAAGTCCAGGTCCGGAGAGACCCGGCCCAGGAACAGGTCGCGCACGGGTCCGCCCACCAGGGAGAGTTCAAAACCGGCAGCTTGGAAGAGCTCTCCCAGCTGCGGGATCACGTCAGGAAGCTTGGTGGTGGGGAATGAACTGTCGGAAAGGTGCGCCATAGTGCTTTAAGCGTGCCAGATAAACCAGCCCCCGCGGACAATACGTCCCCTCCGGCGCACGGACACGCCGGGGTTGCCGCGGCACTGCGGGCTACAGCTCCCGCCGGTCATCATCGGCTGGCAAAGATAGTTACAGTGGGGGTATGGCCCATCCCGTCCCGAGTGCGCCCAAGCGGACCCCATTGACAGCGTCAATGGGCAGCTCGGCCGCGCATTCGGCGCACGCCGCCCTGCCCACGGTGGAAGAGGTCTCCGCCGGCGGAATTGTGGTCAACTGCACTGATCCGGAACTGCCCGTGGCCATCATCGCCCGCTTCAACCGGGGCGGCCGCCTGGAATGGTGCCTCCCGAAGGGCCACCCGGAGCACGCAGAGGACAATGAGCAGGCAGCTGTCCGCGAGATCGCCGAGGAAACCGGAATCGACGGCAGGATCCTGGCTCCGCTGGGAAGTATTGACTACTGGTTTACGGTCAGCGGACACCGGGTACACAAGACAGTGCACCACTACCTGCTGGAGGCAGTGGGCGGGGAGCTCACGATCGAAAACGATCCGGACCACGAAGCCGTGGACGTTGCCTGGGTTCCGCTGGCGGTCCTGGGCAGGCGCCTGTCATTCCCGAACGAACGCCGCATAGCGGACCTGGCCCGCGAAGTCCTCCCGAAATACCGCTGAGCCCCTGCGGCGCCCGGTGCTGCGGTTTCAAGGAAATGGGTCCTTAGGTGAGAGCATAAGGACATAATGGCCGTCCAGAATCCTGCTCCCAGTACTGCCCGCTCAAGCGCCGTCATGGCAGCGGGAACCATGGTTTCCCGTGTGCTCGGGCTGGTCCGCACCTCCCTCCTGGCCGTTGCGATCGGCGGCTCGTTCGGGGTCACTGACCTCTTCGGCATCGCGAACGTCCTGCCCAACTTCATTTACCTCCTGGTGGCAGGCGGCGTCTTTAACGCGGTACTGGTCCCGCAGATCATCAAGGCCAGCAAGCGTGAAGACCGCGGCGCGGAATACGTGTCCCGAATCATGACTCTGAGCCTCGTCTTCCTGGCTGTCATAGCCCTGGTAGTCACTGTGGCGGCACCGCTGATCCTGTCCGTCGTCGTCGAGCTGGACGAGCAGCAGCTGGCGCTCACCACAGTTTTTGCCTACTGGCTTTTTCCGCAGATTTTCTTCTACGGCGCGTATGCGGTGATTGGCCAGGTCCTGAACGCCAACGGGCGGTTTGGTGCCTATATGTGGGCGCCTGTGGTCAACAACGTCGTCGCCATCAGCGGGCTCATCCTGTTCATCAACCTGATCGGCAGGGAGAGCACCGAGAGGTTTTCACCTGACAACTGGACGAACTCGGCTACCGTCATCCTCGCGGGCAGCACCACCCTGGGCGTGGCGCTGCAGGCTCTGGTCCTGCTGTTCCCGCTGAAGAAACTCGGACTGGGGCTGCGGCCCACGTTTGGGTTCCGCGGAGTGGGCCTCGGAGAGACTGCCCGGGTAGCCAAGTGGACCATCATCACCATGCTGGTGGGCAACGGCGCCTACCTCGTCTACACAAACGTCGCGTCCATTGCCACCAAAGCCCGCCCGGCCTACCTGGCAATGGATCCGCCCCAGCTCATCGCCGGCCAGGTCAACCTGGAAACCGCCGCAATGCTGTACATCATTCCGCATTCGGTAATCACGCTTTCACTCGCCACCGTCCTCTTTAACCGCATGTCCCATGCGTACGTGGAGAGGAACCTCGACGCCGTTCGGGCCACCATTTCGCGCGGGCTGCGTGTCATTGGTGTGGCCACTGTGTTCTCAGCTGCCGTGATGGTTGTCCTGGCCGGCCCGATTGGCATGTGGTTCGGGGGCGGGTCCAACGCCACGGCAGCAATCCAGGGGCAGGTACTGATCCTGCTCGCGGTCAGTTCACCGTTCCTCAGCGCCACGTTCCTGATGAACCGTGCGTTCTATGCCAGCGAAGATGCAAAGACCCCCATGGTCATGCAGCTCATCCTCGCTGCCCTGGGAATCAGCCTTGCACTGGTCGCATCGTCGCTGCCGGCGAACCACATCGTGTATGGCCTGGCTGTGGCCTACTCGATTGGGAACATCGCCGCCGTAGTGCTCAGCCATATTTTCCTCACCCGTAAACTTGGCCACTACGGAGCGGCCAGGGTGTTTGATGTCCACGTCCGGCTCACTGTGGCGGCACTTGCCGCGGCCGCCGCCGGTGCGGCCGCGCTGGCTGTGCTGGGCGGCTACAGCCCGGACGGCTTTGCCTGGAGTTCCCTCATCAGCGCCACGGTAGTGCTGGTTGTCTGCGCTGCCCTGATGGCCGGGGTCTATTTTGTAATGCTGCGACTGCTCAAAGTGCGCGAACTCGACGAGCTGCTTGAACCCGTCCTGGCGAAGCTTGCGCGCCGGGCCTAACACGACCAACTCAGGTTTTGCCGCCCGCCGCGGGTAGCATGGGTACAAAGTGGGCAGTACTGGGTGGGTCTCGGCCTGCGGGTACTGTTTAACCGCACCGGCCGCCCTACCGGCGCCGGTAGCAACATTTCGTTTGCAGTCATAGCCGTTTCCACGGGAGGAACACGTGCCACAGCCGGTAAATGCTGGTTCAGTGCTGGGCGGCCGCTACAAGGTCACCGCCCAGGTCCTGGCTTCAGCAGAGAATGACCTCGTCCTCGACGGCGTGGACCAGGTACTCAACCGTGCCGTGAGCATCCTTGTCGCCGCACCGCAGAACGCCAGCCAGGTAAGCGCCAGCGCGCGCGAAATTGCCATTGGCGAACGCCATTCGACCGTGCAGATCCTTGATCTGGGCGTCAGCGACGGCCGTACCTACCTCGTCACCTCCAATGGCAACGCCGCGGACCTGCTCGACCTGGTGATCGAGCGGGACGCCCCCTACGTGGAACCGTTCTTCACGGACACGCTGGGCTCGGAGATTTTCGGAGAACCCCGTTCCCGCGAGCCTGAGACGGTCCAGGAAGACCGTTACGTGGAAGAGTACGAACCGCGCGAACGCAAGCCGCTGCTCTCCAACCTTCCCAAGCCGCACCTGCCGCGCTTCGGCCGCGGTGCTGCCGCCGGTGCCGCCGGTGCCGCCGGTGCCGCCGGTGCCGCCGGTGCTGCCGGTGCTGCCGGTGCAACTGCCACCGGTGAACGTGAGCTTGAATTCGGCGGACCGCAGGAAGCACCCGCGGAAGCTGCGACCGGTGCCGCCGCTGTGCCTCCCCCTCCCAGCCAGAGCCCCCGGTCGGCCCAGTATTCCGCGCCGACCCGCGATACCCCGGCCCAGTCACCCAAGGTCACGCGCTGGGAGGAAGAAGACGACTTCCCGGCAGAAGGTTACGCAACTGCCGGTCAAAATGATCGCAAGGCGTCGAATTTCCCCCGCACTGCCCTGGGCGCAGAGTACGAAAATGAAGAGGAGTACGACGGCTACGAGGAAGACCAGCCGGACCGGGGAGATAACCGCAAGTTCGGCCGCATACTGGTAGGCGGAATCCTCAGCGTTGTTCTGCTGGTAGCCGTGGTCCTGGCCTTCACGGGTCTGGGCGGCGTGCGGGATATGTTCCCGGCCGAGGAAGCAACCACACCCGTCGCTGAGGCACCTGAGACGTCCGCAGGCGCCGCAGAGGAGACCGGCGCAGCACTTCCGGATCCGCTGACAGCCGGGATCAGCAGGCTCGTTCCCGGCAACCAGGAACTCGATTCCGTAAACGACGCCGCATTGCCGCAGATCATCGACGGCAACGATGCCAGCTACTGGTCCAGCTACGTATATGCCTCGGATACGTTCGGCGGCCTGGCACCGAGCCTGGCACTCGTGGTGGAACTGGAAGAAGAGTCCGCCATCAGCAAGGTGGACATCACCCAGCTCAACGGCAGCGGCGGCAACTTCTCCGTGATGCTCAACGATTCACCGTCTCTTGACGGCGCCACCACCGTGGCCCAGAGCGGTTTCACGGGGCCCACCACGTCCATCACGGTACCCAAGGGTCCGGACGGCGAGCCGGCGTCCGCCAGCTATGTGATCATCAACTTCACCCAGCTCCCCCGCCTCAGCGGAGTACAGGCTGAGTACCCGTGGGGGCTTCGCATCGCTGAGATCGAAGTCTCCTGATTCACGCCCATTTCGGCCACCGGGAACCGGCCCGGCAGCTGATCATGTGACGCAGCAGGCATTCGGAATAAGCTGTTCCGTGTCAGTGTTGTGAGGTGTGGTTAGCGGTTCGAAGTGCTCCGCCAACCGGTCAGTACCCGTTCTCCCCGGAACTCCAAGGAAAGAGGTTCACAGCACGTGAGCACAGAAATTCGCCCCGACGCCGCTGGATCCGTCCCGGAAATCCGTGACGTCATCATCGTTGGATCCGGTCCTTCCGGATACACCGCGGCCATCTACACGGCCCGTGCGAACCTCAAGCCGCTGCTGATCGCCAGCTCGGTTACCGCCGGCGGCGAGCTGATGAACACCACTGACGTGGAGAACTTCCCGGGCTTCCCCGAAGGCATCATGGGCCCGGACCTGATGGCAGGCCTCGAGAAGCAGGCAGACCGCTTCGGCACCGAAATCCTCTTCGAGGACGTCACCTCGGTGGACCTGACCGGAGATATCAAGAAGGTCACCATCGGCACCGGGGAGACCTTCCTGGCCCGCTCCGTGATCATCTCCACCGGTTCTGCGTACCGCGAGTTGGGACTTGAAGACGAAAAGCGGCTGTCCGGCCGCGGCGTGAGCTGGTGCGCAACCTGCGACGGCTTCTTCTTCAAGGGCCAGGACATTGCAGTCATCGGCGGCGGCGATTCGGCGCTGGAAGAAGCACTGTTCCTGACCAAGTTCGCTGCCTCGGTAACAATCGTGCACCGCCGTAACACCCTTCGCGCCTCCAAGATCATGCAGGATCGTGCCCTGGCAAACGAAAAGATCCGCTTCGTCTGGGACTCCGAGGTTATTGGAATCCACGGCGAAGACAAGGTCACCGGCGTGCGCCTGCGCAACACGGTTGACGGGGCCGAGTCCGACCTGGCCGTTACCGGCATCTTCGTAGCGATCGGCAACGATCCCCGCGTGGACCTGGTCCGCGAACAGCTGGAGCTGACCGAGGCCGGCACCATCGCCGTCCAGGGGCGCACCTCGAAGACCTCCCTGCCGGGTGTCTTCGCCGCAGGAGACGTCATCGACCCGACTTACCGCCAGGCCATCACCGCCGCCGGTTCCGGCTGCGTGGCTGCGCTCGACGTCGAGCACTACCTGGCAGACGTCGCCTCCGCCGCAACCGCTGCCACCGTTCCCACCCCGGCGTCGGAAACCGTTTCCGAAAACGCTTCCGTCTAGAGATCCACAAGGAGCAAGAACTATGAGCAACGCCAAAGACGTAACGGATTCCTCGTTCAGCACCGATGTGCTGGCTGCCGACAAGCCGGTAATCGTGGATTTCTGGGCCGAATGGTGCGGTCCGTGCCGCATGCTTTCCCCCATCCTGGACGACATCGCCGCCGAGTACTCGGACAAGGTCGACGTCGTGAAGGTCAATGTTGACGACAACCCCGCTATCGCGGCCAAGTACGGCATCACCTCTATCCCCGCTGTTTACGTCTTCAAGGGCGGTGAGGTTGCGGCCACGTCTATCGGCGCGAAGCCGAAGCAGGTCCTTGAGCAGGAATTCGCGGCCTACCTGAAGTAGGTCCCCACTATGCATCCGACGGACGAGAGTCTGCGGAGGCTGGACTCCAGCCGGCGCGTGGTGGCGCTTCGTGAAGCGCTGCTGCGGGCCGGCATTTCCATGTCCTACCTCGCTCCCGATTCAGTAAATAACGCCGCGTTCTTTGACGACCATGTGGATGCGGCAGTCCGTGCTTTCCAGCAAAGCCGGGGCCTGATTGTCGACGGGGTGGCGGGTCCCGATACCCAGCGTGCTCTGGCAGAGGCGCAGTTCCGGTTCGGTGACCGCGTTCTTGAGTTCGTGGAAGACCAGCCGGCAGTACGCGGAGACGACGTCGCCGAACTCCAGCGGCACCTCTCCCATCTGGGCTTTTACTACGGCCATATCGACGGCGAGTTTGGCATCCGGACACGGTATGCCGTGGCAGAGCTGCAGGAGAACCTCGGCATTCCGGGCACCGGCGTGTGCGACGGGGACACCATGACGGCCATGTCGCGGGTCAACCGGGCCATCTCCCCCAGCCAGGCCTTCGCGCTTCGTGACTACGAGCGCCTTGACCGTTCCACGGCCGCCCTGCGCGGCCGCACCATCACACTTAACACGGGCCGGTCGGAGATTTCCTCGGCCCACGTCACCGAACGCCTCACCGGCCAGCCGTTGACCGAGCTGCTGGTGGCTTCCGATGTCCGGGCCCGCGTGGAACGGATCCTCGGTGAATTCGGAGCTGAGGTTGTGGAGTACGACGCCGCTGCCGCCTCTGTCTCCGGCCGCTCTCCCAGCCTGAACGTAAACATCCATTGCGACTGGCTGGACCAGCCCGCCGCGTCGGGCATGGCGGCATACTACTGGGGCCTTCCGGTTACGGGAGAACCCCGCTCCCCCATCGGGCAGCGAGCAGCGATCCTCATGATGAAGGAACTCGCAGCCCGTACGGATATGGCCAACCTGGGGGTTCACGCCCGCACCTGGGACACCCTGAAGCTGCCCGGTATCCCCTCCGTGGGAATTGATCTGGGTTATCTGAGCAATTTCCATGACGCCCACCGGCTGGCTGATCCGGTGTTCCGCCAAACACTCGCGGATTCGATCGTCATTGCCATTCAGCGGCTATATCTCCTCGAAGAGGAAGACCAGCCCACCGGAACGCTGGCCTTGGACGACGTGAGCCGTTTCAACCCCGTAGAAGACCGCCGCCGGGTTTCCGGGCTCTAGCACCCGGGCCCGCAGACGGCCTTCGGCCCACTGGTCTGGTCCCGCTGGCGTCTCCAGCGCATCACTGCCGACGTTTCATGCGTCCAATGGTTTCCATGGCGGAAACTTTGCCGTATGGTTTCCGCCATGGAAACTAATGCGCCGATCCCGAACCGTAGCCAGGCATCCGCCGCGCTGGCGGCGGCGCAGAGTGCACAGGACTCAATCCGCAGCCAGCCCTGGCCGTGGTGGCTGTACGTCTCCAACGGCCTTTTCCTGGGCGTCTCTGCATTGCTCCCGCTCCTGGGCAGGCCCGGCAGTGGACTCCTGGCTGTTCTGGTCGTTGCCTCCTGCGCCTTCAATTACTGGGCGGGGTCCAGGATGGGCCTGCCGTTCGCTGTCCCGCGCTGCCGGGTATTTATCGTGGCTGTGGTGCTCTCCACGTTGTTCGTGGTTGCCTCCCTCGCGGCGTCCTGGGCGGGAATGTGGGGGCTTGTCTGGGTCTGTGCTGCAGGCACTGTGCTGAGTTTCGGAACGGGTTCCGTTTTCCACTATCGGGCGACCCTCCGATGAACCCTGTGCTTGATCCGGTCATACACCCGCTCTACCGGTTGCAGCTGTGCGCGATGCTCGACGCAGGTACGGCGGTGGAGTCATCCGTACTGCGAGCTCACCTGGGGTTGTCCCCTTCAGCCTTCAGCAAGCAGGTAGCCGCACTGGTCGAAGCCGGTTATGTGCGGCAGGAACGTGGGGAACTGGATTCCAGGAAGACGTGGTTGAGCCTGACCAAGGCCGGATCACGGGCATACCGCGGCCACATTCGCGCCCTCGAAACAATCGTGTCCGGAACCTTCCAGGAAGAGTCCTGAGCCAAACCGAATGGGCTCCTGCGTCACCGCCTCAGCGAACCATTGACGGGCGCAGCATTGACGGGCGCAGCATCCGGCACTCTACCAGTCCCGGTGCCGCTGGGTCTGACCTTACCGTTCCGTCGAACTCAAACCCGTTCCGCCGGTAGAAAGCCACCGCCCGCGGGTTGTCCTTTGCCACCCAAAGCACGGCGGGCTCCTTGCCCAGCACTTCATCGAGCAGTGTCTGCCCTACTCCGGTGCCGTGAAGCCGGCGCAGCACATAGAGGCTAAACAGTTGACGATTGTCTTTGCCGTCACCTGACTCGGTGTCCGGCCCGGCTACTGCGAAGCCGACAATCTTGTGGAGGTATTCCTCCCCCACCGCGCCGGTATTTCCTTCGGCGACCTCGGCGAGGCGGACTAAGCGGGCGCCTCCCGTCGCCGATGTCAGGTGTTGCCATAACCTCAACCTGTCGTCCAGGAATTCGGATGTGAAGAAACCGGCGGGAAGAAGATGGTCGTAGGTTTCCTGCCAGGTTTGCACGTGCAGGGCAGCCAGCTCATGGGCATCGTCGGGTTCGGGACGGCGGAGAACGAAGGCCGCAGCGCTGACTTCTTTGCGGGACATGAACTGCCTTCCTGTCGGCGTTCCGTTCGGAAAGGAGGCTTCCGGCGATAAGTCAGTCTGCCTTTGGAGCGCTGGATTCTGACACTGGCTGGACCTTAGTCGAAGCTTTCGCTGCGGTCCACAGGTGGCAGAGCCGCCATGTAGGTTCGTTCGATCAGTGTTTTTGGTTTCAGCACTTCGGCGGTCCGTCTCTTTGCCAGAGCAGGACCAAGCTCATGGCCTGTCGCCTCCACGCCGCCGGCTTGCGCGGTTTCACGTGAAACAGCGTGCGAACTCCGCAAGGAGAGTCCCTGGGCAATCTCCGTTTGTTTCGGCCGGACTATACCGGCAACAGCACGCGGCGTCGCGACCATCAGATGGCAGTCCGTGACAACGCAATAACAGCGAACTTGCTCACGCTTCGTCGGAGTCTCGGGCGAGTCGGGCTCGGCTCACGCGCTGCACTCGGAAGGGAGCAGGATACTCGGCGCCCACAAGTAGATCGCTTTATGAATGATCCCGCTTCCTTGAACCGCGAGCGAATACACCCCCCAAAGAAAATACATTGCGGACGCCGATGACCTTCTGATCCCATAGAGACGCCCAGACGTGAATCTCTCGTCCGCCCTCGAGACAAAGCACGGCCGCATGCGGAGGGTCCAAGCAGACACGCGGTTGCTCTATGCCGCGGTCTGCAACATACCGAAGGTCTGGTAGCGCAGGTACGGATCCAACCGGCTGCGGTAGCAGGCAATAGGCAACACCATCCGCGGAGATTCGCTCTGAACCCGCGCAGTCAACAACGTCGTGCAGGTCCTGGCCAAAAACCGCGGCGAGCTGGTTTCGTCATCGTTGGTCCCACGCGGGGATAGTTCCACGAAACCGGGAAGGAGCGGTTTCTACGGGTACGCCGGCATGACACTGAATTCCCGTATGCGACGTTCCTGGCGTGTACGAAGCAGTCGAGTTGTGTTGTCCCGTTTCTAATCGGGAACACAAAGTGTTTCGTCGCCGCCCATTCGACAGCGCGGGTTTCCGCCCTTGAGTACGTCGTGGTTTGTCAGGGCAAGCTAGGTCGTTGGAGCAGGGTGGACGATAAGACAGCTGCCCTCCGGTCGACGCTTCCGCCTCCTGGGGAGTCGTCATCCCAGCGGTGCGGTTAGGGCTAGAGGCGTTCAGAGCCACTGCCCATGGCGTACAGGGTCTTCGATTCCAGACCAGGCTTCCCGGTCCGGTCGGACTGTCATCGGGCTTCTGTGGCTGAGGCGTGGAGAATACTAGTTCCGACAAGTGTGGGGACACGTACATGTTCCTGGCGTCCGGGCACCCGTCGTCTCTAAGTTACCCTTCAGCGAGTTCGTCACCTTGCGGTTATGCTGCGCAGAACGCGAGACGTGAGCTCCGCCCTCATCCCGATCCCGATCGCGGCCGTCCCGTTTCACGTGAAACACATTCCTTAAAAGCAGGTGGTCACGGGTATCCCTCGTAGTTGAAGCAGCAACGCCGTCCCCACCGACCACTTCGTGTGCGTAGCCCGATATCAGGCGGCTCATTCCCTTCGTAGATGCAGGCATAGGGGCCTTTGGACCACATAGGCAACGGGCTTGAAGGCTAGCGTCCACCCAACCCCGACCTTGAGGATCTCGTTCAAGTGGATTACTGAACGGTGCGCAGAGCGTCGAACTCGCTGGGGAGGAGTGATAGCAGCCCTGGAGGAGACCACAGTGGATCGTGTTTCACGTGAAACAGGGACGGCCTTCCGTCACAGACCGTGCCTCGGTCCAAAGGATAAAGCCGACGAAAGTGTTCTGCGAGAGCACCAGGATTGAGCACCTTCCGGAGGAGTGCAGCCTAGACGTGGGCGACGAATATGAAAGTCGGAAGGACATTCTCACGCCCAGGTCCTGTTGATCTTCGGCAGCTATCGCCTCTGCCCAGCCAGCTAGCCCAGCCGCCGCAATGCCCGGACTCACAGTCAAAGTCAGTCTCCATGCGAGTCACATGGAGCTCCAACTTCTATCCGTAGCAGGCACAATGGGGACTATCGGATCTCAGCGTACAGGCATGCCGATACGAGCCTCGGCGCAGACGTACGTCCCGGCTGTATAACACCCTGCCCGTGTGGGTACTCACAGGTTTCAGTTCCATCCGAGACAGCGACTAACAGAGAACAGGAGACTTGAAAGGGCCGTACCCTCGTCGATCAGCACAGGCCCATTAACGTTTCACGTGAAACGTCTGTCCACAGGCCGGCGGAGACGCCCCGACCAATAGAGAACAAACCCAGTATTGCGACATGTAGTTCTACCAGGTGAGGTCGAGCCGCCCGGCGGTCGCTTAGCTGCGTCCTATGGCCGCGTAAACCACTCCGATCGACACTTCTGACCGCCTCATCACACACCCGCAAACGATTGTTACACGAGTTGTCGGTGCATTCGGCTACTTCTGTCCTCCCAGAGGACACGGACCAGGCGAGTTCTCAGCGTGGCGGAAGCGCCGATGGTGCGTTTGTTAGAGACGACGTAGCAAAGTTTGCTGACCCGCAGAACCGGGAGTTTGCAGCGGCCTATCCTCGATTGCCGGTCGGTGTGTAGTGGCGCTGAGGGCCGTAATAGACGCCGGAGGCGCGGGACGTGCCATTCCCTGCTGAATTGACGCTGTTTCACGTGAAACCTCAAGGCCACCTTGGGGCCAAACAAGTCACATCATCGAGAGACAACTCCAAACTGTTCGGCCACCATGTATCGCCTCGGAGGTATCAGGCGGCTGCTCCAGGGTGTTTGGCATACGCCCAGGACAGTCTTGTGATCGAATGAGCGGCCATGTGATGGACCGTAAGCCGCTTGAATGCGCTCCGAGAAAGCGATCCATCCAAAACCGAGCCGCTTTATCCAGCCAGGATTGGTGAGCGGGAGATAAAGCGAGGGCCGTCCGAAGCGTATGAAGGGACTCAACACGACTGTCTTGCTCACCCCCCCTCGTAGATAGGCTCTATCGTGTTTCACGTGAAACATGAGACTTCTATCCCCGTTGACGGTAAACGTTCGAGTAGCAGCAGTGATTCAGTCTCGGGAGTCACCAGTCGTGCCTCACCCACGCTAGCGACGTTAAAAGAAGTTGGGCGGCCGTTTCACGTGAAACAGCCGCCCAACCCTTGGTTCAATCTACTGCGCCTGCCCATCCGAGGGGTTCAGGACAGACATTATGCGATTGAGATCATCGACGCTGGCAAATTCAATGCTGACCTTGCCTTTGCGAGCACCAAGGGTGATCTTCACATTCGTATCCAGCCGGTCCGAGAGAGAGTTCGCCAGATAATCCAGGCGCTCATGCCGAGCACCGACCTTCGGCTTCGACTCCTTGGCCGGACGTCGAATACCATCCGATAGCGCAACGACTTCCTCAGTCGCGCGGACGGACATACCCTCGGCAACGATCTTCTGGGCGAGCTTTTCCATCTCGGCGGGATCGTTCAGGCCGAGAAGTGCCCGCGCGTGACCCGCGGAGAGAACTCCAGCTGCCAGTCGACGCTGGACCAGCGGCGGCAGCTTCATCAACCGCAGTGTGTTGGAAATCTGAGGACGGGAACGACCAATGCGTTCGGCGAGTTCCTCATGCGAGCACTCGAAGTCGTCTAGAAGCTGCTGGTAAGCGGCCGCCTCTTCAAGCGGATTCAACTGACTACGGTGGAGGTTCTCCAGGAGTGCGTCCCGAAGCAGGTCTACATCCTGCGTCGACCGGACGATTGCCGGAACAGCCGTCAGTCCTGCCTCGCGGCTGGCGCGCCAACGGCGTTCGCCCATAACCAGTTCGTAGGGGTGCTCGTCGTCCCCTTCAGCAGAAGGACGAACCACGATCGGCTGGAGAACACCGATCTCCCTGATGGAGTGCACAAGTTCCGACATATCGTCTTCATCGAAGACGCTGCGTGGCTGTTTGCGGTTGGGGTGGATCGAGTCGATAGGGAGCTCCGCAAACCGGGCTCCTGGAACTTCCATCAGCGTTTCACGTGAAACGTCCTCCGACCCGGCGTCGTCGACGGGGAGCTCAGTCTGAACTTCATCCGCAGCGGAAGGCTGGATCATCTCGTCCTCGACGGCCGTCTCCGGTGCCTCCAGTGCGGGCCTGGAGGCCTTCTGCGAGGATGTGGCTGCCGGCTTCCTGGTCCGGGCCTTGGACGGCGCCGCATCCTGTTTCAGGGCCTCTGAAGGCTCCGTGGCTGCCGCCTTGGAAGCTGCCGACGCGGAGGGTTCTGCAGACGTGCCGGTAGAGGACTTTGCTGCACGAGTGGATGCTGTACGGGTTGCCGGCTTCTTCTTAGCCGGGGCACGCAACGCATCCTTGTTGATACCGGCGCCTCGGCGCGGTCCTGCCGTACGCCCCGGTCCGGCCTCATCCCCAACCGAGGTAAAGAAAAGATCTACAGGACGGCCAGGACGCGTACCCTGCCCCGTCTCGCTAGCTTCAACGGACTCAGCAGTACTGGGGATCAGCGCGCCCAGCCCACGGCCCAAACCACGACGCTTTTCGGTCATGGATAAGTCCTTCCCTTATGCACACAGCAAGCGGCATGGATTGATTGTGAGAGTATTCTACGGTTCGGCTTCATGAACGGCCGGGATCCCAGAGGGAGTGTCTAGACAGACCGCTGTGCGATCTCAGCCGCTGCTTCCAGGTAAGACAACGCACCCGTGGACGAAGGATCGTAGGTCATGACCGTCTGCTGGTAACTCGGCGCCTCGGAAATGCGGACAGAACGCGGAACCACGGCCGAGAGAACCTGCTGTGGGAAGTGCTCCCGGACTTCAGCGGCCACCTGAGCAGCAAGATTGGTCCTGCCGTCGTACATGGTCAGCAGAATCGTTGAGACAACCAGGTCAGCATTCAGGTGCTTCTGGATCATCTCGATGTTCTTGAGCAGCTGGCTGAGGCCCTCGAGGGCGTAGTACTCGCACTGGATGGGAATGAGGACTTCCCGGGCGGCAACGAAAGCGTTGACGGTGAGCAGGCCCAAGCTCGGCGGGCAGTCGATGAAGATGTAGTCGAGCCGCTCCTCTCCCGCCTCCTTGCGCTCTGCGGCATAGACATCTATTGCCCGGCGGAGCCGCTGTTCACGTGCGACGAGGGAAACGAGCTCAATTTCGGCGCCGGCAAGATGGATGGTGGCGGGAGCGCAGATCAGGTTCTTGATATCGGGGCACTGGGCCACAACTTTTCCCAGCGGCAGATCCTCGATGAGCACATCGTAAATGCTCTCGACGTCCGCCCGGTGGTCAATTCCCAGTGCCGTCGATGCGTTGCCCTGGGGATCAATGTCGATCACCATGACATTCAGGCCGGCTGTCGCCAGGGCCGCCGCCAGGTTGACGGTCGTTGTGGTCTTCCCGACTCCGCCCTTCTGGTTGCTCACCGTCATGATCCGGGTTTCAGCGGGGCGTGGCAGGACGCGGCCGCGGAGTTTCTCGCGGCGGCGGGTCTCGCTGGCCAGTTCGCGGGCCAGGGGTGTGCTCTCGTCCATCAGGTCCATAACGTCTACCGACTCGGACGGGAGGACCGCCTGGCCGGCTACACCACCTTCGCTGGTCTCGGAATCAGGCACATCGAATGCGCCGGCAGACTGTGTTGCAACAGCATCTCCTGTTTCACGTGAAACAGGCAAGTGGCCCGCTGCTTCAACAACCTCCTGAGGTTGAGACCTCGAGAAAGGCGACGAGAAGGCAGAGCCGAGCGCGGCAAAGGGGGGAATTCGTTTTGCGGCAGAATCGCGCACACTCACCGGGACATGCTCACTTTCACAACATAAGGCATTACTGCCTCTAGCCTATCGGCTGCCCCGCAATATGCCGGGATCGGTTCGGGTGTGTGCACAACGGATAACCGCTGTGCAGACCTAGACCACAATACGTACGACTGTGGTGTGTTCCTCGAGGACATCTTCCCCGGCGGTGACTACGGTGGTCTCTTTGCCGCCAAGACGCCGGATCTGCTTGGCTGCCTTCTCGATTTCCTCAGCAGCGCTGCGTCCCTTGATGGCCAGGACCTCTCCTGAGCCGGCGAGAAGCGGAATGGTAAGGCCGGCAAGCCCGGACAGTGCCGAGACAGCCCGGGCAGTTACGACGTCAACGTCCACTTTGCCGATTACCTGTTCAGCGCGGCCGCGAATCACTTCGACGTTATCCAGACCAAGGTCATCAATGACTTCGTTCAGCCAGGTAACACGCCGTTCCAAGGGCTCGATGAGGGTCATTGACAGGTCCGGGCGCGCGATCGCCAGGCACAGCCCGGGCAGCCCTGCCCCGGACCCGACATCCGCTACCCTGCTTGAGGCAGGAATGAGGTCTGCAACCACCGCACAGTTGAGCACATGCCTGCTCCAAAGCCGGGGAACCTCGCGCGGGCCCAGCAGGCCCCGTTCCATCCCGGAGGTGGCCAGGTGTTCAACGTAGCGCTCTGCCAGCGGCAGCCGCTCCCCGAATACCTTGACCGCCGCCGTATGCTCGGCAGGCGTAATTTCAACCACGGAAAACTGATCCTTGTCGTAGAACTCTTGGCGTGCGATCGGTGCCGGCGGGCGGTTAAGCGTCGGGGAGGGACACCACGATGTGGCGGCCTGCCCCTTCACCCTCGGACTCGCTGACCAGACCGAGGTCCGCGACGGCGTCGTGCACGATCTTGCGCTCGTAGGCACTCATCGGAGCCAGGGCAATGTCCTTGCCCGATGTCTTGGCACGGGATACCGCGTCTTCGGCAATCCGGTGGAGCTCCTCGCTGCGTTCCTGCCGGTAGCCGGAGATGTCCAGGACCAGCCGCGAGCGGCTATCCGTGGCCGTCAACACTGAAAGCCGGGTCAGCTCCTGAAGCGCTTCGAGGACCTCTCCGTCCTCGCCCACCAGGGACTGCAGGCCGGAGTCGTCTCCCTCTTCGGAAACAACTGAAATGTAAGTGCGCCCGCTGCGAACCTCGATGTCGATATCACCATCGATATCGGCAATGTCGAGCAGTTCCTCGAGGTAGTCGGCTGCTACGTCGCCCTCTTCCTCGAGGCGGCTGGCGGTGCCGCTTTCTCCCGGCTCAGGCAGTTCTTCAACGGTTTCATCGACGTGCTCAGTGCTCATCTTTTCTTCCTGTTCTTGCGCTGGGGCTGCTGGCGCTGGCCTTTGACGGGGACGGGTACTTCTTCAGCCGGCTCGGCCTTCTTTTCGCCCAGCAGCGGCACCATGGGCAGGCCCTTGCGCGCACGGCGCTCAGCCAGGGCCTTTGCAGCCGGGGATCCGGGGGTGGGCATGCGGCGGATGACGAAGAACTGCTGCGCCATGGTCCACAGGTTGGTGGTGGTCCAGTAGATGAGGACACCGATCGGGAAGTTGATGCCGCCGACGCCGAACACGAGCGGCAGTACGTAGAGCATCATCTTCTGCTGGCGCATGAACGGGCTCTGCAGCGCTTCTTCAGACATGTTCTTGGACATGATCTGCTTCTGCGTAATGAACTGCGAAGCCGTCATTGCGATGATCATGATGATCGAAAGGACGACGACGGAGGTGTGGCCCTCGGTGCCGAAACCGTGAAGCAGCGAAGAGGAAAGCGGAGCTCCAAGGATGGTGGCTTCGTCGAACTGGGTGATCGCCGCGGGTGTCAGGGCGCCAATGCCCTCACCGCCGGCGCTGGCGTTGGAAACGCCGTTGAGGACCTGGAACAGCGCGAAGAAGAACGGCATCTGGATCAGCATCGGCAGGCAGGCCGCGAAGGGGTTCGTGCCGTGCTTCTTGTAAAGCGCCATCTGCTCCTGCGTCATTGCCTGACGGGAGAGCTGGTCGGTTTTGCCCTTGTATTTCTGCTGGAGCTTGCGCAGGTCCGGCTGCAGCGACTGCATACCGCGCTGGGCCTTGATCTGCTTGACGAAGACGGGAATCAGCGCAGCCCGGATCACGATCACGAGGCCGATGATGGACAGTGTCCAGGTCCAACCGGATGCGGCATCCATTCCGAGGAAGACGAATCCCTCGTGGAAGATCCACATGATCCATGACACCACCCACTTGAAGGGGAACAGTATCGTGTCGAAGAAACCCATTTACACTCCTCAAGCCGCCGAGCGGCTGTCTTCGTCTGCCGGAATCACGGGATGATTCAGCACAATAATCTTGGGGACTGAGTCCTGGGGCCAGGTCCGGCGGCCAGCAGGCACATGATCCACTCCGCCGTCATTCCACGGATGGCAGCGAACCAGCCTCCGGGCAGCCAGCCAGGTTCCTTTGACCGCTCCGTGAACGGTTATCGCCTCAAGGGCATAAGCCGAACAGGATGGAAAGAATCGGCACACTGGCCCGTAAAGCGGGGAAACTACCTTGCGGTAGGCGATGAGGAAACCGATGAGAAAGTTCCGGGGAAGGTTCCAGAAAAACGTCAGGACCGGACGGATCGCCCGGAAAATGGCAGCACCAACAGAGGCCTTCGCCGGATTACGTCCGGTGCGGCCCATTGTCTGCCCCTCCCTCATGGTTTTGGATCTTGCCGGGAAAGCTTGTTCAAGCATGTTGAGAGGGCACCGGCGTAGTCAGCGCTAAGCTGCGCCCACGACGCTGATGCTGCCGGCGGCAGCGCTCTGACGACTATGTCCAACCCGGTGGGGTTTTCTGCCAGGCTTTGCGCTGCTGCTTCTCTCAGTCTTCTCTTAACGAGGTTGCGTGTCACGGCGTTCCCAACCGCCTTCGACACAATGAACCCGACGCGCGTGGGCGCGGCCGGGTTTGGCACTGCATATAAGACTACGTTCCGGCGCCCACTTCGGGCACCGGAACGTACGGTATGGGAAAAATCCGCCGACGACCGTACCCGGTTCCTTGCGCCCAGCATTCAGGACGCCAAGGTGGTGGGACTGAGCTGCTGATGCAGCATCGGCAAACCTAAGGCTGTTTTATGCCGACAGTTCGGTGCGGCCCTTGGAACGGCGTGCAGAAAGGATGGCACGGCCGGCACGGGTACGCATGCGAAGGCGGAAGCCGTGCTTCTTGGCACGACGGCGGTTATTCGGCTGAAAAGTCCGCTTGCTCACGGTGGTTACTCCAAGACAATATGCGCTGCGCCTGCTGCATCAAGGGGGAAGCACAAGCGGCGCTAAGTTTTCATGTGTCTGACTACGCTCAACCCGGACCTGGACCCTGATTCCCAGAACCCTGATGGGCATGAATGAGTGCAGATAGCAGACACAAAGGACTACTCAACGTTAGGTGAGACCCCGATTCCAGTCAAACCGGGGGTCCGCACCCCTGTGGGGACCGGACTATCAACACCTGTGGACAAGTGGTTCGGTGTGCTTTAGTACATGGCATTGTGAGTGATGTCCCAAGTGGCGCCTGGCCGCAGGAATCCAGCTACCGACTGTGTAAATCTTGATCTAGGCTTGCCCCGGGGCGTTTTATCCACGGCTGTGCATAACTCTGTGGATGAGCCCTTCGGAATCCAGGCCTGGCTTCCGGTTTCTTAGACCGCCCTCCGCGGGCGTCACGAGAGGTTTTTGTGGGTACGGACGAAATCAACGATGTCGGCAGCTCCTGGCGGAAGGTCATCCGCACACTGGAGTCCGATGACAGGGTCTCGCCCCGCCAGCGCGGATTTGTTGTCCTGGCCCAGGCCCAGGGACTGATTGGAACCACCCTTCTGGTCGCAGTGCCCAACGAACTGACGCGCGAAGTCCTGCAGACCCAGCTCAAGAACATCCTCGATGAAGTCCTAAAGACTGTTTTCCAGGCTGACATCCAGTGTGCCTTCGTCATTGACGCTGACCTCACACCTGCTGTGCAGGCCGAGCCGGAGCCCGAGCCCGAAGAAAGCACTCCGTCCCCCGTTCCCACGGGTGAGAGCGCACCGTCGCCTACTCCGCCAAGCACCTCGCAGGAGTTTGGCCGGCTGAATCCCAAGTACGTATTCGAGACATTCGTGATCGGTTCTTCCAACCGGTTCGCCCATGCAGCAGCTGTGGCCGTGGCCGAAGCTCCCGCCAAGGCTTACAACCCGCTCTTCATCTACGGGGACTCCGGACTCGGCAAGACTCACCTGCTCCATGCCATCGGGCACTACGCCAGGCACCTCTACACCGGCATCCGCGTCCGGTACGTGAATTCCGAAGAGTTCACCAACGATTTCATCAACTCGATCCGGTACGACGAGGGTGCCAGCTTCAAACAGCTGTACCGCAACGTGGACATCCTCCTCATTGACGACATCCAGTTCCTCGCCAACAAGGATGCAACCCAGGAAGAGTTCTTCCATACGTTCAACGCACTCCACAACCACAACAAGCAGGTTGTGATTACTTCCGACCTGCCGCCCAAGCAGCTCTCCGGATTTGAGGAACGGATGCGCTCCAGGTTCGAGTGGGGCCTCCTGACCGATGTTCAGCCCCCTGAACTGGAAACCCGCATCGCCATTCTCCGCAAGAAGGCCATCGGGGACTCGCTCAGCGCTCCGGATGATGTCCTGGAGTACATTGCTTCCAAAATCTCCACGAATATCCGCGAACTTGAGGGCGCACTTATCCGTGTCACGGCCTTCGCCAGCCTGAACCGCCAGCAGGTGGACGTGGGGCTCGCCGAGATTGTGCTCAAAGACCTCATCACTGACGACGGCGCCCAGGAGATTACTGCGGCGTCAATCCTGGGCCAGACCGCAGCGTACTTCCAGATCAGCCTTGAGGAACTCTGCAGCAAGTCCCGGACCCGGACCCTGGTCACTGCCCGGCAGATCGCAATGTACCTGTGCCGGGAACTTACCGACATGTCCCTTCCCAAGATCGGCCAGGAGCTTGGGGGGCGCGACCACACGACCGTCATCCATGCCGACCGGAAGATCCGCGAACTCATGGCGGAACGGCGGGCGATCTACAACCAGGTCACTGAGCTCACAAACCGGATCAAGCAGCAGCAGCGCGAAGCCTAGGAAAATCCGCGCCAGTACAGGGATGTAAGGGCCCCGAAGGGGCTCGAAATTAACAGATGTGGACAAGGGTGTGGATAACTCGGTGGACAACCCGGCACAGCGTGCACTTCCCTGTGGATACGCGGAACCGAAAAATAGTTTCCAACACCCGGCCTCAGCGCGTAGGCTGGCCATCCACAAGTTATCAACAGCCTTAAAGCGCCGATTCGGGCGAGTGGAGCGAGTTGTCCACAGTATCCACAGGAGTTATTAACACTACGAATCTTAAGAATTTGGGTTCCACCAAATAACATCTGACCTTCCGGGCCAAACATCCGACGTTCTCCGGGAACGCCAGATTCGGGAGGGAAGTGGTGATTCGCAGGCCTTTGGGCGATTGCACAACCCTTCAAACGACCCTGCTGCGCCGGTGCAGGGTAAACCCGCCTGGCGGTAAGCTTGCACAGGGTATTGTTGTGATTCCCTGGCGGACAGCCGGGCGGCCTTGTCTTTTGAGGGAGCACGATTGCTCCCTTGCGTGTTCATGAAAGTTCAGTAGTACTGATAAGTACGTTGTGAAAGGCGGCACCCTGCAGTGAAGTTCAGAGTTGAGCGGGATGTCCTGGCTGAGGCGGTTACGTGGACGGCACGGTCCCTCTCCCCCCGCCCGCCGGTTCCGGTACTTTCGGGTCTCCTGATCAAGGCCGAATCCGGTTCCCTGAGCATCGCAAGCTTCGATTACGAGATCTCGGCACGGCTCCAGATTCCTGCAGACATCTCCGAAGAAGGAACCATTCTGGTTTCCGGACGCCTGCTGGCGGAGATTTGCCGCAGCCTTCCCTCAGCGCCGGTCGACGTCGAGACTGACGGCTCCAAGGTCACGCTCACCTGCCGGAACAGCCGCTTCAACCTGGCCACCATGCCGGTCTCCGAATACCCGGAGCTGCCCGCCCTTCCCGACGTCAGCGGTGTCGTGGACGGCGACGTGTTCGCGCAGGCTGTCTCCCAGGTGATCATCGCTGCAAGCCGTGATGACACCCTGCCCATCCTGACCGGTGTCCGGATGGAGATCGAAGACGATCTCATCACTTTCCTTGCCACCGACCGCTACCGGCTCGCGCTGCGGGAACTCCAGTGGAAGCCGGCTACACCGGGAATCTCAACTTCCGCGCTGGTCAAGGCCAAAACACTGAATGAAGTTGCCAAGACCCTTGGCGGAGGAGGCGACCTGAACATCGCCCTTTCCGGAGACAGCGAACTGATCGGTTTTGAAAGCGGCGGACGGCGCACCACTTCGCTGCTCGTTGACGGCGACTACCCCAAGATTCGGTCGCTTTTCCCGGAGAACACTCCGATCCACGCCACCGTGGAGACCCACGCCCTGGTTGAAGCGGTCCGCCGCGTCTCCCTGGTGGCAGAACGCAACACTCCGGTACGCCTTGCCTTCACAGACGGCCAGGTCACCCTTGACGCCGGCACCGGTGAAGATGCCCAGGCATCCGAAGCCCTGGAAGCTTCCCTGATCGGTGACGAAATTACCGTTGCCTTCAACCCGCACTACCTCAGTGAAGGCCTGGGTGCTTTCCCGAGCAAGTACGTGCGTTTCTCCTTCACAACGCCGCCGAAGCCTGCTGTCATTTCCGCCCAGGAAGAACTCACCGGAGATGACCAGGAAGACTACCGGTACCTGCTGATGCCGGTCCGGCTGCCGAACCAGTAAGGCTTTCGCCAGCGTTTCGAGAGCCTTTCCGTCCACTGACGTGGACCTGAGAAGGAAGGAACCGAAATGCACATTGGCCTGATTGGACTCGGGAAAATGGGCTTCAGCATGCGTGAGCGGCTGCGGTCCAAAGGAATCCAGGTATCCGGTTTTGACCGGGACCCGGTTCGTTCCGATGCCGGGTCGCTTGCAGAGCTGGCATCCATGCTCCCCGTTCCCCGCATCGTCTGGGTCATGGTGCCCAGCGGTGCCGTGACATCCGCGGTGATTACGGACCTGTCCGAAGTCCTGACCGAGGGAGACCTGGTCATCGACGGGGGCAATTCACGGTTCACGGAAGACGGGAAACACGCCGCGCTGCTGGCCGCCAAGGGAATTAGATACCTGGACTGCGGAGTCTCCGGCGGTGTCTGGGGCAGGGAAAACGGCTATGGGCTTATGGTCGGAGGCGATCCAGCGGACGTCGCGGAGGCAATGCCGGTTTTTGATGCCCTTCGCCCGGAAGGTGCGCGGGCGGACAGCTTTGTCCATGCCGGGGCCACCGGCGCCGGCCACTACGCCAAGATGGTCCACAACGGCATCGAATACGGACTGATGCAGGCATATGCCGAAGGATATGAGCTCCTTGAAGCCCAGGACATCATTACGGATGTGCCTGGCATCTTCGGGGCCTGGCAAAACGGAACGGTGATCCGTTCATGGCTCCTGGAACTCGCTGTCAAAGCTGTACAGGAAGACCCCGGGCTAAGCCGTGTCGCAGGCTTCGTGGAGGATTCCGGCGAGGGCCGCTGGACTGTGGAAGAAGCCCTCGCAGCCGAAGTCCCGGTCCCGGTGATCTCCGCAGCCATCTTCGCCCGTTTCGCCTCCCGGCAGGATGATTCCGCTGCCATGAAACTGGTCGCTGCCCTGCGGAACCAGTTCGGCGGCCACGCCGTGAAGGAGGCTGCCGGCGACGGAAACGGATCAGCCGGAACCCGGGCGCGGACGCCGGCTGAAGAGGCAATCGGTGAAGCCGGAGCTCCGGAATAACCGGCGGTAGTCTGGAGAGGACCCGGCACTACAGCACAGACGCAGGAACAGGAAGGTAACAGCAGGTGGAGCAGCGTGTACGTTGATTACCTTTCACTAACCGGATTTCGAAGCTACGCGCAGCTGGACCTCAGCCTCACTCCCGGCGTCAGCGTTTTTGTCGGCCCCAACGGCACGGGCAAGACCAACATCGTCGAGTCAATCGGCTACCTTGCTTCGCTTTCTTCCCACCGGGTCAGTTCCGATGCCCCGCTGGTCGGATTCGACGCCGGGCAGGCCCTGGTGCGCGCCCGCATCGTCCGTGGATCACAGGCCACCGCCCTGGAAGTTGAAATCAATCCGGGACGGGCCAACCGTGCACGGATCAACCGGGCCAACCCGGTGCGTGCGCGCGACATCCTCGGCATCTGCCGCACGGTGCTCTTCGCTCCGGAAGACCTGGCCCTGGTCAAGGGCGATCCCTCTGCACGCCGCCGTTTCCTGGACGACCTCATTGTTTCCCTGGTCCCGCGGCACGCAGCGACCCGGGCGGATTATGAGCGTGTGCTCAAGCAGCGCAATGCCCTGCTGAAGTCCGCCCGCGTGAGCGGGCGGTTTACCTCCGCCCACGAGGCCACACTGGAGGTCTGGGACCACCACATGGCTGAAGCAGGCGCCCAGCTTCTTGCTGCCCGCCTGCAGGCGCTGGACCGGCTTACCCCCCACCTTCAGGGCGCCTACGAGGACCTGACAGACGGATCCAAGAAGGCCTGCAGCACGTACCGCTCAACGCTTGTCGGCGAGGTGGATGACGACGGCGCCGCCCCGGGAGGCGCTGATTCGGCCGAGCTGCTGGGACTGACGCAGGAGGAACTGCGTGCCCGGTTCCTGCAGGCATTCGCAGCAAACCGCAAGCGGGAGATTGACCGAGGGATTTCCCTGGTTGGCCCGCACCGGGACGACGTTGAGCTGATTCTTGGCCAGGCTCCGGCAAAGGGGTACGCCTCGCACGGAGAGACCTGGTCACTTGCCCTGGCAATGCGGCTTGGGTCCTACTACCTGCTTCGCGACGACGACCCAACACCCGGTTCAGGTCCCATCCTGATCCTCGATGATGTTTTTGCGGAGCTGGATGCCGGACGCCGGGGCCGGCTGGCCTCGATTGTTGCCGGCGCCGAGCAGGTCCTCGTTACCGCCGCCGTCGGGGAGGACATACCCGAAGCCCTTGCGGGAGAACAGATCCATGTTGTGCCAGGAGGAATCCGTGCAGCCTCCAGCTGAGAACCAGGGGCCGGATGACCCGGCCGCCGACGGCAGCGACCTTCCGGACGCGGCCCGAGAACAGCTCAACCGGATGCGCCAGGCTGCCCAGGCGCGCGGCAATCAGCGGGTTCCGGCCAGCCAGCGGAAGCAGGGTGCACGCAGAACTCCCCGGTTCGTTCCGGGGGAGTACACCGGAAGGGACCCCCAGGGGCTGGGCAAGGTATTTAGCCGGTTCGTGAATGAGCGGGGCTGGAATTCACCCGTGGCCGTAGGGTCCGTGATCTCCCGGTGGGAGGAACTCGTAGGCCCGGAGGTCAGCGCCCACTGCAAACCCGAATCGTTTTCCGACACCACCGTCCAGGTCCGCTGCGACTCCACTGCCTGGGCCACCCAGCTTCGGCTGCTGCGCCAGACGCTGATTGAACGGTTCGACGCCGAACTCGGCTCCGGCGTCGTGACGCGGATCGAAGTTATTGGGCCGGCGGCACCAAACTGGCGCAAGGGACTCAGGAGCGTAAAGGGCCGGGGCCCCCGGGACACGTACGGATAGCACCGCGTGTGAAAGGAGCGAAAAAAGTTGTTGAAAATTCGCTCTTTTTGTGCTCGGCTTCACACGCCCTCCGTGCGGGTTTGCGGGCTGCAAACCCCGGAGGACGTATCCGGAGCCGTGTGAGCACTCAAAACTGTCTCAAAAGTGGCTTTAGTGGCCTCTGGAGGGGTGTTTTGGCCAGCAAAGGTACCCTTAGCACGGTAGAATTGGTAGTAGAGGCGCTCTGTCCCCTGCAGGACGGGGTGCCAAATTCTGACCGACACAAGAGGAGTCGACAGCACCTGTGGCTAACGACAATGAGCTTGGCAACGAGCTAGACAACACGGAGCCCGCCCCCCAGGAAGACAGCGAAGCTCTGGCACCGCACGAGTACGGCGCCAATGAGATTACTGTTCTTGAAGGCCTGGAAGCTGTGCGCAAGCGCCCGGGTATGTACATCGGTTCCACCGGACCCCGCGGTCTGCATCACCTGGTCTATGAAGTGGTGGACAACTCCGTTGATGAAGCCCTGGCCGGATACTGCGACCGGATCGACATCACGCTCCAGGCCGACGGCGGCGTCCGGGTAACGGACAACGGCCGCGGCATCCCCGTGGACATGCACCCGACGGAAAACATGCCGACGGTCCAGGTTGTCATGACAATCCTGCACGCCGGCGGCAAGTTCGGCGGCGGCGGATACGCCGTTTCCGGCGGCCTGCACGGTGTTGGCATCTCCGTGGTGAACGCTCTTTCTGCCCGCGTCGAAACCGAGGTGAAGCGCCAGGGCTTTGTCTGGCGGCAGACCTTCGAGAACGGCGGCCACCCGGTGGGAGGCCTCCGCAAGGGTGAGGAAACCGAAGAAACCGGCACCACCCAGACGTTCTACCCGGACCCGGAGATCTTCGAGACCACCGAGTTCGACTTCGAAACCCTGCGTGCCAGGTTCCAGCAGATGGCATTCCTGAACAAGGGCCTGCGCATCGTGCTCACGGATGAGCGCCAGCTCGACGACGTGACCGAGGAAATTGCCGAGGACGGCGCTGAAGACGATGCTCCGAAGCACCGCAGTGTCGATTACATGTACGCCAACGGCCTGCTGGACTACGTTCATCACCTGAACAGCTCCAAAAAGGTAGAGGTCATCCACGACGACATCATTGCCTTCGAAACCGAAGACAATGACAAGAAGATGGCCGTGGAAATGGCCCTGCAGTGGACCACCGCGTACTCCGAGAGTGTCCACACGTACGCGAACACGATCAACACGCATGAAGGCGGAACGCACGAAGAAGGCTTCCGTGCTGCCATGACCTCGCTGATCAACCGGTACGCGCGGGAAAAGAACATCATCAAGGAGAAGGACGACAACCTTACGGGTGACGACATCCGTGAAGGCCTCACCGCCGTCATCTCCGTGAAGATCGCCGAACCGCAGTTCGAAGGCCAGACCAAGACCAAGCTCGGCAACTCCGAGGTCAAGGGTTTCGTCCAGCGCGTCGTGACCGACCAGCTCGGTGACTGGCTGGAACGCAATCCCGGTCCTGCCCGCGATGTCATTCGCAAGTCGATCCAGGCCTCCCAGGCCCGGCTGGCGGCCCGCAAGGCCCGCGAATCCACCCGCCGCAAGGGACTCCTGGAGTCCGGCGGCATGCCGGGCAAGCTGAAGGACTGCTCCTCCAAGGACCCGTCGAAGTCTGAAATCTACATCGTGGAGGGTGACTCGGCAGGCGGTTCCGCCGTCCGCGGCCGCAACCCTGAAACACAGGCCATCCTGCCGCTGCGCGGCAAGATCCTGAATGTGGAGCGTGCCCGGCTGGACCGGGCGCTCTCCAACGCTGAAGTCCAGTCAATGATCACGGCATTCGGTGCCGGCATCGGCGAAGACTTCGACGTCGAGAAGGCCCGCTACCACAAGATCGTGCTGATGGCCGATGCCGACGTCGACGGCCAGCACATCACCACCTTGCTGCTGACACTGCTCTTCCGCTACATGCGTCCGCTGATCGAGCAGGGTTACGTGTACCTGGCCCAGCCTCCGCTGTACCGGATCAAGTGGTCCAACCACCCGCACGACTACGTCTACAGCGACCGGGAACGCGACGAAGTCGTGGCGCGCGGCCTGGCAAACAACCAGCGTCTTCCCAAGGACAACGGCATCCAGCGCTACAAGGGCCTGGGCGAGATGGACTACACCGAGCTGTGGGACACCACCATGGACCCGGACCACCGCACCCTGCTGCAGGTCACCATGGACGACGCAGCCTCCGCGGACCAGGTCTTCTCGGTGCTCATGGGCGAAGACGTCGAATCCAGGCGCAACTTCATCCAACAGAACGCCAAGGACGTCCGGTTCCTGGACATCTAGTGCCGCAGCTACCCGGACTTTTTCGAGAACTTAGAACGGAACACAACCAATGAGTGATGAGACCCCGGAAGTACCCGGCGGCGAACTCGAGCCCCTCAGCGGGAACGTCCTCTCCGACCGCGTGGAGCAGATCGACCTGCAGACTGAAATGCAGCGCTCGTACCTGGACTACGCCATGGCGGTCATCGTCGGGCGCGCCCTCCCGGACGTGCGCGACGGCCTGAAGCCCGTGCACCGCCGCGTTATCTATGCGATGTACGACGGCGGCTACCGGCCGGACCGCTCGTTCAACAAGTGCGCCCGCGTAGTCGGCGAAGTCATGGGCCAGTACCACCCGCACGGCGATTCCGCGATCTATGATGCGCTGGTCCGCCTGATCCAGGACTGGGTCATGCGCGCCCCGCTGGCGCTCGGACAGGGCAACTTCGGTTCCCCCGGTAACGACGGGGCTGCTGCACCTCGTTATACAGAGACCAAGATGGCCCCGCTGGCCATGGAAATGGTCCGTGACATCGACGAGGAAACCGTCGATTTCATGGACAACTACGACGGCCGCAACCAGGAACCCACCATCCTGCCGGCCCGCTTCCCGAACTTGCTGGTCAACGGCTCCTCGGGCATCGCCGTCGGCATGGCCACCAACATTCCCCCGCACAACCTGCGCGAGGTGGCTGACGGTGTGCAGTGGTACCTCGAGCACCCCGAAGCTTCCAATGAGGAGCTGCTGGAGGAACTGATCAAGCGCGTCAAGGGACCTGACTTCCCCACCGGCGCCACCATCCTGGGCCACAAGGGCATCGAGGATGCCTACCGCACCGGCCGCGGTTCCATCACCATGCGGGCCGTGGTCAACGTGGAGGAAATCCAGGGGCGTACATGCCTGGTCGTCACCGAGCTGCCCTACATGGCCAACCCGGACAATCTGGCCATCAAGATTGCCGAACTGGTCAAGGACGGCAAGATCACCGGCATCGCCGACATGCGCGATGAAACTTCCGGCCGAACCGGCCAGCGCCTGGTGATTGTGCTCAAGCGCGACGCCGTTGCCAAGGTTGTGCTGAACAACCTGTACAAGCACACGCAGCTGCAGGACAACTTCGGCGCCAACATGCTTGCCATCGTTGACGGGGTGCCGCGCACGCTGAGCCTGGATGCGTTCATCCGCCACTGGGTCACCCACCAGCTCGAGGTTATTGTCCGGCGTACCCGCTACCGCCTGCGCAAGGCGGAGGAAGTGGCGCATATCCTCCGCGGGCTGCTCAAGGCACTGGACGCCCTGGACGAAGTCATTGCGCTGATCCGCCGGTCCAGCACCGTCGATGAGGCCCGTACCGGCCTGATGCAGCTGCTGGACATCGATGAACTGCAGTCCCAGGCCATCCTGGACATGCAGCTGCGCCGCCTGGCAGCACTGGAACGGCAGAAAATCCAGGACCAGCACGCCAAGCTGGAAGTTGAAATCGCCGAGTACAACGCGATCCTGGCTTCCGAGGAACGCCAGCGCAGCATTGTCAGCGAAGAGCTGGCAGAAATCGTGGACAAGCACGGGGACGATCGCCGTACCAAGGTCCTGATGGGCTACGACGGTGACATGAGCATGGAAGACCTGATCCCCGAAGAGGAAATGGTCGTCACCATCACCCGCGGCGGCTACGTCAAGCGCACCCGCAGCGACAACTACCGTGCCCAGCACCGCGGCGGCAAGGGAATCCGTGGAGCCCAGCTGCGCGGTGACGACGTTGTGGAACACTTCTTTGTCACCACCACGCATCACTGGCTGCTCTTCTTCACTAACCTGGGCCGCGTCTACCGTGCCAAGGCCTATGAACTGGCTGAAGCCGGGCGCGATGCCAAGGGCCAGCATGTTGCTAACCTCCTGGCCTTCCAGCCCGGCGAACACATTGCCCAGGTGCTGGACCTGCCCGACTACGAAGCAGCTCCCTACCTGGTGCTCGCCACTAAGCGCGGCCTGGTCAAGAAGACCCAGCTGTCCGACTACGACACCAACCGTTCCGCAGGCGTCATCGCAATCAACCTGCGCGAAGGCGACGAGGTCGTGTCGGCGCAGCTGGTCAGCGAAACCGATGACCTGATGCTCGTTTCCCGCAAGGGCCAGTCCCTGCGCTTCACTGCCACCGATGAGGCGCTGCGCCCCATGGGCCGTGCCACCTCCGGCGTTACCGGCATGAAGTTCCGCGAGGATGATGAACTGCTGGCAGCTGACGTCGTCACCGAGGACTCATACGTGTTCATCGTGACAGAGGGCGGCTATGCCAAGCGAACCTCCGTCGACGAATACCGGGTCCAGGGCCGCGGCGGCCTGGGCATCAAGGTTGGCAAGTACAACGAAGACCGGGGGCACCTGGTGGGCGCCATGATCGTCCAGGAAGAGGACGAAGTCCTGGTAGTCATGCAGGGCGGCAAGGTTGTCCGTTCAGCAGTCTCCGGTGTCCCGGCCAAGGGCCGCGACACGATGGGCGTCATCTTCGCCAAGCCGGACAAGAACGACCGCATCATCGCTGTGGCCCGGAACTCCGAGCGTGACCTCGCCGTGGAAGCGGACGAGGACGACGCAGCTGCCGAAGGCGAGTCTGTGGAGGCAACTGTGGATGAAGTACCGTTGTCTACAGACGAAACGGCTGGGCGCGACGCGCAGTCTGCTGAAGATGGAGGTAGCGAGTGAGCTCGACCAACTCTAATGCCAGGTCCGGCGGCCCGCGGGTAAAAACCCCCGCCCGGCCCGCCCAGCGGCCTGGGACGGGTCAGAGCGCGCCAGGAAACCGGCAGCCGCTGGTCAAGCCGGCACCCAAGGCCAAGGCCCGCAAGGCCCGCCTTCTGGTAAGCAAGATCGACCCGTGGTCGGTTCTCAAGATGTCCTTCCTGCTCTCCGTGGCCCTTGGTGTGGTCACGGTTGTGGCAGCGATTGTCCTGTGGACGGTCCTGGACCTCACCGGCATCTTCGACCAGGTGAACCGTCTCCTGGGCGAAATTGCAGGCTCCGAATCCGGTGGATTCGACCTGCGTGAGTTCGCCTCGCTGGGACAGGTGGTCTCCTTCGCGACCATCATCGCCGTCGTCAATGTCCTGCTCCTGACGGCACTGTCGATGCTTTCGGCCGTGCTCTACAACATCGCCTCCACTCTGGTGGGCGGCATCGGTGTGACCCTCACCGACGACTAAAAACGGCTCTCTTCCGGCGCGGGCAAACGGTCCGCGCCGGAAGAATGAACCCGGATTTGTTGAAGTGGCCGAGGGTACGGTAGAGTCTTATCTCGGCCCGGTGAGGTATCGGGGCGTATAGCTCAGGCGGTTAGAGCGCTTCGCTGATAACGAAGAGGTCCCAGGTTCAAGTCCTGGTACGCCCACGGAAAACCATGAAAATGGTTGACCACAACGGCAAGGAGGCACTGTGAAGAAGCTGATTGCAATTGCAGCGGCGACGGCAGCGGGAGTCTTCGCCTTCAAGAAATGGCAGGAAACTGCCGCGGAGAAATCTGTCTGGAAGGCCTCGACCGACAAGGTTGAGTAGCTCCATCCGGAGCAGCTTGGTTTGAACACCCTTCCGGGTGGGATATACTGAAGCAGTTCCATTTCGGGGGCATGGCGCAATTGGTAGCGCACCTGCTTTGCAAGCAGGGGGTTCGGGGTTCGAGTCCCCGTGCCTCCACCGAAAGAAAGTCCCGGCCGGTAACGGCCGGGACTTTCCGCTTTAACGGCTTACGCACAGTCCGAACATTCCGCCCGGATTTCCGGGTTTCCCTCGCTCCCCGGCTCCGCGCACACGGCGCGGCCACAGCCGGTGGGCGCACACAGGGAATAACCTCTTCTAATGACCTTTCTCCTCGCCGTAGTCGGCGTGCTGGGCGTCTCCGCGTCCGGACCCATTATGGCCGCCACTGCGGCACCGGCCCTCGCCATCGCGTTCTGGCGCAACGCACTCGGAGCGCTCATCATGGGAGTTCCTGCAGGAGTGCGCGGACGGCAGCAGTTCCTCAGCCTCAACCGCACTGAGCTGCGCTGGACTGCCCTGGCATCGGTCGCCCTGGCACTGCACTTCGCCTGCTTCATCACTGCCCTGCAGCTGACTTCCGTGGCTGTCGCAACCGCTCTGGTGTGCCTTCAGGCCGGGTGGATTGCTCTCTTCGATGTCTTCCGCGGACGAAAGGTTGCCGCACAGACGCTTGCCGGCCTTGTCATTGCCTTCGTGGGAGTCCTCGTCATCACCGGGTTCGACATCGCGCTCTCGCCGCAGGCACTGCTCGGAGACGCGCTGGCTGTGGCAGGTGGTGCCCTGGCCGGGCTGTACACAATAGCCGGAGGCAAGGCCCGGCGCACCATGTCCACGGGCACCTATACAACGCTCTGCTACGGGTTCTGCGCCCTGGTACTGGCGGTTATGTGCCTGGCCTTCCGGCAGCCCGTCATCGGCTTTCCGCCGGCGGCCTGGGCGGGAATCCTGGGCGTGACCCTCATGGCCCAGTTGCTGGGACATACGGTGTTCAATCACCTGCTGGCCGTGATCAGCCCGCTGGTTGTCTCGATGACTATTCTGCTGGAAATACCCGGGGCAGCGATCCTGGCCGCGATCTTCCTGGGCGAGGAACTGCCTGGGGGAACCTACGCCGGGCTCGCTGTGATCCTGGGCGGCCTCGCCGTCGTACTGCTGGGCCAGGCTAAACGGCGTGAAAGTACTCCGCCCCCACCATGCGGGGAACCGCTGCCGCCTGCACCGCCCGCGCTTGGCGGGGATGTGAGCGCTGACCCTGCGAAGCCTTAAACCGGAAGGGACCGGATGCCTGAAGCATCCGGTCCCTTTCCTGCAGCTAAAGCCTACTTCTGCGGCTTGTCGGCCTTGGCCGAGGTGTCTGCGTGTGCACCGCCGGACTTCGCAGCTGCGGCGTCCTTGGCGTTGTTGGCTGCGTCAGCGGCCTTGGTGCCGGCCTTCTGCGTGTTGGAAGCAGCAGCTTCCTTCACAGTCTGGGCGGCGTCCTTGGCCTTCTCAGCGGCCGTAGCAGCAGTGTCCTTGGCCTTGTCAGCAGGAGTATCTGCCGCCTTGGCTGCGGGAGCGGCGGACTTTGCTTCAGCGGCCGGGGCAGGTGCCGGGACCGGAACAGACGGCTGGGCCGGAGCCGGGGTCTTCCACGGGTCCTCGACCGGACGCGAAGCACGCCAGGCTGCTACGCCGGCAACCACAGCGGAGGCGATGATGCCGAAGATGAGCCAGCCCTTGCCACCGCTCTTGTTCTGCTTCCGGGCTTCCTTGGCGGCCTTCGCAGCAGCCTTTTGAGCCTGCTTGAGGGCTTTCTTGTTGCCAGTGGCCTTTGCAACGGCGGTCTGTACCGGAACAGCTGCGGTTCCGAGACTGCGCGTAACTGAATCTGCCGCGTCGCCAATACGGGTGGACAGAGTGGGGATGTAGCTGTCCACAACCTTGTCCTTGGCGTGGGTCAGGGCCGGCGAAGCCTTATCCAGGGTGGTCTGAATTTTCGGCGCCGCGTCGTCGACAACCTGGCTAATCCTGGGGCCGACCTTCTGCAGGCCGTCCTGGAGCCGCGGAGTCACGACTGCGACTCCCTGCGCGATCTCATCGGCTGCGCGCTTGAGCCCGTCCTGGATCTTCGGAGAGGCGGTTTCGATTCCCTTTTCGATGCGGGGAACTGCCCATCCGACGGCTGCTTCTACTTTGGGGGTTGCCCAGTCACGCGCCGTTTCCACGCCTGCGGTGACATTCGCTTCGAAGTCACGGGCAATGCGGTCCTTCTTGTTCAAAACTACCTCCCAGGATAGTGACGGTTCAGCCTTAGCCTACGTGCAATGCCGGTTCTGTGCTATCAGAGCCCTGCCAGCCACTGGATTTTCACTGTGCGCTGAACAGGGCGTTTTCCAGCCGCCTGTAAGGCCGCCGTGGAAGAATGAGCGTTATGACTGCTATTCCTACCGCAAAAGCAACCGTCCACACGACCAAGGGCGATATCCGGATCAACCTCTTCGGCAACCACGCGCCGAAGACGGTCCGCAACTTCGTCGGCCTGGCAACCGGAGAGATCGAATGGACTGATCCGGCAACCGGCGAGAAGACCAGCCGTCCGCTCTATGACGGAACCATCTTCCACCGCATCATCAAGGACTTCATGATCCAGGGCGGCGATCCCCTGGGCCGCGGCACGGGCGGACCGGGTTACCAGTTCGACGACGAGATCAGCCCGGACCTGGACTTTGCCACTCCGTACAAGCTGGCAATGGCGAACGCGGGCATCCAGATGGGCCGGGGCACCAACGGCTCGCAGTTCTTCATCACCTCTGTTCCCACCACCTGGCTGCAGGGCAAGCACACCATCTTCGGTGAAGTTGCCGATGACGAGTCCAAGGCAATCGTGGACGCGCTCAACGCCGTTCCCACCGATATGCGGGACAAGCCGACCGAAGATGTTGTTATCAACAGCATCACCGTCGAGCAGCTCTAGCCGCTTCGCCGGAACCCCGGCCGGTACCGCCGGCCGGGGTATCCCTCTTTAGAACTTCCTGGAGCACACACACCATGTCCTATGGAGTACCTGCCGGAACACCTGCCCACGATGTGCCTGTCTGCCCCCGGCACCCCGACCGGGTCAGCTACATAAGGTGTCAGCGGTGCGGCCGTGCCGCCTGTCCTGAGTGCCAGCACACGGCACCGGTGGGCATCCAGTGTGTTGACTGTTTTCAGGAAAGCCGCCGCCAGTCCCCGGCGTACCGGACCCAATACGGGGGCGCGGTTCGTGCCGGAAAACCCGTTGTGACCATTACGCTCATGGTCCTGTGCGGTGTGGCCTACGCCCTGCAATGGATTGTTCCCGGCTTTACGGAGCTGTTCTGGTTCGCCCCGGTTTACGCACAAGTCGAACCGTGGCGCATGCTCACTGCCGCCTTCCTGCACTCCCCCGGCTTCATCTTCCACATCGCCTTTAACCTCTATGCCCTGTGGCTGCTGGGCAGGTCGCTTGAACCGCTGCTTGGCAGGCTGCGGTTTACCCTGCTTTACCTGATCTCCGCACTCGGCGGTTCGATCGGCGTGCTTATGCTTGCCCCGGGCCTGCAGGCAGTAGTTGGTGCGTCCGGAGCCATCTTCGGACTCTTTGGTGCCCTCTTCGTCATCCAGCGGCAGCGTGGCGGTGAGGTGAAAGCCCTGCTGATCCTAATCGGCATCAACCTGGTGCTTGGCTTTGTCTACCCCAGCATCTCCTGGCAGGCCCACCTGGGCGGCCTGGTAACCGGTGCAGCCTGCGGCGCCGTCCTGGCCTACGCACCGAAGGGCCCGCGTCGTTCCCTCTTCCAGTTCGGCGGACTTGCCCTCATTACAGTGGTGCTCGCGGTTCTCAGCTTCGTCTGGGCGCCCAGCTTCCAGCCTTAGACGCCTTCCGGGCGGGCTCCAGCAGCCGGCTTGTCCGGTCCCTTGCGCCGGCTCCCACCTTACCCCGCACTCTTTCCCCGCGTCCCGGCCGGGAGTTAGTCCAGCTCCCGGCGGCCGTGCGGCGTGCCCTATTTGGCGTTCTCCTGTGCGTGGCCACACACACGCCGGCTCCTGCGGACAACCCCGCCGGACCGCGCTCTCCTTCCGCTGAGGAAAAATGCTGCAGCGCCGCAGACGGGTCACAGCTGTGCGGCAACCAGTCCATCCACAGGGTCGCCCCCAGTTATCCACAGAGATACCCACATTGTTAATAACTTACAGTGGTGTAACTCGAATCCTGGGGGTGTTCTGCACGGTCGCCGGATAGAGGGACAGAGCAGACCGCGGATGTTATCCACAGGCCTGCTGAGAAGTTGTGCACAGCCGGTGGGTAACTCTTCGACAGAGTTATCCAGTGCTGTGTATGAGTTACACACATGTAATTCCACAGCTGTGGATAACTCGCATCCCCGCGCTGGCGCCAAATAGGCCCGCACTAGCCACAGAGTTATCCACTGTTGTGGATAACTATCTGCACAAGGTGGGTATAAACCCCTATGCGTGGAGCACGCTTTATCCCCAGCTTTTCCACCTGCTGCTGTGGATAAGGCAGGGACGGCACTGAGGTGCACGGTGTCTCTATCTGCAAGATCACACACATAGTTATCCACCCCTGTGGATAACTATGTGTGGAGAACCTGTACCCCTGTGGGTAACCCTGTTAAAAACTCCTGCGTCCGCGGTCTGCCGTGGTCAGCCGCGCAGCGACGGCCTGGGTACAGCCGGCGGTGCGCCCGTCCCCGGTCAAAAAAGAACTCCCGGGCTGCCGTGGCAACCCGGGAGTCGAAGAGAATCGGTAGTCGGCTAGCGCCAACGCGTGGTCATCAGGAATCCCACAATGGCGACCCCGAAGCCCACGAGGATGTTTCCGGCCCCGAGGGCGGGGACGGGGTAAACACCTTCAGAGATGTAGAAAACGATGATCCAGATGAGGCCGATGATCATCAGGCCGAACATGACGGGCTTGTACCAGACCGGGTTCGGCTTCGGCTCGGACTTCGCCTTGGCGGGCACTGCTCCTGTCGCTGCCGGGGGCTTCTTGCGGGACTTGGACTCTGGCACGGATCCTCCTAGCGGAACCGGCTCTGGACGCCGGCACGGTTATGGTCTGCGGGTTCCCCGCACAGCTCGCCTGGGCTGGTCCGCTGGCTATATCCTGACGGGGTATCTGCGGTGGGCCGGGCGGTTGTGTAAGGTCCCTCTCATCCAATCGTAGCGAATGAGCAGACCGGGCGTGCCCGGATGCGCGGCCAGCCATTGAGAGGACCGGAACCGGGTGGAGAGTACCGCTAACAAAATCGAGGGAGTTGAGGCTGCGGAGCCGCCATCCGGCAAGCCACGCGTTCCCCGGCGCAGACGGGGCAAAGGCGCCATGGCCGTACAGGTGATGGGCGAACTGCTGATTACCCTTGGCCTGGTTCTGGTGCTGTTCGTCGTCTGGGAACTCTGGTGGACCAACATCGAAGCTGACCGGAACCAGGAAGCAGCCATGGAGGAGCTGTTTGCCGGGTTTGAGCCCGCCCCCGCAGCACCGGCCATCCCGCTTCCCGAATCCTACGGTGACCCTGCGGTGCTTCCAGCCCCGGAAACCGACGGAACTACCTTTGCCGCAATCTATATTCCCCGGTTTGGCGCCGAGCATGCCCGTCCTGTCACACAGGGCGTGGGCACCGAGGTCCTGGACACACTGGGGCTGGGCCACTACCCCGAAACAGCAATGCCGGGAGAGGTTGGCAACTTTGCCCTGGCCGGACACCGCCAGACCCACGGGCAGGTGCTGGACGCCGTCGACACCCTCGTGCCCGGAGACCGGATCTATGTGCAGACCGCCCAGGGCTACTACACCTACGTGTTCCGCAACAGCCAGATTGTCCTGCCGGACCGGGTGGACGTACTGGCCCCCGTGCCCACACAGCCGGGTATAGCGCCTGAAGAACGCATCCTGACGCTGACCACCTGCAATCCGCGGTTTGGTTCGGAGGAGCGCTTCATCTCCTACGCAGTTCTGGACTCGTGGCAGCCGGCATCAGCTGGACCGCCCGAAGAGATAGCCGCAGTCGTCAGCCGTAACTCTGCAGGACAGGGATAAAATGTACGCTTGGATCTTCCGGCATCTTCCGGGGCCCCTGTGGGTTCGTATTCTTACGGCTCTCGTGCTGGCAGCCGGAGTGGTGCTGGTCCTGATGATGTACGTCTTCCCCTGGTTCTCGGAATTCAGTTTCCTGGCACCCCTCACGGATTCAACGATTGGCGGTTCTGAAACGCAATGAGTACCCGCATCCTTGTGGTCGACAACTACGACAGCTTTGTCTACACCCTGGTGGGGTACCTCCAGGAACTGGGCGCTGAGACAACCGTTATCCGCAATGACGACCTCAGTGCCGACCAGGCCCGGGAAATGGCTGCCGAGCACGACGGCGTCCTTGTGTCCCCCGGACCCGGGGCCCCGGCAGAGGCGGGTATCTGCATCGACTTGATCCGCTGGTGCAGTACCAATAACAAGCCCATGCTTGGCATCTGCCTTGGTCACCAGGCTCTGGCCGAAGCATTTGGCGGTACGGTCACGCACGCACCGGAACTTATGCACGGCAAGACTTCCCAGATTCAGCACGAGGGAACTGACGTGTTTGCAGGACTCTCCAGCCCCCTGACTGCTACCCGCTACCACTCCCTCGCAGCGGTGGCGGAATCAGTACCGGAAGAGCTGGAAGTGACGGCCAGGACGCAAAGCGGCATCATCATGGGACTGCGCCACCGCACCGCTCCCCTGTCCGGCGTCCAGTTCCATCCGGAATCGGTACTCACGGAGGGTGGCTACCAGATGCTGGGGAACTGGCTGGAAACCCTGGGACTCACCGGGGCCGCAGCGCACGCTTCAACGCTGAGCCCGCTGATCAGTTCCGCAGGCTGAGGAACCGCAGTCAAGAGCCGGCCGGAACGGTCAGCCGTTGCCTCCCCTGCGGTTTCCCGGTGCCGATGGTGATGCGGAGGAGCTGGGCGAGGCCGACGGCGAGGGCTCAGGAGCCTTGGCCACCGTCAGTGTGATGGTGCTTCCCTGCGGCACGTCGCTTCCGGCGGGCGCACTCTGGCCAGTCACGGTACCCGGCTCAACCACACTGTTCTCGACTTCTTCCACCTCTACCCCCAGCCCGTAGGCGGGATCGGCGAGGTAGGCCTTTGCTTCTTCCACGTTGGTGTCCACGAGGTTCGGGACCGTGACCTTGCCGGTGGACAGCACCAAATCCACGGTGCTTCCCGTCTGGACGGAAGTACCAACACCAGGTTTGGTCTCGATAACCCTGCCTTCCGGGACGGTGGGACTATTGGCCGTGGCCGTGTCCCCTCCCTGCAGGCCAAGCAGGCGGAGTGTGTCGCGTGCCTGGGCCTCGCTCATCCCGGGCAGCGTATCCGGGATCTGTACTGCAGACGGGCCCTGGGAGATCAGGAGGGTTATGTCGCTGTCGAGCTCCACTGTGCTGCCAGCCTCCGGCTCAGTGCCGATGGCCAGGCCCGGCTCAACTGTGTCGCTGTACTGGGGTTCGGTCACCGGCGCCCTGAATCCTTCGGCAAGCAACGCATTGATCGCGTCAGTCTGGGACATGTTCTCCACGTCCGGGATGCTTGCCACCGCGGGCGGCGGAGGCGGCTGGTTCACGAGGTTGTAGGCGTAAATGCTGCCGCCGGCCAGAATCAGCGCAATAGCCGCAAACAGGGTGATGATCCAGGCCCTGCGGCGTCCGCTGCGCTCCGGATTCCCGTCCGCACGGCTGGACGGAGGAAGGATTGAATTGTCCTCTTCTTCCTCCAAATCGCTGGCGGACATGCTTGTGAGAGGGCCGCCTTCGAGCACACGTGCCATGGCCCGGGTGCGCGGCTCATCGGAGGGAACGGGCTCAGAGCGCACGGACTGGCGAGGGACAGCCTGTGTGGCGGCCGTTGGATGCGGGTCTACCGTGCCGGCGCGTGCCGCCAGGAGGGCCTCGCGGAAGGCGTGCGCATTCTGGTACCGCTCATTACGGTCCTTGGTGAGGGCATGCCCGAGGACAGAATCAAGGGCGGGGGTCACCTCGGGGTTGAAGCTGCTCGCTTTGGGGGGTGCCTCCCGCACGTGCTGGTAGGCAACCGAGACCGGGCTGTCCCCGATGAACGGGGGCCGCCCGGCGAGCATCTCGAACAGCAGGCACGCCGCTGAGTAGAGGTCGCTGCGGGCGTCAACGGTTTCGCCGCGGGCCTGCTCGGGTGAGAGGTACTGCGCCGTTCCGATAACTGCCTGGGTTTGTGTCATGGTGGCCGCGGAGTCTGCAATTGCGCGTGCAATGCCGAAGTCCATGACCTTCACGTGGCCGTCGTGGGTCACCATCACGTTGGCTGGCTTGATGTCCCGGTGCACAATGCCGGAACGGTGGCTGTACTCCAGGGCAGCCAGGACTCCCAGAGTGTAATCGACAGCCTCGTCAACGGTGACGTCACCGGACTTGATGAGGTCCCGAAGAGTCCGTCCGGATACGTACTCCATAACGATGAAAGGAAGCCGTACTTCGTCAGGGGAGCCGCTGGCCGGGGCCTGGTCGCCGGTGTCATAGACAGAGACGATTGCGGAGTGGTTCAGGCCGGCGACGGCCTGGGCTTCCCTGCGGAACCGCGACTGGAACAGCGGATCGCGCGCCAAGTCAGGGCGCAGCACCTTGATGGCGACGGCCCGGCCGAGCCTCGAATCGCGGCCCAGGTAAACATCGGCCATGCCTCCGCGGCCGATAAGCTCACCCACTTCATACCGGCCGTCAAGGATCCGGTCGGTGTTCAGCGTTGGGTGTCCCTTTAGGAAGTCCGAACTCATGGTGGTTACGGTCCGTCAGGATTCGTGGTTTCTCCGGCGGCAGGTGTCGACGCGGAGGGGGCGGGGCCGGAGGAAATGACAATGGTCACCGTGGAACCGCGCGGAACAGAGCTGCCCTCACGGGGGTTCACGCTGATAACAGTGCCCGCAGGCTGGCTGCCGGGCTGCTCCACCCGGTTGGGAACGAGCCCCGCGGCTACAATCGACTGGCTCGCTGCGGATGCCTGGGTGTCCATGAGTCCACCGGGGACGGTGACGAGTTCAGGGCCGCTGGAGTAGGTAATTGCGATTGCGTCACCCCGGGAGAGCGGGCCAACCGGGTTAACGTCCAGGACAGTGCCCTCGGGCTGGTCTGACGGCACCGGGTTGCGGCTGACCGCCAGCCCAAGGCTGCTGAGCTCCTGGGACACTTCGTTTACGTTCCGGCCCTGGTACTGGGCAGCGTTGATCGTGATTTCAGGAGCCTCGGTAGACGGGCTGGGCTCTGAAGTTGTCGGAGACGGGGAATTCGACGTCGGCGAGGCGCTGCTGCGGGTAGGGCTGCTCGAGACCGAGGTGGACGGCGACGTCGTCGGCTTGCTGTCTCCGGCGGGGTCGGAGTTCAGGTTCACTACGATCATGGCGATGATGCCCGCCAGGACCAGAGCCAGGATCACGATCAGCGGGATCAGCCACTTCTTGCGCTTCGGCTGGTCCGCATCGTCATTTCCGTAGCCGTCATTTCCGTAGCCGTCGCCGTCGCTGTCTACGTCTTCATCGGTCCACTCACGTGACGCTGCCAGGGCACCGGTCTGCTCACCCGCGTTGGCCATGGGCAGGGCCGAGGTTGAGGGAGAGGTGTCCACGACGCGCGTTGCAGACGTGTCGCCGGGCATGGGCACCGGTGCGGTGACCGTGCTGGTTGCCGCTGTGCCTCCGGAACCGAAAAGCAGCATGCCGGGTACAGCCTGCTGAGCAGCGCTGATGTCGCCGCGGCGGATGGCCGCAACAGCGCGGGCAAGGGCCTCGGCGTCGGCCGGACGGTCTGCCGGATCCTTGGCAAGCATGGACATGATCAGCGCCCGTACCGGAGCCGGTATCGACTCCGGCAGCGGCGGCGGAGTGTCGTTGACCTGTGCCAGCGCAATGGCGATCTGGGATTCGCCCGAGAACGGGCGGGTACCGGCAAGCAGTTCGTAGCCGATGACTCCAAGGGCATAAATGTCGCTCGAACCGGTCGCCTGCTGGCCGGTGGCCTGCTCGGGGGCGAGGTACTGTGCCGTACCCATGACCTGGCCGGTGGCGGTGAGCGGGACCTGGTCGGCAAGGCGCGCAATGCCGAAGTCGGTGATCTTTACCCGCCCGTCCGGCATGATCAGCAGGTTGCCGGGCTTGACGTCCCGGTGCACCAGTCCCTGCCGGTGCGCGACTGCCAGAGCAGTGGCCGTCTGTCCAATGATCGAGAGGGTGCGGTCCGGGGAAAGGACCTTCTCGCGCTCGATGATGGTGGAGAGCGGCTGGCCGGGGACGAGCTCCATCACCAGATAGGCGGAACCCTCCTCCTCGCCGTAGTCGAACACGTTGGCGATGCCTTCGTGGTTCAACAGTGCGGTGTGGCGTGCCTCAGCGCGGAAACGGTTCAGGAAGCCCGGGTCGCCGGTGTACTCCTCCTTGAGGATCTTGATGGCAACGATCCGGCCCAGGACAAGGTCCCGTGCTTTCCAGACCTCGCCCATACCGCCGATGGCTATACGATCGGTCAGCTGGAACCTGCCGCCTAAGGTGATTCCCGAAGTAGGCCTCACTTATTCAACACCGCCTCTAGGAGTTTTTGCGCGCTTGGAGTGGTCAATTGGGATCCGGTGGCCAGGTCAACATTTTCCATCACGATGGAAATGACTACCTCCGGGTCATCGGCTGGGGCGAACCCGGTGAACCAGGCGTTGTCGCCGCGGTCCTGGACTTCCGCCGTGCCGGTCTTGCCTGCAACCTTCACCCCGGGGATCCTGGCTGCGGAGGCGGTGCCGTTGTCTACTACGCTGACCATCCAGTCGGTCAGCTGGGCGGCAGTGCCGGGGCTGATCGAATCGTTCAGCACGGTGGGCTCGGGCTCGTTCAGCACCGAGAGGTCGGGAGCCCGGACTGTCTTGATGAGGTTAGGAGTCATCTGCACGCCGTTGTTGGCTATGGCAGCTGAAATCATTGCCACCTGCAGCGGAGTCGCCGTGACGCTTCCCTGGCCAATGGAGGAGAGAGCAAGCTCGGCCTGGTCTTCGGTCTCGGGGAACTGGCTCGCGGTGACGGGTGTCGGAATGCTCAAGGACTCACCGAAGCCGAACTTCGAAGCCTGCTCCGAGAGGGCATCCTGTCCCACCTCCCAGGCGATCTGCGCGAATACCGTGTTGCAGGACTGTTCCAGTGCGAACTGGATGTCCGCCTCCGTGCGGCTTGCACAGGCACCGTTGGTGTAGTTGGGCAGGGAAATGTTGGTCCCGGGCAGCGGCAGGGCAGCAGGATTTGGGATCACGGACTCGGCGTTGAACTTGCCGGTCTCCAGGGCTGCTGCGGCGTCGATGAGCTTGAAGGTGGAACCGGGAGCCAGCAGGGACTGCGTGGCAGGGTTCAGATAGGGGGAAAGGCCTGGAACGCTGAGCAGCGCATCCATATTGGCATTTACCTCTTCGGTGTCATGGCCGGCGAGCAGGTTGGTGTCATAGGCCGGTTTGGAAACCATGGCCAGGATGTCACCGGTCTTGGGATCCATCATCACAATCGAACCGCGCTGGCCGTCAGGGATGAGGTCGTAGGCCATCTGCTGCAGCTGTGGGTCAATCGTCAGTTCCACCGAGGCGCCCTCCGCCTGGGAACCGGAAAGCAGCTTTACAACCCGGTCAAAGAACTGCTGGTCACTGTTGCCGGCCAGCTCGTCATTCATGGCCTGTTCCAGCTGGCTGCTGCCGTGCACCAGGGAGAAGTAACCGGTCAGCGCTGAATACACCTCGGGGTTGTTGTAGACCCGCTGGAAGTTGAACTGGTCGTTCGAAGGAACGGACTCTGCGATCGGAACGCCGTCCACCAGGATGGACCCGCGGTTCTGTCCGAAGTCCTGGTAGAGCTGCCGGCTGTTGATCGGGTTCTTGTTGAGTTCGTCCGCTGCAAAGAACTGTACGTAGGTCAGCGAGCCCAGAATCGCGAGGAACATGGCGAGGGCCACGATCCAGCTGTTGCGGATTGCCTGGTTCATACTCCTGTCACCTCATTCCGTCCTTTGCGTCCCGGTCCCCGTCCAGCGGCGGGAGAGGCCAGTGCAGGTTCCATATCAGTGAGAAGTCCAGTCGCAGCAGGGCGCCGGGCAGCGTCGGAGATCAGCAGCAGCAGCGCCACAATGATCCAGTTGGCCAGCAGTGACGAACCGCCGGCAGACATAAACGGTGTTGTCAGGCCGGTCAGCGGGATGAGGCGGGTGACACCGCCAATCACAACGAAGCACTGCAGTGCGATGGTGAAGGAGAGGCCGCACGCCAGGAGCTTCCCGAAGCCGTCCCGGGTGCCCAGCGCCGCGCGGAAGCCGCGGGAAACGAGCAGCACGTACATAAGAACGATTGCGAAGATTCCGATCAGGCCCAGCTCCTCGCCGAGCGCAGCAATAATCATGTCCGAATTGGCATACGTGACCATGTCCGGGCGTCCCTGCCCCAGGCCGGTGCCGGTCATGCCGCCGCTGGCGAGGCCAAAGAGACCCTGCACCACCTGGTAACTTCCGCCCGGGGAACGTTCGATCACTTCGGGGTCGAACGCGTTTAGCCAGCCGTCGATGCGCAGGGCAACGTGGCTGAACAGCTGAGTTGCCACAAATCCGCCTGCACCGATTAGCCCCAGGCCGATCAGGACCCAGCTCACCCGGCTGGTTGCCACGTAGATCATGGCCATAAAGAGGCCGAAGAAGAGGATGGAAGAACCGAGGTCGCGCTGGAATACCAGGACCCCGATGCTGACGGCCCACGCAGCCATCATGGGACCCATGTCCTTGAAGCGGGGGAACTGCAGCGGACCCACCTTGCGTCCTGCCAGCAGAATCAGGTCGCGGTTGGTGGACAGATACCCCGCAAAGAATATGGCCAGGGTGATCTTGGCGATTTCACCGGGCTGGAAGGTGCCGCCCCCAACACTGATCCAGATCCGGGCGCCGTTAATGGTCAGCCCAAGCGGCGTTAGGGGAAGCAGGAGGAGGACGGCGCTCACGATCAGCGAGATATAGGTGTAGCGGCGCAGGATCCGGTGGTCCTTGATGAGGAACAGAACGCCAATGGCGACTGCCACGGCCAGTGTGCTCCAGAGCAGCTGGCGGTCCGCAGCCGTGGTCCCCTCGGCAATGTCCAGACGGTGGATCATTGCCAGTCCGATGCCGTTCAGGGCCGTCACGACCGGAAGTATTACCGGGTCGGCATATTTGGCGCGGAAGCGCAGCACAAAGTGGAAGGCCAGTACCAGTGCCACGAGGGTCCCGCCCTGGAGCCAGAAATCGGAATCGAAGGCACGGTCCTCATCGATGCCCACGAGCATGTTGGCGCCGACGCCCACGCCCAGGGCAAGCACCAGCAGGACGGCTTCGATGTTGCGGCGCGGTTTGGCCGGAGCTGCGAGTTCTGACATCACTGCTGGCCTCCGCAGGCGTCTATGGGAGGAAGTGCTTCGGTGGTGGTGGCAGCATCGAGTGCCTCAGCGAGTACGGAAGGAGATGGCGAGGGAACAGGATCTGCCGGCTGAGGGCAAAGGATCGCCTTCGCGGTTCCGCGGAGCTGGTCAACAATCTGCTCGGCGTGCACGAGGTCCCTGGCCGGAACGGTGTCGTTGACACGGCTGCGCCAGTACTCGGGGAGGCTGTCAACCGGGATGTTCGTGGTCTCCGCAACCTGGGAAAGCCTGATCGGACCGATGGTTTGGGACACACCGTTGTAAATGGCCACCCGGTTGTCCGCCGATCCCACGTAGTAGCGCGTCTGCGTCCAGGCGTAACCGACCCAGAGGACGGCGGCCAGCAGGGCGGCAATCACTCCCAGGACTACCAGCAGGATCCAGCGGCGGCGCCTGCGCGGCTCAACAGGTGCATCCTCGGGCGCGTCCGGGCTGCCGGCGTCGTCCGCCTTGTGCATAAGCAGGCGTGCCGCGCGCCGTTCTGCCGAACGTTTGGTGACAATTGGAATCTGCCCGGTTTCGGTGGCAAGCGAAGCGGCGCCGACCAGCACATGGGGCCTCGACTCCAGATCCCTGCGGATGAGTTCGGCGCGGGCGGGGCTGTCTGCCTCTCTCGCCTCCTCGCCGTCGGTGCCGGTGCCTTCGCTGTCTGCATGCGGTTCATCAGCTGTATCAGCTTGATCCGGCAGCGGCCGGGCGGCAGCGCCCTCAGCCTTGACGGCAGCGGTCCCTGCCGTGACTGGGGCAGGTTCCCGGACAGGTGCCGGGGCGGGGGCTTCAGCCTCTTCAGCGACCTCGATAATCGCCACCGTCACGTTGTCCGGCGACCCGCCCGCCAGGGTTAGTTCCACGAGGGTGTCGACGGCGGCGCCCAGATCCGTGGAGTCCCGCAGCACGGTCTCGATGTCGCTGTCCCGCAGGACTGCATTGAGCCCGTCTGAGCACAGCAGCCACTTCTCGCCCGGTTCCACCTCAAAGGTAGCCAGATCAAGTTCCGGACTGGCGTCCACATCACCCAGCACGCGCATCAGCACATTCTTATGGGGATGGACTTCCGCGTCTTCGGGCCGCAGACGGCCCTCGTCGATGAGCCGCTGAACGAAGGTGTGATCCACACTTATCTGCTCAAAAACGCCGTCCTTGAGCCGGTAGGCGCGGGAATCGCCGATATGTGCCAAAGCCAGGCGGTCGCCCTGAAGAAGCATGGCCGTGACCGTCGTGCCCATGCCGGACAGATCCGGGGACGTGGTGACAAGCTCCGAGAGCAGTGAATTTGCGGCCTGGATTTCATCAGCAAGGACGGTGACGGCCACGTCGTCAAGATCAGGGCGGTCGAGGTGGACCAGGTCCAGAACAGTGGAAGCGGAGGCCACGTTGCCCCCTGCATGACCACCCATTCCGTCTGCGACAACGGCAAGATAGCGCCCCACATAGGCAGAGTCGTCGTTCTTGAAACGAACCATACCTACGTCGGAGCGGGCAGCGTACCGAAGGACCAGGGCCACTGCTATGGCCTCAATTCAATGACTGTTTTACCGATGCGGATCGGAACCCCGGGGTCAACGGGCTGGGCGCGGGTGAGCTGGGAACCGCCAAGGAAAGTGCCGTTCGTGGAACCGAGGTCCTCAATAAACCAGCGGCTTCCCTGAGGGAAGAGCCGTGCGTGCCGGCCGGAGGCGTAGTCGTCCTCGAGGACGAGGGTGGCTTCCTGTGCACGTCCAAGCAGGATGGGGCTGGATGCCAGCTCCAGCGTGGTTCCGCGCAGCGGGCCTTCCGTCACAACCATTTCCCGGGCCTGGACCTTTGCAGGCGGCGCAGCAACACGTTCAAGTTCCGGGTTTTTCCGCACCTGCCTGGCTGTGGGAGTACCGGTGCGGTTGCGCGCACCGAGGACAAGGTCCCGCCGGATAGCCCCTACTACTCCGAGCACCATGACCCAAAGCAGGATGAGGAAACCGTAACGGAGCAGGGTCAGCGTCAGTGAACCGTCCATCAGCGCCCCCCGGAACGAACTGGAAGCAGACGGAACACAATGCGCGTCCTGCCCATGGCAATTGTGGAGCCGTCAGTAAGGATGGTTTCCCCCTGGACTTTCTGGCCGTTGACGTAGCTGCCGTTGGTTGAACCGAGGTCGATGGCACGGACGGTTCCACCGTCGGTACGGATTTCCAGATGGCGGCGGGAAACACCCGTGTCGTCCACCAGGATGTCCGCTTCGGAGGAGCGGCCAAGCACAACTGAGGACGCGTTCAGCGAATAGCGCTGTCCGTCAATGTCCAGCACGGGCTGCATGCGGGTGGGACTCTGGCGCGGTGCAGGCGGCTGAGGGGGCCGTGTCGCCGCGGCATGGGACTTCTCGGTTGCTGAATCAATTTCCAGGGAACCCGGTTTCAGCGATGAATCACGGGTGAAGGAGACCCTGACTGCACCCTGCAGTGTGTAGGACTGGCTGCGTGCGTGCTTGATGACAACGTCGCACAGTTCTTCCGCAAGAGGAGCGCCCCATTCCTGGGCGCGGGCGAAATCGTCGTCGGAAAGGCGTGCGGTGAAGACATTCGGGGCCAGGGTGCGGCCCTGCCCCAGCGTCATGGACTTCTCATCCAGTTCGCGGCGGAGCGCTATTGCCAGTTCGAGGGGTTCGACACGGCCGGAAGATCCGCTGGAAAAGGCACCGCGGACCATTCGTTCAATGCCGCGTTCAACGTTGTCGAGTAGGCCCATCTCCGCCTCCTTCCCTGTTCCTAGAACTTCCCTGGCTTGCCTTGAGTCCGCGCGGTGCCAGCGGGCGGCCAGCAGGCCGATCAGGGGGCAGGGCGCGGGTTATCCATTCCGATACTACTGGGGTCCGCTCGCAATTGTCTTAACACCCTAACGGTGTCCCCTTACCAATCTGTGCGCCCTGTTTCTGCAGGCGAAGCGTTCCGGAGCCGCCCGGGGGACCCGGATTCCCCGCCTGTTGGCAAGGGAGAACACCCCTCGGCGGACCTGCGGGTCCGGCGTTTGAGGAGCCTCACAGAGTCCGTTTAGGTGTTTCGGGGAAATGCCGGTATGCTTGATTCTGCTGTTCCCGAGGAATCGGGATGCGAATCTCACATCAAGGTGTGAGCAAATGAGCGTCCGAGGCTGAGGGAAATCACTTTGCGCGAGTGGCGGAACGGCAGACGCGCTGGCTTCAGGTGCCAGTGTCCGAAAGGGCGTGGGGGTTCAAATCCCCCCTCGCGCACACTATAGAGAATCACCCCGGCGGTTAGCCGGGGTGATTTTTTTATGCCGGTCAAGGACCGGCCGCGCCGGCACCCAAACGGGTGCAGCGCGGCAGCAGTGTCAGCTGCGGGACTTCTTGGCGTTTTCCTGCTTGACCCGCTGGTTCTCGGCACGGACAGCAGCGAAGCTGGCCCGTTCAGCGACCAGCCACTCCGGCGGGGAAGCCAGCAGTTCGTTGATCTGTGCGGTGGTCAGCGGCTCGGTGATACCGCCGCGGGAGAGACCGCCAATTGAGATGTTCAGTTTCTGGGCCACCACCGGCCGCGGGTGGGGGCCGTTGCGGCGAAGCTCGGAGAGCCATTCAGGCGGCGTGGACTGCATCTCGTCCAGCTGGGCACGGGTAACCGGGTTGTCCTGGAACTCCTGGGGAGCCGCAGGAAGGTAGATGCCCAGCTTCTTGGCAGCCGTCGCAGGCTTCATGGACTGGGAAGATTTTTCGGGGGTCATAGTTCAAGGGTATCCGCAGCCCCCGCAAGGTGTGGTGGGCTAGTGTGAACAGGTGTCCTCCGAGTCCCCGCAGCCGGCCCATTCCGCAGTTCCTCCGCTGAGGATTTCCTACGTCCCCGGTGTTACGCCGGGCAAGTGGGTGTCCCGCTGGACTGAGCGCCGCGGCAGGGAGGTCCAAGCCGTTCAGGCTGAGCAGGAACAAGCGCTTGAGGAGCTGCGAAACGGTTCCGCGGACCTGGTTTTCATCCGTATTCCCGAGGACGGCTATGAGCGTCCGGGGGACCTGCACGCGATCCCGCTCTACCGGGAACAGCCTGTTGTCGCCGCGCCCAAGGACCATCCCCTGGCGGCTTTCGAAGAGGTTGAATTCGCCGATCTCGCGGGCGAAAACCTTATGGATGCCGCGGAACTTGGGACCCCGGCAACGGCACTGGAAGTCGTTGCATCCGGGGCAGGGCTGTTCATCCTGCCGATGTCCGTGGCCCGGGCCCATTCACGCCGGGATGTCCTGACCCGCCCGGTGCACGGCGTGGAGGGGACCAGGATTGCGGTGGCGTGGCTCCAGGACACCACAGACCCCGACGTGGAAGAGTTCATCGGCATAGTCCGCGGGCGTACAGCCAACAGTTCCCGGCAGCCCTCGGCGAAGGGCGAACCGGCCGGGAAAACACGCGGCACTTCGGTATCCGGAGACCGGGAAGGTTCAAAGCCTTCGGGAGGCAGGAAAAGCGGAAAGCCGGTGAGGGGCAAAGCTCCGCACAGCAAGCCCGGCAAACCGGGCGGTAAGCCCGCCCGCCGCCGTCCCGGCAAAGGCCGTGGCTAGAACTCCTGGCGGTACTAGGTCAGCCAGTCCCGGAGGGCATTAAAACTGCCTTCGATCACCCCGTACACGGCGTAGACCGACACGGGGACCATGATTGCCCACTCCCGCCAGGAACCGGCACGGCCAATGATGGGCAGTGACAGGCAGCCGCTGGTCTTCCAAAACTTGGCCAGCAGCGGCATGGATGCAATCTTCCGCGGACGCTTTATGCGCAGCGGCCAAAGAATCATGACGCCCTGATGGGTGAGCAGGTCACCGACAATGTGGACTGCAACGCCCAGCCCCACCGCCAGGGGCAGCCAGCCGTTATTTTCCGGCGCATAGAGCGCAATAAACACCGAGAGCAGGATGGCCAGCAGCCAGCTGCGGCCCGCCCCGCCGGCAATCTTGAGTGCTTTCAGCGCGAACCCCATGAGCAGCACGGACAGTAGTCCCGCACCAACCTCAACGGTCCCAAAGCCCGGGACCTCGGCGGTAAGTTCTCCCAGTGCACCCGCTACTGCAACGAACACCGCAAGTCCAAGCAGGGAGTGTGTACCGCGCCGGTGCCCTCCGCTGATCTGTTCAGTGATTTTGGCCAGGATCCGGGTCAGCGGGGGAAGGGAATGGGCAATGGTCCCGCTGTGGTGGTCCAGATCCGGAAGAAGGGCTGCTCCGGCCGTGAGCAGGGCACCGCTTACGACGCCGAGAGGACTCACCGGGTAGATGCCCAGTGCATAGGGGGCAGCCGAGGCTACGGCTACCCATGCCGCTGCGCCGCTCGCGGCGTGATGGCCACCCATCATGGTGTGTTGCTTTCCTTCCGGGCAGTCCAAATAATCCGGTTGCCCGGTATGCATCCATTCTCCCAGCTGCCTCTGACATCAGCGTGCGGAGGTTCCCGGAGCTAGGGGTCCGTTAGGAGGTCCTGCATGATCCGGGCGGAGATTTGCGCCGGGGCGCCCAGGGAATCGACGGTCAGCCCGTCTTCGTCCCGGGCCAGCGGTTCAAGGTCTGCGAGCTGGGAGGGGAGAAGGGAGAGGGGCATGAAGTGGCCCCGGCGGGAAGCCATTCGTTCGGCGAGTACATCCGGTGCCCCGTCCAAATGTACGAACTGCACCCGGCCTTCTGCGCCGGAAAGCAAATCCCGGTAGCTTCGCTTGAGTGCTGAGCAGGCGATGACCGTGGACCGGCCGTTGAGTGCCTGCGTGGTCATCCAGCTGCGGATCGCCTCGAGCCAGGGCCACCGGTCATCGTCGCAGAGCGGGGTTCCTGCGGTCATCCGCTCAATATTGGCCGCAGGATGAAATTCCTCAGCTTCGGCAGCTATCCAGCCAAGGTGTTCTGAAAGGGTAGTGGCGACGGTGGTTTTGCCGGATCCGGCAGCGCCCATAATAACTAGGTGGCGGGGCACATGGCTCACGTACTGCTCCTCTTGACGCCGTTGTCTGACGAAGGAGTGCTGGCACTTCGCCGGAGAATAAAGGTATCACCATAGGCTGGCTGTGGTTCGGGCTGCGGACTACGCTTGATGCAGCGGTGATGCCCCCGACGGAACGTGAAGGACGCCTTGCAGGACCATACAGTCATTGAGCAGGACCGCCCTGCCGCAGAAGTGATGAACAGCCGGATCATCGAAGTCCTGGGCCGGGAGATTGCCACCGGGACGTGCGGGCCTGGAACCCGGCTGACCCTGGACGGTCTCCAGGAGCGGTTCGCAGTCTCACGCACGGTTGTGAGGGACTGCATGCAAATCCTGGAAGCCATGAACCTTGTGTACTCAAAACGCCGCATCGGCATTGTGGTCCAGGACCCCGTCTACTGGAACGTCTACGATCCGAGGATTATCCGCTGGCGGCTGTCCGGCCCGGGCCGGAAAACCCAGTTCAGGTCCCTCACTGAGCTCAGAATCGCCGTCGAGCCCCTGGCCGCTGCCGGGGCTGCCCGGAAGGCTACGCCGGAGCAGCGGGAGGCTCTGGTGGACCTTGCCCGCCAAATGAGGGAGAGCGCCGCCGATTCGGAGGCTTTCCTGGCCGCCGACATCGCCTTCCATACCCTGCTGCTGCAGGCCAGCGGGAACGAAATGTTTATGGCCCTCAGCGAGGTAGTTGCCGAGGTGCTTTCCGGCAGGACCCGGGAGAACCTGATGCCGACCAGGCCCAGACCTGAGGCACTGGATGGACACGAGGCCGTTGCTGCGGCTGTGGCGGACAGGGATTCGGCCGGGGCCCGGGCCCGGATGGCAGGCCTCCTGGTGGAGGTGGAAGAAGCCATCCTGGGCCAGGAGTAACCGCTTAGGTCGTGGCTGCCGTTTCGGCGCCTTCCGGGGTGACCACCTTGGCGGTTGGCTGCAGGTTCTCTGCATCCACCATCCAGGCGTACTGTTCCAGCTTGCCGATGAATCCGTGCAGGATGTCCGCCGTGGTCGGGTCTTCCTCATCCACCTGATCGTGGACGTCGCGCATGGTCTGTACAGTCCCGCGCAGCAGTGAGACCACCAGGGTCACCGTGTCCTTTGTGTCCACGAGTCCGGCCGGGAACGGGGGCAGGGAGGTGCCCTCCGCTACGGCTGTGCTGCGTCCGTCCGGAACAGCCTCCAGGGCGCGCATGCGTTCGGCCAGCTCGTCGGCGAAGAGCCGTGCATCATCAATGATCTCGTCAAGCTGAAGGTGCAGATCCCGGAAGTTCTTCCCCACCACGTTCCAGTGCGCCTGCTTGCCCTGAAGATGGAGTTCGATCAGGTCGACCAGCACGGCCTGCAGGTTGGTGGTGAGTTGCTGTGATGCCTTCATTGTTCCTCCTGTGTTGACGAACCAAGACTGCGAGAACCGTTGGATGACCGGCTAAGGACCGCCGCGGGAACTCGGATATAAGTAAGCTTACCTTCAGCTTGTGATCTGTTGTCCACTTCGTTACCGTGGGAGGGCCAAGGGGACTAAGCCCCCTTACTAACGGAGGTTCGTTCCGTCAGGAACAGCGCAATCCGCGACCGAAGGGACAGTGTGAGCACCGTAGAAGAATCAATTGACGTTGCAGTACCCGTCACCACTGCCTACAACCAGTGGACGCAGTTCGAGTCCTTCCCCCACTTCATGAAGGGCGTCGAGTCGGTAACGCAGACTTCCGACACCGAGTCACGCTGGGTCACCAAGATTGGGGGCGTTGAGCGCACCTTCGACACCAAGGTCACCGAGCAGCACCCGGACGAGCGGGTTGCCTGGAAGAGCACCGACGGCAAATCCCAGGCAGGAGTCGTTACGTTCCACCGTCTCAGCGACACCGAGACACGCGTGACCGTACAGATCGACTGGGATCCCGAGACATTTGCTGAAAAGGTCGGTGCCGTAGTCGGTGCTGACGATCACCGTGTGAAGGGCGACCTTAAGCGGTTCAAGGAATTCATTGAGTCAAGGGGTTCTGAGACTGGATCCTGGCGCGGCAACGTGGACGCTGCCCCAACAGCAGCCACCGGCGGCCCTGGACTGAAGGCTGCCCCAACAGCCGATCCCTCACTTGATGATCCCGAGTCGGGCGGGCCGCGGGCAGCCGTTTAGGGCCCTTCCTTCCGACCAGGACACAAAGCCCGGTGCCCCTCCCCGAAACGGGAGGGACACCGGGCTTTGTGTTGGCGGCGGGTTAAGCCGGATCCAGACCCTTCACTGCGGGCCCCTCCAGCACTTCGCCGTCAGCGCTGAAACGTGAACCGTGCAGCGGGCAGTCCCAGGACGCTTCGGCGTCGTTCCAGGACAGGACGCCGTGGAGGTGGGGGCAGATTGCCGAACGCCGTGTGGTCACCCCGTTAACGGTACAGACGGCAACCGGCGACCCGCTTTCCCGGACCACCACTCCGAGTCCCTCCGGCGGATCCGCTTCTGTGGTTCGGGCAATTCCCTGCGCCCAGCCGCTGATCATCTGCAGTCCAACTTCTGCGTTGTTCTGCACTGTGGTCACCGCATCGGGAACGCTGACCCTGGTCTTGTACAGGTCCTTCCCCGGATCAGGTTCACCCAGGATCCTGGCGGCCAGGGTAATTGCGGCAGCGACGCCGTTGGTCATTCCCCACTTGTTGAAACCGGTAGCGGCGTAGATGTTCTTCCCCAGCACCGGCAGTTCACCCACGTAGGGGACGGCCGATGCCGGCTGGTAATCCTGGGCCGACCAGTCATACCGGGCGGCGTCCACCGCGAAGTGTTCCCGGGTCCACTCATGCAGGCCGTTAACCTTGTCCCGAGTGTGCGGTTCCCGTCCCACGGGGTGGCCGTTGCCGCCTGCCAGGAGGTATTTGGTGCCCCCTGCCGTCACTGTCCGCAGCGACCGGGACGGCGAATCGACCGAGAGGTACATTCCTTCCGGAACGTCGCCTGTGACCGGAAACGCTGATGCGTAGGAGCGCTGGGGCTTCACGACGGCGAAGTATCCGCCGCGGTCCAGGATGGGAATGCCCGTGGCCAGTACAACCTGTGCCGCAAGGACGTCACCCGGACGGGTAACAACCCGCACACCGGCGTCTGTATGGTGCACCTCAGTCACCCGGACCCCTTCAACAAGTGTTCCGGAAAGCGATTTCAGCTCGGATGCCAGGGCAGCAAGGGCTTCCAGCGGGTGGAACTGGGCCTGTCCCGGCAGCCTGAGCGCAGCCTGAACCGGGAAAGGCAGTTCCGTCTCGGTTGTGCTCTCCACGGGAAGCCCCGCTGCGCGGCAGGCATCCCGTTCCTGTGCCACTGCGGCCGCACCCTGCTCGGTCGCGGCGTAAGTCCAGGCATCCCGGATCTCGTAGCCCACCCCGGAGGCGTCACAGAAGCCCAGGAGCCATTCCTGTCCGCGGCGGTTGGCTGCGACGTACGCGGCCGCCGTCCCGGTGTCGTGGTGCCGGGCAACTTCGGAAACCACGCTGCCCTGCAGCAGGCTGATCTTGGCCGTGGTGTTTCCTGTGGTGACCGCACCGGTCCGCCGCGCTTCAAGCACCGCTACCCGCTGTCCGCGGCGTGCGAGCATGACGGCGGTCGTGAGGCCCGTAAGGCCGGCACCCACAACGACGGTGTCATAGACCGTCCCGGGAGCGAAGGGGTCTGCTGGGATGGCGGGTGAGGTGTCTAGCCAAAGCGATTCCATGTTTGTCCTTCCGCGGAGCCGGCCTTCAGCCCACAGGCTGGAGTGGCGGACGTCAAGGGCTTTTACGTCTTGGGAGTCCCCGGCCGCTGGTTGATAAGCATGCTTCCCATGTTGGGATGACTGTGCCACAGTTTAACCGTAGGTTTAAGGCCTCCGTATGGCCGGAGTCCGTGATTCTCCCCGGAGATAAGGAGTTGGCCATGTCATATGCAAGCAGCAGCCGAGGACTTTCCTCTCACCGGACCAGCGCCCAAATAGCCGCACTGGTTTTCGGCATTATCTTCCTGGCTATTGGCGTCCTCGGGTTCATACCGGGCATTACCACCAATTACGAAGCTCTTCTCTTCGCCGGCTACACGTCTGAGGCCACGCTCTTGGGCCTCTTCCAGGTCTCCATCCTGCACAACGCAGTCCATATGCTGCTGGGATTTGCAGGGTTGTGGATGGCCAGGACAAACTCGTCAGCCCGCACATATCTGCTGGGTGTTGGCGTTCTGTATGCACTCCTGTTCATCTACGGCCTGATTGTTCCCCTGAATGGAGCAGGCAACTTTGTGCCATTCAACTGGGCTGACAACTGGCTGCATCTGATCCTTGCAGTCGCGATGATCGTTCTTGGACTCGTCCTTGGCAAGGACCGTTCAACGGATTCCAGCCGCGGCCCGAGCCGGGGATCACCCGGGGAGGGGAGCATCCCCAACTAGAACTGGCTGCATCCAAAGGCACGGCCCCGCCCGGGGCCGTGCCTTTGCCGTGTCCGGCACGGAAGAAACAGTTGCCCGCAATTCACTGCCGGGGCTGCCGAGGCTGTAATTTAGGAAGCATCCTTAGGAAGGAGGTGCGGCCAGTGTCGTTCCGCCGAGACCAACTGACCTCTTTGGCTTCGCCCGTCCCGAAGCCTTCCGGTGCTGCATCGTGAACCGCCCGGTACTGCTGGCTTCCGGCACCGGCCCTTATCCGCACAGGGATGCCCTGTCAGACCTCATGGCCATGGCCGCGGACACGAATGGCTCGGCAGTCACGTCGCTGCTGCTGCTGAAACCGGCAGCCGACGCCGCTGAACTGCCCGGGTCCGGAAGGACCCTGGGGCTGTTGGAGCTGCTCGCTACCCTTGGAGCCGCTGACCTTACTGCCGCACGCGTAGTAGAGCCCCACCTCGATGCCCGTGCAATTCTGGCCCAGGCCGGCGAGCTGCCGGCGGGTCACGCAGGTCCACCCGGCGGAATCGATTTCGCCTCCGGAACGTGGGGCGTATACGCCGCGGAGGCACCCGGACAGGAGCTGCGCGCAGAGGAGCACGACGGCGCCTGGCAGCTGTCCGGGCGGAAGCCGTGGTGTTCGCTGGCGGACCAGCTTGACTATGCCGTTGTCACGGCCCACACAACGCCCGGGAACCGGCGCGCGTTCGCCGTGGACCTTCGTCATCCGGGAATCGAACTGAGCGGCGGAACATGGGTCAGCCGTGGACTGGCGGCCGTGGACAGCTCGCCCGTGGGTTTTCGTGAAGTACCCGCTTTTCCGTTGGGCGCGGACAACTGGTATTTGCAGCGGGACGGCTTCGCATGGGGCGGAATCGGCGTTGCGGCGTGCTGGTTTGGCGGTGCAGTTGCCCTTGCCAGGCGTCTCTTTGAGGCGAGCAGGCAACGCACCCCCGACCAGATAGCCCACATGCTTCTTGGCGAAGCCGACCTTTCCCTGCAGGCGGCAGCCAGTGTGCTGGCATCAGCAGCCTCGGACATTGACGATGGACGTGCCGGAGGCGGGAACGGAGCCGTCCTGGCCCAGCGCGTGCGCGGAGTTGTGGCTTCCACCGTCGAGAAAGTACTCGAAGCAGCGGCCCACGGCCTGGGCCCGGGACCGCTTACAAGTGAGGAAGAGCATGCCAGGCGGGTCGCGGACCTGCAGGTATACGTCCGCCAGCACCACGCCGAGCGGGATGCGGCCGCACTGGGGGAGATGCTCCTGGGGCGGGGTGCAATGCCGTGGTGAGTTTTACCCACCGCGACACCACGCAGGACGAGGCAGTATGGCTTGCGGCACTGGAAGGTGTTCCGGCCCTGGACAGTGTTCTGCCGGACAAGCCTGCCCGGCTCGTGTTGCTGGCTGCACACCCCGACGACGAGACCCTGGGTGCAGGGGGCCTGATGGCAGCCCTGGCCGCCGGCGGAACCAGCATTGACGTGATTGTGGCAACCGCTGGAGAAGCATCACATCCGGATTCGGTGACCCACACACCCCGGCAGCTGGCGGAGGTTCGGGAAAGAGAAGTCCGGGAGGCTGTGGCGGTTGTTGCGCCGCAGGCCCGCCTCCACCTCCTGGGCCTGCCCGACGGCGAACTGGCAGCTCACCGGGATGAGCTGCAGGGCGCGCTGCAGGAAATTGCCGGAGACGACACCACCGGCCTTTGGCTGGCCGCACCATGGCGGAACGACGGGCACACCGACCACGACACCGCCGGTGAAACCGCTGCCGGCTTCGCCGCTGCGGCACGTATACCCCTGCTGGAATATCCCATCTGGCTGTGGCACTGGGGAACGCCGGAAGACATCCCCGGGACGCTCCGCGTTGCGGAGCTGGGCCCCTCTGCCGCGGACGCCAAGCGCCGGGCCATGGCAGCACACCACAGCCAGGTGCGCCCTCTTTCGGATCAACCCGGAGATGAAGTCCTGCTCGCCGCCGAGGTACTGGCACATTTCGAGCGTCCGTTCGAGGCTTTCACTGTCACTGTGCCGCTGAGCCCCCGGGAGGTTTTCCAGGAGCTCTATGCCCGTTCTGCCGATCCCTGGAACTTCGAAGGCAGCTTCTACGAACACCGCAAGCGTGCCCTTACGCTTGCCATGCTGCCCAGGGACCGCTTCGCCAGGATCTTTGAACCGGGGTGCTCGATCGGCGTACTCACCGGCGAACTGGCACGCCGGTCGGATTCTGTGGTGGCCATGGACCTCAGCCGCAGGGCACTTGAACTTGCGGCTGAGCGGCTGAACGGGGTCACCGGCGTCGAGCTGGTGGAAGGTAGCATTCCCGCCGACTGGCCGGACGGAGAATTCGACCTGGTGCTGATCTCCGAAATTGGATATTTCCTGGCACCGGGCCAGCTGCAGGCTGCCGTACAGCGGGCCTCCGAAACATTGTCTCCGGACGGTGTCTTGCTGCTCTGCCACTGGCGGCACCCCAATGAGGGCTGGCCTCTGACCGGGGACGACGTTCACAACGCCTTCCGTGAGCACAGCGGTCTGGAGCTCCTTTCCGAGCATGTTGAAGAGGACTTTCGGATCGATGTCCTCGTGCATCCGCCGGCACAGTCGGTGGCCCGCCGTGAGGGCATTCGTTGACCCCTGCCCGCCTTGGCGTCGTCATTCCCGCCCGGGACGAAGAACAGCTTCTTCCGCGCTGCCTTGTGTCCGTGGCGGCTGCTGCCGCGATCGTCGAAGAGACCGGTACGCATGTCAGTGTGGTGCTGGTGCTGGATTCCTGCACTGATGGTTCAACAGCTGCCGCAGCCGGAACGGCCGCAGAACTGGGCCTGGAACTCCATCTGCTTGAAACCTCTGCCGGGAACGTCGGTTCAGCGCGTGCAGAGGGCGTGGCATACGCACTGGAATTGAATGCGGAGTGGATTGCGAACACGGATGCCGACACTGTGGTGCCCGGGAACTGGCTCCGGACCCAGACCGAACTGGCGGAGGCCGGGTACGGACTTGTCCTGGGCACGGTGGTGCCCGACGCCCGTGATCTTCGGTCCGGGCATTTGGCGCTCTGGCAGGACCGGCATGTCCTGGCGGAGGGACACCCTTACATTCACGGGGCCAACCTGGGGTTCTCCGCCCGGGCCTACAGAGCCGGGGGCGGTTTCCTGCCCGGTGTTTCACACGAGGACGTGGAGCTCGTTGAACGGATCAAAGCAGCCGGGCTGTCCTGGGTTGCCACCGACTGGATTCGCGCCGTGACCTCCGGCCGGCGGGACGGGCGCGCCCCGGACGGGTTCTCCAGCTACCTTCAGACGCTGTTGAACTAAGGCTCCGCTGTGGTGTGCGGGCCGCAGGCTGGCTAGCGTTGGGTCATGGACTCCGAGCAGATTCACGAACAGATTCAGCGGCTTGTGGAACAGGAGCAAAAGCTCCGCGACACCGGTCCGTCAGATAACGCAGAGGCCCACGCAGAACAGCTGCGCAGCGTCGCTGAACAGCTGGACCAGTGCTGGGACCTGCTCCGGCAGCGGCGGGCGCGCATGGACGCCGGCGAGGACCCGGATGAAGCCGAAGTTCGGCCCGTCGGAGAAGTCGAGGGATACCGGCAGTAGCGTCCGGCCCTAGCGGGTCAGCGACCGCATGAGAGTTGCTGCACCGAGCGTGCGGCGGAATGGACTCCGGCCGCGGAACGTCTCACCGGCTGCCCACCACATCATCGCCCCCTGGCTGGCCCGGCGCATCAGGTCCTGGTAGCGCGGAGTCAGCGCCATGGCTGAGGCCGCACCAAACCCGGCCCAGGCCAGCAGCGGAAGGTTTGGCGGCAGCACTACCGTCTGCTTGCCCCGACGGTCACGGAAGTAGCTGGTAACACCCATCGTCTACGCGCCTTTCCTGGATTTGCGGCCGGAAGATTTCGCCGCCGGTTTCTTTTCTTCCTTGTCCTTGGCAGGAGCGGATTTCCTGCCCCGGTTTTTCTCGACGCTGCGGCGCAGGGCTTCCATCAGGTCCAGGACCTTGCCGCCTTCCTCCTCGGAATCCTCACCGAAGGTTTCCTGGGTGTCCAGTGCCTCGCCCTTTTCAAGCTTCGCCTCGATCAGGGTGCGAAGCTGTTCCTGGTATTCATCAGTGAACTCCGAGGGATCAAAATCGGAGCTGAAGGAATCAACCAGCGCCGAAGACATCTCCAGCTCCTTGGCGGAAATGCGGACACTCTCCTCCAGGGACGGAAAGGCTGCTTCCCTGACCTCGTCCTCCCAGAGGAGGGTCTGCAGGGTCAGGACGTCTCCGCGGACCCGCAGCGCACCAAGCCGGCTTTTCTGCCGCAGGGAGAACTGCACAATCGCAGTGCGGTCCGTGTCTTCAAGGGTCCGCCGCAGCAGCACATAGGACTTGGTGGACTTGGAGTCCGGCTCCAAATAGTAGGTGCGGTCAAACAGGATCGGGTCCACCTGGTCGCTCGGAACGAACTCCACCACTTCGATCTCGCGGCTCTTCTCCACCGGCAGGGAAGCCAGATCCTCATCGGTCAGGACAACTGTCTGCTCGCCGTCGTCATATGCCTTGGCGATGTTCTTGTACTCAACTACCTCGCCGCAGATCTCGCAGCGGCGCTGATACCGGATCCGCCCGCCGTCTTTCTCGTGAACCTGATGCAGGCTGACGTCATGGTCTTCCGTAGCGGAATACACCTTGACCGGCACGTTGACCAGCCCAAACGCGATGGCACCTTTCCAGATGGCTCTCATGTACCAAGTGAACACCAAGCAGGCTGTGAATCTCCAGACTTTGGTTTGGGAGGGTGCGGCGGCACGAACGGCCGTCTTTCCCGAGGGCCTTGAGGGCAGCCGGACCTCCTGCCTACCCTGTGAACAATTCTCCGGTGCTCGGGCCGGTTTCAACTGACTATCCCGGGAGCGCCCATGATCCAACAACCAGACCTGGAATCTCTGAAAGGTGCCGTCCGAGGCATCGTGTCCCTGCCCGGAGAAGGCACTTACGCGGAAGACACCCCTGCATTCAACCTTGCCCAGGTTCACCATCCGGACGCCGTGCTGGGTGCCGTCGACGCCGAAGACGTGCGGTCCGCGGTTGTCTGGGCTGCCCACCGCAGTATTCCAGTAGCTGTGCAGGCTACCGGGCACAACGCAGCCGCACCCATGGACGAAGGCCTGCTGGTGAATACCTCCCGTCTCCAGGACCTGCACGTGGATCCCGAATCGGGAACCTTCAGTGTGGGTGCAGGAGTCCGCTGGGACACCGCGCTTAGGGAGCTGGTTTCCCGGGGCCTCACTGCACCCCACGGGTCGAGCACGCGGGTGGGGGTGGTTGGTTACACAGTGGGCGGCGGTCTGCCGCTGATGGGCCGGGCCCTGGGATTCGCCTCGGACCACGTCCGCAGCTTCGACGTGGTTACCCCTGACGGAACACTTCGCTACGTGGATGCAGAAACCGAGCCGCAGCTCTTCACAGCTCTGCGGGGAGGCAAAGGCAACTACGGCATAGTCACGGCGCTGCGGATGGCAGCCGTGCCGCTGGGAGACTTCTACGGCGGACAGCTGGTTTATCCCGAAGAAGCCGCAGGAGATGTCCTGGACGCATTCCGTTCCTGGGCGCCCGGCCTGCCCAACGAAGCTTCGGCATCCCTGGCCTTCATGCACATGCCGGACGTTCCGTTCCTGCCGCCGGAAATCCGCGGAACCGCGCCGGTGATTCTGCGCTTCGGACTCTTTGGCGATGAGGAGTGGGGTGACCAGCTGCTCGGACCCATGCGTTCCCTCCCTGCGGTCAGCGACACGGCCGGACCAATGGATTACCTCGGTGTGGATGCAGTGCACGGCGACCCGGCCGATCCGGCCCCGTCCATGGAACGCGGCATGATCCTGGCGGATCTGGATGAAGATGCCGCGGCGGAACTCCTGCGGCAGATCGGACCCGGGTCGGGGACTCCGGTTGTCATGCTGGAGCTGCGCCTCATGGGCGGCGCACTGGCCCAGGAACCACCTTTCCCTGACACCGTCTCCGGCCGGAGTGCGGCGTTCCACCTTTTCGTCCTGGGGGTTCCCGGCCTGCCCGCACCCGACCAGGTGGAGTCAGCACTGGCGCGGCTCGCCGTCGCGCTTGAACCGTACGCCGCCGGAAGCCTTATCAATTTCCACGGGCCGGCGGGTGATGAACAGGACCGTGCACGTGCCTGGGAACCTGCCGCCTATGAAGTGCTGAAATCGGCCAAGGCGAGCTGGGATCCGCAGAACCTCTTTCGTTTCGGCCATGCCGTACCGCCGGTTGGTTTAATGGACATACCGGCCGGCTAAGGACAGCCGGTCCTCAGACGGACAGGCGGCAAGCAGCTCCAATGGATGGTCAACCCAGGGCTCTTGAAGAACTCACGGTGGGACAGGTTTCCCAGCGGAGCGGCGTAGCTGTCTCCGCCCTGCACTTCTATGAGCGGCAGGGACTGATTCGGAGCCGCCGCACCGGCGGCAACCAGCGCCGCTTTGACCGCTCGGTCCTGCGCCGCGTCGCCGTCATCCGCGCAGCCCAGCGCGCCGGAATTCCGCTTTCGCACATAGCATCCGTCTTCGCCGAACTCCCGGAGGACGGGGTCCCGGACCAGGCGGACTGGCAGCGGCTGAGTGCAGCCTGGCGGAAGGAACTGGATGAGAGGATCGGCCAGCTTGAAGCCCTGCGTGACCGGCTGGGCGGGTGCATTGGCTGCGGCTGTCTGTCCCTTGCTGAGTGCGGGTTTGTGAACCCGGACGATGCCTCCGGCCGGGATTACCGCGGTGCGCGGCTGCTGGAGCCTGACTCCTGATTTGACCTCAACTATTGTTGAGGTTCTACCGTGGAGATATGACTTCAACGGCTGCGAGGAATCCTGTGGTGGATGAGTTCAAGGATGCGTTTCGGGGCCACCCGGCGGGCGTGGCAATCATTACCGCTTCCGGCCCGGAAGGCCCGGTGGGCCTGACTGCATCCTCGGTGAGCTCGGTTTCTGCCGTTCCCCCCATCCTGGCGTTCTCCCTCGCATCAACGCAGGGGTCTGCAGGCGTGATTGCCGCCTCGGACACGATCGTGGTCCATCTGCTGGGGTCCGGAAATGCCGGGCTTGCTGCCCTCTTCGCGGCCCGCGGGTCGGAGCGGTTTGGTCCCGACCTTGACTGGAGCACGCTCCCGGGCGGTGAGCCGCTGCTTGGCGGTGTGCCGCGGGCACTGGTCTGCCGGATCCTCTCCCGCACGCAGGCCGGCAGCTCCACCCTGATGGCTGCAGCCGTCCTCGAGATCCATGCCGGCCCCGCAGCCGAACCGCTGGTTTACCACGACCGGACGTACCACCGGCTCGGATCGCACTCGGCACTCGAACTGCCCTAGTAAAGAAGGCCGTCGCCCGCGGCTCCGCTGAGTGCTTCCGCCACGCGGGCCAGCGCCGGCAGGTCCACCCTCCACTGCTGCCAAAACAGTTGAACGTCAATGTGCCTTTCGCGGTCCAGGAGTACCAGGGATCCGTCCGCGAGCAGGTCCCGGGACTGCAGATCCGGCAGCATGCCCCAGCCAAGGCCGTGCCGCACCGCCTGAAGGAAGTCCCAGGAAGCAGGCACATAGTGCCGCGGCGGGTCTATGCCCGGTCCGAAATTCTCCCCCAGGAAACGTTCCTGAAGTGTGTCCCTGCGGTTGAATACCACCATGGGTGCCTGGGCGGCTGAGGCCGCGTTCCAACCCTGTGGGAACCACCTGCGTGCAAAGGTTTCACTGGCCGCAGGACGGTAGCGCATGGTTCCCAGCGGTGTGACCGAACATCCCTGCACGGGTTCGGGACTGGACGTCACAGCGCCCATGGCTGTTCCGTTCCTTAGGCTTTCCGCCGAATAATCCTGGTCTTCCAATGCCAGTTCAAAGCTGATGCCATTCAGCCGCGCCAGGGCCGGCAGCACCCAGGTGGAGAGGGAATCGGCGTTGATCACGAGCTGCACGGCGGGACGTCCAGCCGCACTGTCCAGGCCAAGGCGTTCGACGGCGTCGTCCTCCAGCGCTGCGATCTGCCGTGCCAGCCGCAGCAGTACAGCCCCCGGCTCAGTGGCCGTGACCGGCCGCGTCCGGCGGAGGAGGACACACCCGGTCCGGGCTTCAAGCGCTTTCACCCGCTGGCTTACCGCCGACGTTGTCAGGTGCAGCGCTGCACCTGCCGCTTCAAAGCTGCCGTGGTCAAGAACTGCCCCAAGGGCACGAAGCTGGTCCGCATTGAAGTTCATATTAAGGAATTCTAAAGAACCTGTAGAAAGATTAGCTAGACCTCACAATCGTCTGTGCCTAACTTTGGATCATGAGCACCGACATCCTTACCCCGCTTCTTACCGGCTTTGTCAGCGGACTGGCCCTGATAATCGCCATCGGTGCCCAGAACGCTTTTGTCCTGCGGCAGGGACTCCGTCGCGAGCATCTGCCTGCCGTGGTGGCCGTCTGTATCCTCAGTGATGCAGTCCTGATCCTGGCGGGAACAGCCGGAGTTGGACGGCTGACCCAGAGTGCACCGCTGGCGCTGGATGTGATCCGCTGGGCCGGTGCTGCTTTCCTGCTGGCGTATGCATTTCTTTCCCTGCGAAGGGCGTTGAGGCCGCAGTCCCTCCGGGCCGCAGACGCAGGGCGGGGAACCCTGGCCGCGGCGCTCATAACCTGTCTTAGCCTCACCTGGCTGAACCCGCACGTGTATCTGGATACGGTGGTGCTGCTTGGTTCGCTCGCGGCCACCCACGGTCCTGATGGCCGGTGGATCTTCGCGGTGGGCGGAGTTGCCGCCAGTGCAGTCTGGTTCAGTGCGCTCGGCTTCGGCGCCCGACTGCTGGCGCCAGTGTTCGCACGGCCCCGGGCATGGCAGATCCTGGACCTCGCGATTGCAGTCTTTATGGTCGTGCTGGCCGTCTCCCTCGTAACCGGATCCCTGTAACCTGCAGGTTTCGCGTCCCGCCGGGACTTATGGCTGATATTGTCCGCCGTAATCCTCTTCCCCTGACCCTGTATGGAGGCAGCCCGTGGTGCGGCATCAATCAACCGTCCCGTCTTTCCACCGCGGCCTGGTGTCTGCAGCCGCTCTGGCGGCAGCGGGAATGCTGCTTGTCGGCTGCTCTGCCCAGGGGGCTGACAAAGTCCCGGACCCGCCCTTCGCAGTGTTCGAGACCGAACCGGGCGAGCAGGATACGCTGCCTGACTGGGTGGAACTGGACACGGGCCGTGAGGAGGTCCGGTACCTGACCACCAGCGGTACCGGCCGCTACTATGTTTCCCGGAACAGCACGGACTATTGCCTCGTAGTTGTGCGGGAAGGACCAGGCGAAAGCTATTCTGCCTTCTGCCGCAGCGGTCCCCTCACCCAGGGTTTTGTACTGTCGGGAACTTCTCCGGGGACCACCCTGGACGGGCGTGCGGGCCAAGCGTCACTCGTGGTTGACGGGTATATGGACGGAGCGGAACTCGGAGAGGACTCCGAACTGATCCATGAGAATGTCCTGGTGCGCCTCGGTGTCCCGAACGGGGACAACTAGGCTGCAGGGCCTGTGGGTAAGCTCCGGGCCGGGTACTTGCCGGGGTGCGGACTATGTGGCAGCCCGCTACAGCTGGGCGTCAATGAGGATCTCTGCCGCCTCACGGGCCTGGCGTGCCGGTTCCGCAGAACGGGAGATGGCCGCCGTCGTCTGCGCGCCCTCGGCAAGCAGTGCCAGCTGTGGAGCCAGTGCCGGGCTGCCCCCGGCAGCAGCCACCAGTTCACCCAGCACCTGCTGGAAGGACTCCTTGTGGGCGCGGGTGCGCTCTGCAACGTCGGGGGACTGGCTGCCCAGTTCCGCAAAGGCATTGATGAAGGCGCACCCCCGGAACGAGTCCTCGGTGAACCAGTCGGAGAGGTAGTCGTAGACAGCCAGCAGTTTCTCCCGGGGCTGGGGTGCGGCGTCTATCCGGTGCTGCAGCTGCTCGGTCCAGGTGCTGTGGCGCCGGTCAAGGACTGCGAATAGGATGGCCTGCTTAGAGGGAAACAGGGTATAGAGCTTCTTCAGCGGCAGCCCCACCTCGCGCCGAAGTTCAGCCATGCCGACGGCTTGGATGCCACGCTCGTAGAAGAGCCGGTCGGCAACTTCAATCACATGTCCGCGTTCATCAGCAAGAGTCATAACAGCATTGTACTTGCGATGAGAACGATCGTTCTCTACGCTGGGAAGCCAGCGGAGAACGACCATTCTCAGCTGCAGTCGAGACTAGGAGACAGCAATGGGACGAATCAGAGTCAGCACGGAGAACAGCAGTCCGATCGAGCTCTACTATGAAGACCACGGAAAAGGACAGCCGGTAGTCCTCATCCACGGATATCCGCTTGATGGAGCATCGTGGGAGAAGCAGACAGCAGCCCTGCTGCAGGCCGGCTACCGGGTTATCACCTACGACCGCCGCGGTTTCGGCCGCTCGGACAAGCCCGCGGAGGGCTACGACTATGACACGTTTGCAGCGGACCTGAACGCCGTTATGGAAACCCTGGACCTGCACTCCGTGGTGCTGGTCGGATTCTCGATGGGAACCGGGGAAGTCGCCCGTTACCTCTCCACCTACGGGGCGGACCGGGTGGACAAGGCTGCTTTCCTTGGCTCCCTGGAGCCCTTCCTGCTGCAAACTGAAGACAACCCCGAGGGCGTGCCGCAGGAAGTCTTCGATGGGCTGCTCGAAGCCGCCACTGCGGACCGGTATGCGTTCTTCACCGAGTTCTTCAAGAACTTCTACAACTCGGATGACTTCCTGGGTACCCCGCGCCTCAGTCAGGAAGTGGTGAACGCCGGCTGGCATCTGGCCGCTTCGGCCAGTCCGATCGCTTCGGTGGCCGCCCAGCCGACGTGGCTCACCGATTTCCGGGATGACATCCCCAAGATCGAGGTTCCGGCGCTGATTGTCCACGGCACTGCAGACAACATCCTTCCCATCGACGCGACGGGACGGCGTTTCGCGAAAGCCCTCCCCTCCGCTCAGTACGTCGAGATCGAAGGGGCCCCGCACGGACTCCTCTGGACCCATGCGGATGAGGTGAATGAAGCACTGCTCGCATTCGTTGCACAGGACCCGGCCCTGTGAGCGCAGGGCCGGGTCCGTTACAGTAACTCCACCGGAAGGCGCGCCCTATTGGGAGGGCGGCCCAGTGAAGGGGGAGCAGTTGTGGCTGGCAGGCAGGGCGAGATTGATCCGAGGTACGATCCGGCTTACCAGCGCGGAGGCGGCGAAATGCAGCTCTCCCGGGGTGCTGATGAAGCACCGGCCATTATGGAAATCAGTGACTCCCCCGAGCCACAGCAGCTGGGTATCACCCAGCCGCCCTGGTCTGAACTCGAACAGCGGCAGCGCAAGTACCGGCTCGCGGCGTGGAGCCTGGCAGCTGCGCTGGTAGTCCTGGGTATTTTCTTTATGTTTGCCGACGCGATCTTCCCCCAGGACCCGGAGCTCACGCAGCCGAACTGGAGCGGGTACCCGGTTGAGCCCTGGACCCAAAAGCTGAGATGGGTCGCCCCGAACATGATTATGCTGGGGATACTGACGCTAGTCGTCCAGGTCTTCATCGAGCAGATGCAGACCTTCCGGCTGCGGATGGGTAAATAGTTACCGGTCCAACCGCCGCACCACACCTAGGAGCACTCATGGCCAAGAAAAAGACCCTCAATGACCTGACAGCAGGCCAGAAGAAGGGCCTGGGCATCCTCTCCAGCGTGCAGTTCCTGCTCGCCGGCGCCGCACTCGTTGACATCTGGCGCCGGCCGGGCAGCGAAATCCGCGGACCGAAAGCCGCCTGGAGCGCCGCCTGCGCCGTGAACTTCATTGGCCCGATCAGCTACTTCGTGTTCGGGCGGCGTCGGTCCTAAGGGTTTAGGCCTTGGGCTGGGTTGAATATTCTGCCCAGGGCATGTTCCAGTCTCCGTAACCGTCCCAGACAGCGGCCGGCCCCACTTCGGTGTTCAGTACCTGCACCAGATCACCGGGCTCGAACGTGTCGTAAAAGTACTTGGCCCCTTCCGGGGACATGCCTATGCAGCCGTGCGAAACGTTGATGACGCCCAAAGCTCCCAGTGCGCCGGGCAGGGCCTGATGGACGAACACTCCGCTGTTGGTCAGCCTGCTGGCCCATGAGGCGTCGAAGGGCTCGTAATAGGCCGGGTCTCCGGGCTTCAAGCCGATGCTCTCTGCCCGGAACGGCAGGGTTTCGTGCTGGCTCATGACAACCTGGTAGCCACTCGGGGAAGGCCATTCCGCGTCACCCAGGGTTATGGGGAAGGAACGGGTGAGCTGTCCGTCGATGAACACCTGCATGGTCTTGGTGAGGTTGTCGACGACGGCGACCCTGCTGTTATGCACCTGGAAGGTGCGTGTCTCATTGAAGTTGCCGATCATGGAGTTGCCGAAGTCCACGCCGAAGAGCTTCATGTCCACGGTGACGGTGCTGTTTGGCTCCCAGAATGTCTCAGGGCGGTAGCGGGCCTTGGTGTCCGAGATCCAGTAGAACGCACCCGTCTGGGCACTGGTGCTGGTGACCGTGATGGCAGCTTCAACCGCCGGCTTGTTGAGGACCGGCTCGCTGAAGTTGATTTCGATCGGGTGGCCAACGCCGACCACTGACTTGTCCATGGGCGCCATAAAGGCGTTGGCCTCGTTTGGCGGCGTGACTGTGTGGAAAGTCTGCGAGCCCTTGGTGGTATTGCCGTTGGTGTCCGCCAGCGTGAAGGCGAACGTGTACTCCGTGTTGAACTCCAGCGGCTCGGAGGCCGTCCACTCGGAATCGTTGGCGGAGAGCTCACCGGCGACGTCTCCGCCGCCCGACTTCGGTGCAAGGCTGACGGACTCGATAGTGCCGTTCTGCACCTTGAGAACCGGCGTCGACGCAGGATTTACCTCAGCGGCGTTATCTGCGGGTTCCGCCGTGAAAGCTACCGGAACAGCCGGCTCGCTGGGCGTCGGGGACTGCGTGGGAGTGGTGGACTGCTGGGCGCCGGGTGCTTCTGTGTCGAAGACTCCGGTTGCCGCCGCGACACCGGCCGCACCACCGATCAGCAATACCCCCGCCGCTGCGGCCAGGACAAAACGCCGCTTGCGGCTGCTCTTTTCCTGCACTTTGTCCGTCCCCTACGTCTCTCTTTGACTGAAGTCATCCTACGTTAGCTGGGCTGTCCGGCTAACCGGCCACCCCGTCTTTTTCCAGCACTGAAGCGACCAGCGGGGCAAGCAGGCGGGACCCCTCGGCGCTGAGGTGGTAGGCATCGGCATACAGTGTGGTGCTGCCTGAAAAGGCAGGGCATCCTCCCTCTACACAGAACCACGCAGTGGTATCCACCCATTCCGCCTCCGGGTTCCCGGCGGCTGCCGCGGAGGATTCAATGTCTGCGCGGAGCTGATGATTGTCCGGCAAAGCGCTTTCGCAGTCACCGGGGGAACTGAAACGGGTGACGCACTGGGCCGGGTCCTTTGCCTCCGGAGGTGCGCTGAGTACAACTGTGCGCGCTGCCTTTCCCGCCAGCCTCTGATGGATCAGCTGTGTACCGGCGCTCCACTCGGCATCAGCGGCTTCACCGGTGGCGCGGCTGGCCAGGGCCGGGTCATACCGGAAAGACGAAACCACCAGCAGGTCCGGAGCAAGCTCTCCGATGCGCTGGACCGCCCAGTCCCGGAACTCAGTGCACTCGGGGTACGGTTCGCCTCCGATCCGTACCTGCGGGACATCTGCCGGCGCACATCCGGCAGCCGTAAAGACATGAATCCGCCATTCATCGGCGGACAGCGCTGTCCGGAGGGCGGGGAGGTATCCCATGGCCACGGAGTCGCCGTACAGGACCAGGTCCCGGTCTGCCTTCGGGCCCCCGTAGACACAGTGACCGGCGTTGGCCACCGGATTTGGATCCAGCGCTTCGTTGCTGCCCAGGCAGCCGTCCTGGATCCATTCGGCTGGTTTGGCATTGCGGCCGCCTTCCGTGAAGGCGCCGGGGTCCGGATCGAGATCCGGCCACGTACTGCTTCCGAGTGCGGTCCGAAGCGCAGCAGTATGTGCAATCAGCGGGTCAGGTCCGGGACCATCCGTGACTGCCCCGGCGGAAGGTGCGCGCGCGTCAAGAGCGGGCGGATCCGCTGCGGCAGGGGTATCAGCTGTGTGCAGGGTGGTCTGGAGTGCGACGGCGATCAGGGCCGCGGAAAGGAAGCCGCCGGTTGCCGCCAGGCCTGCGAGCCGGGCAGGCCTGGGTTCCATTGCCGGACGCCGGTACCGCCGGCCACGTTCCCGGTATGCGTAGCGCGGCTGCAGCCATCGTGAATGCCGGACCGGATTTTCAACCCAGTGAAATGAAAGAACCGACAGCAAAACGGTCAGTGCCAGAACGGGCAGCGGTGAGGCGTCCGGGAAGAGAGCGTCGGCGAACACGATGACGGGGAAATGCCACAGGTACAGCGAGTAGGAAATACGTCCGATGTAGCGGCTGCCCGGATTGGTGAGGGGCCACATGGCACGGTTGTGGCTTCGTCCACGGGCCCCTGTTCCAGCGGCCAGCACCAGCAGCGCCGAGACCACGGGGAGTGCGGCAGCCGGCCCGGGGAAGAGACTGTCTGCCGAGAGCACCGCGAAGGAGGCTGCGATTCCGGCCAGGCCGGCCCAGCCGGCGACGGCACGCCCCAGTGCCGGGATCCGGCTTAGCCAGGGAGCAGCCACTGCCAGCATCGCCCCGGCGCCAAGCTCCCAGGCGCGCGAGAACGTCGAAAAGTAGGCGGTTGTGGGGCGGTTAAGCGTCTCCCAGACTGCGAAGGTGAAACTGGCAGCGCAGAAGGCGCCGATGAACAGCAGCAGCAGGACCCGCATCCCACGGTCGGTGCAGCGCAGGGCTGCGGTGACCGCAATGCCGGTCAGCAGGATCCACGGCCAGAAAAGGTAAAACTGTTCTTCAACTCCCAGGGACCAGAAGTGCTGCAGCGGAGACACCGCCGTGCCGGCGTTCAGGTAGTCGGTTCCGGACGCCGCGAAGCGCCAGTTGCCCAGGAAGAAGAAGGACCAGACGGCGTCTTCCAGGATCGTCACTGCACGGCCGGGCCCAAAAATGATGAAGGCCGCCGCCGAAGTCGCAGACAGGACTGCTGCGGCGGCGGGAACCAGCCTGCGCACGCGCCGGCGGTAAAAGTCCGGCAGGGACAGTTTCTGCGGCGAGGTGATCTCCCGAACCAGGATGGTGGTGATCAGGAAACCGGAAATAACAAAGAAGATGTCGACGCCGGCGTAGCCGCCCGCGGGCCAGGCCAGCAGGTGGTGGGCCAGGACTGCCAGGACCGCCAGCGCACGCAGTCCCTCGATGTCATGCCGGAAGGCACCCGGCCGGTGCTGTGCCCGGGCATGCTCCCGGGCACGGCGGGACACGGGGAGAGACCTAGGCGCGGGCAATGCATCGCTTTCGCAGGACGGTCGGGACTGCATTGAATCTAGCCCGGGGATACTGCGGCCCGCCAATCAGCTTTTAAAACTGCTGCCGAACGTGCCGGCAGAATGGTCAGCCCGGGGGTTCACACAGCGTCAAGTTCCGCCATCCGCGCGGCCTGCCGGGTGATGTTTTTGGCCATGGACGGGAAAATCAGCCCGTGGAACGGATAGATCAGCCACCAGTACAGCCGTCCCAGCAGCCCCCGCGGGAAGTAAATGGCGCGCTGGCTGTACACACTGCCGTCGCCGTCGGGATCCACCCGGAGTTCAAGCCAGGCTTTGCCGGGGACACGCATCTCGGCCCGCAGCCGAAGCAGCGTCCCGCGTTCCAGGAACTCTACGCGCCACCAGTCAACGACGTCGCCGGTGAGCAGAGTGGCAGGGTTCCGCCGCCCGCGGGTCAGCCCTGCACCGCCCACTGTCTTGTCCAGGACACCGCGGATGGCCCAGGCCATGGGCAGTGAATACCAGCCGTTCTTTCCGCCGATGCCCTCGATGACCTGCCAGACGTGTGCCGGGTCAACATCGGAGCCGCGCCGCCGCTGGTCCACGTAAACGGTTTGTCCGGCCCAGTTCGGATCGGATGGCAGCGGCTCGGAGGCCAGATCGGCCGCGCTCGACGCGCTGGCCCACGTGGTTTCAACCTCGTTCCGCGCCTCTTTGCCGAGGGCCCGGGTAACGGCGTCGTGGTAGTTGGTCAGGCCGCCGTCGGGGGCGGGAATGTAGTCGTTGATGTCCCGTTCCTTGGCCACGGCGTCGTGCTGGAGCGATTCGACCAGCGGCCGGGACATTGAAAGCGGAATCGGCGTCACCAGGGCAACCCAGAGTCCTGCCAGTTTGGGAGCGGGAATCGGAAGGGCATAGATCCGCCGCCGGGGCAGGCCGGCCACCTCGGCGTAGCCGTTCATGATGTCCGCGTATTCCAGGACTTCTCCGGAGCCAATGTCGAAGGTACGGTTAAGGTCCTTTGGCAGATCCGTGGCACGGACAAGGTAATGCAGAACATCCCGGATGGCTATCGGTTCAATTCGCCGGCGCACCCAGCTGGGCGCCGGCATGACCGGAAGCGTTTCGGTCAGGTGCCGGATCATTTCGAACGACGCGGAACCGGAGCCGATCACCACTCCGGCCTGGAACACCACCGCCGGGACGGGCCCGTTCAGCAGGATCTCGCCGACGGCCGTCCGCGAGGCCATGTGCGGGGAGAGCTCGCCTTCATTTGGATGCAGCCCGCCCAGATACACGATGCGCTGGACGCCGGCCTTCTCGGCAGCATCCGCCACGATGTTGGCGATGTTCTCCTCCTGGGCCGCGAAGCCCTTTCCGGAGGCCATTGAATGCACCAGGAAGTACACCGTGTCCACGTCCTGGAAGGCCCCTTCCACAGATTCGGCATCGGAAAGGTCGCCCTGCACAATTTCGACGTCGTCATGCCAGGGGACGTCATTGAGCTTCTCGGGAGAGCGGACCAGCACCCTCACCGTGTGGCCGTCCGCCAGGAGAAGCGGAACCAGCCGACCGCCGATATAGCCCGTCGCTCCGGTGACCAAGACCCGCTGAGTGTCCGTCATTTCCCCAACATACACACCCGGGGGCCCGCTCCGGGGGCAGTTGCGCCAACCCTCGCAAAAACACTCAGAGATTTTGTAAGCATGCTGATGTCTACTGGAAATTGCTGCCCAATCCCGGTAAGACTAGAGGGCATGGCGACAACGGGAACGGCCCCGAAGCAGCGGGAAACGGTCAATGTGGACGGACACCGGCTGCGCCTGACCTCGCTGGACAAGGTGCTGTACCCCGAAACCGGAACCACCAAGGCCGACGTGCTGCACTACTACGCAGCCATTGCCCCAACCCTGATTCCCTACGCCCGCAACCGCCCCGCTACCCGCAAGCGGTGGGTCAACGGAGTGGGCACTCCCAAAGACCCCGGCCAGGTTTTCTTCCAGAAGAACATTGACGATTCCGCACCCAGCTGGGTCAAGCGGTACACGATTGAGCACAAGGACCACAACAACGCCTACCCGCTGGTAAACGACCTCGCCACGCTGACCTGGCTTGCCCAGCTCGCCGCCCTTGAGATCCACGTACCGCAGTGGCAATTCGGCCCCCGCGGGGTGCGGCAGAACCCGGACCGGCTGGTCCTGGACCTGGACCCCGGGGAGGGCGCCACGCTTGCGGACTGTGCTGAAGTTGCCAGGCAGGCGCGCAGCATCCTCACGGACATGGGACTGGACGCCCGGCCGGTCACCAGCGGTTCCAAGGGCATCCACCTCTACGCTGCACTGGACGGAGGGCAGACCTCGGATGAGGTCAGCGCCGTCGCCCACGAGCTGGCCCGCGCCCTGGAGGCCGACCATCCGGACCTGGTGGTCAGCGACATGAAGAAGTCGCTGCGCAGGGGAAAGGTCCTGGTGGACTGGAGCCAGAACAACGCCAACAAGACGACCATCTGCCCGTACTCGCTCCGCGGACGGTTCCATCCAATGGTCGCCGCCCCGCGGACCTGGGAGGAGCTGGAGGACCCGGACCTCGCCCAGCTCGACTATGAGCAGGTACTGGACCGCGTGGAGGACATCGGGGATCCGCTGGCCGGTATGCACGGAGGGGAAGCCGACGCCGAGGTGATTGAATCGGCAGCCGAAACGGACAAACTGCACAAGTACCGCAGCATGCGCGATGCGGCGAAGACTCCCGAGCCGGTCCCGGACGAAGCGCCCAAAGCGGTGGAAGGGGACGGGAACAGCTTTGTCATCCAGGAACACCACGCCCGGCGCCTGCACTGGGACTTCCGGCTGGAGCGCGACGGCGTCCTGGTGTCCTGGGCGGTACCCAAAGGCCCTCCCACCACGCCGGACAAGAACAACCTCGCCGTGCAGACCGAGGACCACCCGCTGGACTACGGGGGCTTCGAGGGAAGTATTCCCAAAGGGGAATACGGTGCCGGCGAGGTGACCATCTGGGACCACGGCACGTATGAGACCGAAAAGTGGCGGCCGGACAAGGAAGTGATCGTCACCGTGCACGGCCAGCCAGACGGCGGCCTGGCCCGCGACGGTTCGGCAGTGCGCCGCTTCGCCTTTATCCACACCGGCGGGCAGGACGGCAAGAACAACTGGCTGCTGCACCTCATGAAGGAGCAGCCGGCCAGACAGGAAGCCGGAGAATCTGCGAAACCTGCCGCGAAGAATGCCGCCAAGCCCAAAGAAAAGGAAAGTCCCGTCCAAGTAGCCCAGACCGCCACCAAATCCCGTCCGGAACCGCTGCCGCTCCCGGACGGTTCGGCGCTGAAGAAGGACATCAGGGACTCCGGCATGCCGTCGCTAAAGCCGATGCTGGCAACCCTCGGTTCCCGGGCTGACATCAATGACGACGCCGAGTGGGCGTTCGAGATGAAATGGGACGGCGTGCGCGCCATCGCCGAGGTGACACCGGAGGGAACCCGGCTGATCAGCCGCAACGGCAATGACATGACGGTGGCCTACCCCGAACTGCAGGAACTCGGCGGTGCGCTGAACGGCGAGCGTGCAGTGCTGGACGGCGAAATCGTCGCGTTGAACAAGGCCGGGCGCCCCGACTTCGGACTGCTCCAGCCCCGGATGCACCTCACCCGGGCCCGGGACGCGGAAGCTGCCGCGGCCAAGACACCCGTGCAGTTCATGGTCTTTGATCTGCTGTGGCTGGATGGAAACTCCCTGCTGGACCTCGGCTACGAACAGCGCCGCGAAATCCTCGAACAGGCTGTTGAACCCAGCGACGCCGGCGGACACATCCAGGTTCCACCCGCCCTGGACCTGGATATGGACGCCGCCGTTGAGGCCAGCAAGGAGCTGGGACTGGAAGGCGTCGTGGCCAAACGCCGGTCGGCGGACTATTCAGCCGGCACCAGGTCCCGGAGCTGGATCAAGCTGAAGAACCAGTTCACCCAGGAAGTAGTCATTGTGGGCTGGCGCCCCGGCCAGGGAAACCGGGCGAACAAGGTCGGTTCACTCCTGGTCGCCATCCCGGACGGGACCGAACTGCAGTACATCGGCCGGGTGGGGTCCGGCCTGAGCGAAAAAGACCTTGCCCTGGTGGGCTCCCGCCTGAAGAAACTGGCACGCAAAACCCCGCCGCTGGACGACGTACCGCGTGCCGATGCATCCGACGCACGGTGGGTCCGCCCGGTCCTGGTGGGTGAAGTGACCTACGCCGAACGGACCGGAACCGGCAAGCTCCGCCACCCCGTCTGGCGCGGGCTGCGGCCCGACAAACGGCCCTCCGACGTCGTACCGGAAATTCCAGCGCAACCCTGAGACCGTCCACCATCCCCAACCGGGAGGAACGCAGAGCGATGACCGACACCCGAACCCCTGAAGAGCGGCTGCCCGGGACGGCCCTGCCCCCGGAAGATCAACTCCAGGCGGTGGACGCTTGGTGGCGGGCGGCGAACTATCTGTCCGCGGGCCAGATCTACCTGCGCGACAATCCGCTGCTGCGCCGGCCGCTGGAGGCCGGCGATGTGAAGGCCCGCCTGCTGGGACACTGGGGGACCACCCCGGGACTGAACTTCATTTACGCCCACCTCAACCGGCTGATCAATGACACGGGGCAGCAGTTCCTGTTCATCACCGGGCCGGGCCACGGCGGACCTGCCAACGTGGCCAACTCCTGGCTGGAAGGCACCTATTCGGAGATCTACAGCCATATCGGCGAAGACGAGGACGGTCTGGCCGCACTCTTCAAGCAGTTCTCCTATCCCGGAGGAGTCCCCAGCCATGCGGCTCCGGAAACACCCGGCTCCATCCACGAGGGAGGGGAGCTGGGCTACTCCCTGGCCCACGCCTACGGAGCGGTGTTCGACAACCCGGACCTGGTTGCTGCCACCGTTATTGGTGACGGCGAAGCTGAAACCGGTCCGCTGGCCGCCAGCTGGCATTCCAACAGCTTCCTCGATCCGGCCGCCGACGGCGCCGTGCTGCCAATCCTGCACCTGAACGGCTACAAAATCGCCAACCCGACCGTGCTGTCCCGGATGCCCGAATCCCAGCTGGTGAAGCTCCTGGAGGGCTACGGCTACCGTCCGCACTTCGTGACCGTTTCAGATCCGGACGCTGTGATGGCCGCGCACGAGGACTTCGCCGCGGCCCTGAGCACCTGTCTGGCCGAAATCCATGCGATCCAGGAGCCCTACCGCACCGGCGAAAAGTCCGCGGCACCTGGCGATGCGCCGCGGCCGGCCGAGAGCGATCCGCAGGCTCCACGCTGGCCCATGATCGTTTTCCGCTCCCCGAAGGGCTGGACCGGCCCCCGCAGCGTGGACGGCAAGCCGGTGGAGGGAACCTGGCGGGCACACCAGGTGCCGCTGTCCGAAGTTCACGACAACCCCGAACACCTCGCGCAGCTCCGGGAATGGCTGCAGTCCTACCAGCCGGAGGAACTGTTCGACGCCGAGGGGCGGCTGCGCGGGGAGATCGCGGCCCTGGCTCCAGCCGGGAACCTGCGGATGAGTGCCACCCCGTACGCCAACGGCGGCCGCCTGCTGCAGGACCTGCGCCTGCCCGCCTACGCGGACTTCGCCGTCGACATCGAGGAACCGGGCAGTGAGCGGGTCAGCCCCATGCTCAACCTTGGCAGGTACCTGGCGGAGATCATCCGGCTGAACCCGGAGAACTTCCGGATTTTCGGGCCGGACGAAACGGCGTCGAATCGGCTGCAGGAGGTCTACGGCGTCACGGACAAGGTGTGGCAGCAGCGCATTGAGGCCGTGGATGAGCATCTGGCCCGGAGCGGGCGCGTGGTGGAGGTGCTCAGCGAGCACCTCTGTGAAGGCTGGCTGGAAGGCTACCTGCTGACCGGCCGGCACGGAGTCTTCAACTGTTATGAGGCCTTCGTCCACATTGTCGATTCAATGTTCAACCAGCACGCCAAGTGGCTGAAGGTCAGCCGCGAGCTGTCCTGGCGGCAGCCCATCGCCTCGCTGAACTACCTGCTCTCGAGCCACGTCTGGCAGCAGGACCACAATGGGTTCTCCCACCAGGACCCGGGTTTCATCGACCACGTGGTGAACAAGAAGGCGGACGTGATCCGGGTGTACCTGCCGCCGGACGCCAACACCCTGCTGGCGGTCACGCAGCACATCCTTGGGACCCGGGACCGGGTGAACGTGGTGGTCTCCGGCAAGCAGCCTGCTCCGGTGTGGCTGGACCCCGAACAGGCGAAGTTGCACGTGAAACGGGGGATTGGAGTGTGGGACTTCGCTGGCAGCGAAGACGAGTCCCCGGGTGCCAAGCCGGATCCCGACGTCGTGCTGGGCTGTGCCGGAGACGTCCCCACCCTGGAGACCATCGCGGCCGCGGCCCTGCTGAAGAACCAGCTTCCCGAGCTGCGGATCCGGGTAGTGAACGTGGTGGACCTGATGCGGCTGCAGGACTCCACGGAGCATCCGCACGGGCTCTCTGACCGGGACTTCGACACCCTGTTCACCAAGGACCGGCCGGTCATTTTCGCCTATCACGGCTATCCCTGGCTGATCCACCGGCTCACGTACCGCCGGACGAACCACGGCAACCTGCACGTGCGCGGCTACAAGGAGGAAGGCACCACCACCACGCCGTTCGACATGGCGATGCTGAACCAGATTGACCGGTTCCAGCTGGCCATCGACGTCCTTGACCGCGTACCGTCGCTGGGGTCCACCCAGGCCGGCTTCCGGCAGTGGCTGCAGGACGAGCGCCAGCGGTGCAGGCAGTACACCCGCGATGAGGGCCAGGACCCGCCCTACATCAGCGGCTGGACACTCGAAGAGGCCCAGCGCTCCACGCAAGACTAGGTTTCCCGCGGGCTACCGCCCGCCGGGATGGCATGATCCGTCTACACGCAGGAGAACTATTTCCAACGAACAGTCGACCATTTCCGTATCCCGCGTCATTGACGCACCGGCAGGGGACATCTTCCACCTGCTCTCCAACCCCGAGCGCCACCATGAGCTGGACGGTTCGGGAATGGTGGTTTCGGATGAGAAGACCGACCGCATCGCCAAAGTCGGCGATGTGTTCACCATGAACATGAACAACTCCAAGATGGGCGACTACAAGACGGACAACCACGTCACCGGCTTCGACCACAACAAGCTCCTGGCTTGGCAGACCGCCGTCGCAGGCACCGAGCCTGCAGGCTGGGAGTGGATCAACAAGCTCGCTGCTGCGGTGTCGGGTTCCTAACTCTTCTCGCACGACGACGGCGGCCGGCCCCTTTCGCTAAGAAGGGGCCGGCCGCCGTCGTAATGTCCTTCGAACGGGACTCAGTCGAAACGGACGACGACCTTGTCAGCGGCCCCGGGGGTCTGCGCCAGCTCCAGGGCCTCGAGCGCGCGGTCGAAGGGCAGTACATCGCTGATGATCAGCGCGTACTTCCGCCAGTTCTCGATGATGTCGTCGGTGACCTCGAAGATCTCCGTCGGATAGCCCATCGCGAAGACGATCGTCAGCTCGGTGGTCAGGATGGAGCCGAAGTCCAGCTCGACGGGCTTCTTGTGGACCGCCACGATGCCGAGCACCGCACCGGACTTCGCGACGCCGGCCACGGTCTGGGGGACCACGGGCGCCCCTGCTGCGTCAAGGAAGATGTCGGTTCCGGAGCGGGTGCCTCGGACCATCATGGTGGCGCCGTCGCCGTGCAGCTCGACGAGCCGCGCGGCCACGTCCTCCTCGGCTGAGTTGATCACGGCATCCGCGCCAACCTCGAGTGCCTTCTCCAGGCGGGAGGGAATGATGTCGACGACGACGATGTGGGAGACGCCGCGCCGGCGGTAACCCAGGACCGCGCCGAGTCCGATGGGGCCTGCACCGAAGATCACCACCTTGTCGCCCGCTTTGGGGTTGGTGCGGTTCACTGCGTGGTAGGCAACGGCCATGGGCTCGTTCAGGGCGGCAACCTCCCACGGAATCTCCAGGGGAATGACCCGCAGCTGGCGGCCGGGTACTGCGTCCCGGACCAGGACATATTCGGACAGCCCGCCCTGCGCACCGCCGCTCCTTGGTAGATCGGCTAGGTTCCCGCTGCCGCCCGGCAGCGGGTGGAGCGCAGCGGCCGGCTCCCTATATCGAAGGAAGCCGGCCGCCGTCGTAGTGTCTGGTGCTGTTTAGCCTGCGGACCAGCCGCCGTCGGACGGCATGATGGCACCGTTGATGTTCACGGAGTCGTCGCTGAGCAGGAACGTGATGGACGCAGCCAGGTCTTCGGCGGACGCCAGGCCGGGGATCATCACGCGGGCGGGGGTCAGGCGTGCTTCGCCGTACTCGGAGACCTTGCCGCCCATGGGGATGCCGGTGGCAACGCCGCCCGGAGCAACCGCATTTACACGTATGCCTTCCTTGGCATACATAAACGCGGCGCTCTTGGTGATGCCAACAACTGCGTGCTTGGATGCCGTGTAGGCCACGCCGGAAGCGGAGCCGCGCAGGCCTGCCTCGGAGGTGACGTTCACGATCGCGCCCTTGCGTGCCTCAAGCATGCCCGGCAGTACGGCGCGGGTCAGGCGGACCAGGCCGTCCACGTTTACGGCGAAGATCTTCTGCCACATGGCATCGGATACTTCGTGCAGCGGGCTGAAGTCGTCGTTGATGCCGGCCACGTTCGCCAGGCCGTCGATCTGTCCGCCGGCGGCCGCGATGATCCGGTCCACGGCTGCCAGGTCCGTGAGATCGGCGGCCACTGGAACAATGGCGTCGCCGAGTTCTTCGGCCAGTTCCTTGATCTTCACCTCGGCGATGTCCACGGCGATGACGCGGCCGCCTTCGCGGGCGATGCGGCCGGCGGTGGCACGGCCAATGCCGGATCCGGCACCCGTGACGATGATGGTCTTGTTCTCAAAGCGGCCCGGAACGGTGGGAAGCACTGTCTCTTCGAGCTCCGGCATCACTCCGCCGTTGGCAGCCTTGACCATTTCATCAACCGCGGCCTGCGGCATCTGTCCCTGGCTGAGGTCAACGAGCTGCTGGAGCTTGAGTCCGAGTGCAGGGCCGAGGGAAGCTTCGTCGCTTCCTGTCTGGGCAAGGAAACCGCGAAGTACAGGTCCGCCCACGGGGTGGTCCAGCCACTCCTGGATCGTGTTGCGGGCTGTCAGGGGTGCATTGGACATAGACGGTAGTCCTTTCAGGAGCGGAGGCGGCCGGGGTGCAGCCGCTCTTGGGTTACACGTGTAAGTAGCGCGTGTAAGGTCAGATTAGCTCAAATTCGGGCTCCTGTCGCAGGGCAGGCCAGCACGCTTGGACGGAACGGAAGGCAAGGCGCACTTATGGCATCTCGGGTGACGTCCGCTGATGTGGCGCGGGCTGCAGGGGTGTCCCGGGCCACCGTGAGCTACGTGCTTAACGGGCGCCCCGGCCAGAGCATCTCGGCCGCTACCCGGGCGCGTGTCCTGGCTGCCGCGCAGGAACTGGGGTACGCGCCGTCGAACGCTGCACGCACCCTGCGGCGGGGGCGCAGCGATCTGGTCTTGATGCTGCTGCCGCCCGAACCGCTGGGCCGGGCACTGGCCATGGTGCTGGACGGGGCGTCGGACCAGGTGGAACAGGCCGGTCTGCGCCTGATCGCGCACCGCCTGCCGGACGGGGGTGCTGCTGCACCGCTGGTGCGTTCCCTGGTCCCGGCGGCATTGATCCTCGCCACTCCGCTGCAGGAGAAGGATCTGGACGCCCTGCAGGCCACCGGTGTGCCCATGGCGTCACTGCAACAGGACCATGCCGACCCGCTGGGACCCGACCTTGGGATCGGCGCCCTGCAGGTGCAGCACCTGGCTGCTGCGGGACACAGGCGAATCGGCGTCGCCCTGCCCGCCGCTTCCGGTTATCAATGGCGGGCCGAGGCGCGCCTGGCAGCCATCGAGGAGGCGTGTGACCGGCACGGGGTGCTGCCGCCTGCCGTGGAGCGGATCGATCTTGATCCGGAGCAGGCTTCGGGGATCATTGGCCGGTGGGTCCGCACGGCCGAGCCGGTGACGGCAGCCTGCGCCTTCGACGACGAATACGCGTTCGCCCTGCTGGCGGGACTGTCCGCGCTGAACCTGTCCGCACCGGCAGACCTGGCCGTCATCGGAGCGGAAGATATTCCGCTGGCCCGGCTGGCTGTGCCTCCCCTGACTACGGTCAGCGTGCATGCCCGCCGCATCGGCGTGCTGTTCGCCCAGCTGGCTACGGAGTCACTGGTGGAACATGGCAGCTTCGGCGGGATAACCGGGGACCCGGAACAGAACCTGCCGCCGGTAACCCTCGTCCGCCGGGCCTCGGCTTAGCCCAGCAGGCGTGCGTCCCTAGTTTTCCCGCGCCCGGTAGAGCTGCATCTGCCGGTAGCGCCGGCCAAGGGATTCACGCCGCGGCTTGGACGGCGCATCCTCAGGTTCTGCAGTCAGGTCAATATGGGCTTTGCCGAACCGCCACAGCAGGAGATCGTCAAGCAGCCGGTCGGGCCCCGGAGAGTAGCGGTGGTCCAGGGCGGCACGGACCTCGGTGATAGCGTCAGCCTGCAGCAGCCCGGCCAGGTCCATGGTGGTCTTCAGCCCATGCGCCGCCAGCAGCTCAGCGGCCCATCCCCAGTCGTCCCCGGCCTTGCGGTTGACGTGGGGCAGCAGGGTCATCCAGACGTGCCTGATCCGGTTTGGCGTCAGCGGAGCGGAGCCTTCCCCCTCCTCATCCCAGAAGCCGGTCACCGTTTCGTAGCGCTCATGGAGCTCCGCGAACTCGTTCTCAACGGTTTCCAGCATGGCCGCCGTGGCGATGAACTGCCGGTCGAAGTACGGGCTCCAGGCCCGGGGGTCGCCGGCCTTAAAGCGGATGTCGTGCTCAATCTCCGACCAGGCGTGCGCCAGAACGGTGTGGATCTGCACTTCGAACAGATAGCTGCCATTGGGCTTCTGCGACGGCTCCAGCAAACGGTGGAATTCCCGCACCGTTTCATTCTGGATTGTGCGCAGGATCAGGTGCCGGCTGGAGTACCCGTAGGTCCCGGACTCAATCGAACCAATGTCTTTCTCCCGGTCGCCGCGGCAGTCGAACTCGGCCCGCTGGCGCTTGATGAGGTTCGCTGCCTCATCCACCTCGTGCGGCAGCGTCATGATGACACGCACGCCCACCAAATCGGTGAGGTTCCGCAGCGGATCGGGGAAAAGCAGGGTGGGCACCTCGTCCGGGTTTTCCGGCGGCAGTGTCCGTGATGCCTTGTCCCGGAAGGACTCCACCGACTTGGTCCGGGAAGCGATGAACAGCGGTTTCACGGAGCTGTCCGTGAACACGGCCCGCAGGCTTGCTTCCATCTCCGCCGTCACGGATTCAAGGGCCGGGCGGACCCGGGCGTACTCATCCGTGCTGGCCTGGACCACCGGGCGAAGCCGGTCATCCAGGGTGTCCCACGCGCTCACGTCTGTCCTTTCGCAGTTTCTGCCAGCCTAGGGCACGCCGCGGACACCGGCTGGGCCGGCGGCGGTTAGGCTCATCTCCAGATTAGGACGGAGGGCGGCACATGGTGTGCAGCCCGCGGCAGCCCGCAGGAAAGATTGAGGACCTCCATGCCCCAGCGCTTCAGCTACGGCAGCCATCCGGAACAGTTCGGAGAGCTTACCCTGCCGCCCCCCGGCACGCCGCCGCGCGGAACCGCAGTCATCATCCACGGCGGCTACTGGCGTTCGCTTTACTCCCTTGAACTGGGACGGCCACTGGCAGCGGACCTGTCCGGCCGGGGATGGGCAGCCTTGAACCTGGAATACCGCCGGGCCGGCAACGGGGGCGGCTGGCCGGAGACCTTTGAGGACATTTCCGCCGGCATCGATGCCCTGGCAGAGCTGGCAGGGTTTGCCGGCACCGAAGGGATTCCGGGTCCCGTCATCGCACTCGGGCATTCCGCCGGAGGGCACCTGGCCGTATGGGCAGCCAACCGGGACGCCCCGCGGGTGCCGCTGGACGCCGTCGTCAGCCAGTCCGGGGTGCTGGACCTGCTGCTCGCCCACGAACTGCGGCTCAGTGACGGGGCGGTGGAAAACTTCCTGGGCGCAGCGCCAAACGCGGAGCCGGAACGTTACCGGGCAGCGGATCCGGTGCAGCGGGTTCCGGCTCCGGTACCTGTGTTCGTCCTGCACGGCAGGGATGACACCACCGTGCCGGCTGACGTGTCCGAGTCCTATGTCCGGGCGGCGAAGGCAGCTGGTGGAACTGCCGAGCTCCGCCGGATCTCCGGCGACCATTTCGAGATGATCACTCCGGGCACACAGGCCTGGGATGAGGTCATCCAGGCCTTGGAAGATGCCGCCAAAACAGCATCCGGGTAGCGCCGCCCGGTCCGTAATCGGTAGGTTGAGGGCGTGATCACAGTCATCGGCGAAGCCCTTATCGACGAAGTTGTCAGCGACACCGCGCCCCGCCGGTCCCACCCGGGAGGCAGCCCGCTCAACGTAGCCGTGGGTGTGGCCCGGCTTGGACGGCCGGTGCAGTTCGTTGGCCGGTACGGCACCGATGCCTATGGGGTGCTGATCGCCGAGCACCTGAAATCCAACTCCGTCCTCAGCGCCCAGCCGGCCGACGACCGGCCCACCAGCGTGGCCACGGCCGTGCTCGATCCGGCCGGCGGCGCCCGGTACACCTTCGACCTGGAATGGGATCTGCCTGGTTTGGCGGACGCGCTGCCGCGGCTGCTGCAGGGCACCACGCTGCTGCACACCGGGTCCATTGCCACCATGCTCTCTCCGGGGGCGCATGAGGTCCTCGCCGCAGTTGAACGCGCGCACCCGCAGGCAACCATCACCTTTGACCCGAACTGCCGGCCCACCATCATCACCGATGTGTCCTATGCCCGCGAACAGGCGGAGAAATTCGTCCGTCTCGCCGACGTGGTCAAGGCATCGGACGAGGACCTGGCCTGGCTCTACCCGGACGAACCGGTGGAAGACTCCGCGCGGCGCTGGCTCGAAATGGGTCCCGCGGTCGTGGTTGTTACCCGCGGGTCCAAGGGCCCGTGGGCAGTGGCTGCCGCGGGAACCTGCGAAGTACCCGCAGTGACCGTGACCGTGGCGGATTCGGTGGGCGCCGGTGATTCATTCATGTCAGCGCTCATTGCCGGGCTGATGGACCGGGATTACGACGGCGCTGCCCGCCGTCCGGAGCTCCGCAGGATTGGCGTCGGGGACCTCGAGGCACTCCTTGCCTATGCCGCCCGCGCTGCGGCCATTACGGTTTCCCGGCCTGGCGCCGATCCGCCCTACCGGAGTGAACTGCTCTAGCAGCGTACCGTCCCGTCCGGGGCGGGAGATGAAAGGAAGTGTGCCCGTGGAAGCGTACGACCCCACAGAATCCCTGCCCCAGGTTCCCGCCCTTGAACTGAGCAGCGCCAACTTTGCCGCCGGCGGTCCGCTGGCAGCGTCGCAATACGCCACCGGAGCCGTTCCCGGCGGGCGTGATGCCTCCCCGCAGCTGAGCTGGACCGGTTGGCCGGAAGCAACCCAGAGCTTTGCCGTCACCATGGTGGACCCGGACGCACCCATACCCGGGGTGTTCTGGCACTGGGCCGCCGTAAACATTCCGGTGCGGGAGACATCGCTGACGGAAAACGCCTCCAGGTCAGGAATGCCCAAGGGCACACTGCAGCTGCTTAACGAACTTGGCGAAACGGGCTACACCGGGGCAGCTCCACCGGTGGGACACGGGAAGCACCGGTACTTCGTCATGGTCCACGCGGTGGACATTCCGTTCCTCGATGTCGCCGAGGATGCCCGGCCCGGCGTGCTTTCCATGGCACTGCGCAGCCACGCGCTGGCACGCGGGGTAATCATCGGCACAGCCGAACGGCCGGCACCCTAGCGCCTGAGGTTTCACGCCCCCGATTCCGGCTAGGCTGGAGGCCGACGGAAGGGCGGGAATGCGGCTGGTAGCGAGTGACCTGGACGGGACCATACTGGGCCCGGACAACAGGATCAGTGACCGGACCGTTAATGCGTTCCGCAAATGTGCCGACGCCGGTATCGCCATCGTGTTTGTCACCGGCAGGCCGCCGCGCTGGCTGGATCCGCTGCGCGAGCAGATGGGCCATACCGGCACGGTCATCTGCTCCAACGGAGCGATCCTCTACGACGTCCAGAGCGGGGAAATCCTCTGGTCCCGGCCTATTGGGCTGGACGGGATGTTCGAAGCTGCAGGCATCATCCGAGGTCTCTACCCTGCCGTGCATTTTGCCGCCGAGACGGAGGAGGGATTCCATCTGGAGCCCGGATTCCTGCAGGACGCCGGCGCGGATATGCTTGGCGCCGTCACGCCCAAACCGCTGAAGGACTCACTGGGCGGGGATGCCCGCGTGGTGAAATTCCTGGCCCGCGTTGAGGGCGTCCATCCGGACGAGTTCCTTAACAAGGTCAAGCCCGAAGTGGCGCACCTGGTCTCCACCACCCACTCCGCGCCCTCCGTTCCGCTGCTGGAAATGTCTGCGTCGGGACTGGACAAATCGGTGACCCTGGCAGAGTACGCGCGCTCGCTGCGGATAGAAGCGGCCGACGTCGTTGCTTTCGGTGACATGCCCAACGACCTGGGAATGCTCGGCTGGGCTGGCCGCGGCTACGCCATGGCCTCAGGACACCCAGCGGTCCGTGCCACAGCGGGGCACCTGGCGCCGCCCTTCGCCGAGGACGGCGTGGCGCAGGTCCTGGAAGACCTGCTGCGCGGCAGGCAGCCCTAGCCGGCGGGCAGGCTCCTGAGGCGCCGCGCGTGCAGGAGCTGGTGCACCGTTATCAGGATGGCCAGCCAAGCCAGCCCCAGGATCCAGGCCACCAGCACGTCCGTGAGCCAGTGGTGGCCCAGGTAGACCCGGCTCAGGCCAATAGCCAGGACAAAGACCGCCCCCGCCAGGACGGTGAGGAAACGGCTCCGGCGGGTATTCAGGTACAGGACCAGCAGGTAGGCGAGCGTTCCGATCACCACGAGGGAGTTTAGGGAGTGCCCGCTGGGAAAGGATGCCGAGTGCTCGTAGGGCGGCACGGCGTCGGACAGCGGAGGCCGTGAGCGGCCCACCAGGGCCTTGCCGGCCACCGTGAGCAGCAGCGATCCGGCCGCGGCGGACGCGGTAAGAATCAGCGGCGTCCAGCTCCGCTGCCACCGGCACAGCGCCAGAACTGCGGCAGCGGCGAGCACGGGGAGCCCGATGGTCCCGCCAAGGTTGGTCAGCCAGGTAACTGCGGTGTCGACTCCGGGAGAACGCAGCGTAATGGCTGCGTCGAGAACCGGCTGGTCCAGGCCCGCAACGCCGTCTTCTTCTACGACTGCCTCGTACACGCCGCCGGCCGCCAGAGCCAGCAGCAGTGCGGGGATCAGCCCCGCAGCGAGGGTTAGGAGCAGCAGGCCATGACGGCCCAGCACCTCCACGGCGCCGGCCAGCCGCTGCTTCATCCGGGCGGAAACGGCGTCGGTCATTGGTCCAGTATGCCAAGCCGGCGGCTCAGCCAGTCCAGGTTGCCGGCCAGGCCCTCTTTCCAGACCACCCAGGAGTGTCCGCCGGGGAGTTCCTGAAGCGTGACGTCCATGCCGGCGGCCTTGGCCGCCTCATACACCTGGCGTCCCTGGTCCGCGTAGGTGCTGTCATCCCTGCCGACCACCACAATCCCGGCACTGTCCGGGAAGGACCCGGTTTTCAGGACGTCCAGGGCGTTCTGTGCGGTGAAGGCCGCAGAGTTCCCGCCGAAGTAGGTGCTGAGCAGGGACTGGATCCCGCCCGGAACCGTGGGCGCATTCTCCCCGGCAATATCCACGAACGTTGGATAGGCATCCGGGAAGTTCACGGCCAGCTGCAGCGCGCAGGTGCCGCCGTAGGAATACCCTGCCGCCGCCCATTGCCGGGAGCTGCTGAGGCCAGCCGCCAGGTTTCCCCGGACCCAGCGCGGCACATCCTCAGCGAGATAGGTTGCACCGCGTCCCTGGCTGGAGTCCAGGCACAGGGACCAGTTGGCATTGGCGCCGCCGGAGAGATCAGGCACAACGACGACTGGTGCAAGGCCTTTGTGCCCGGCAGCGAAGTCATCCATGACGGACTGGAGCTGGCCCCCGGTGAACCAGTCGGCGGGAGAGCCCGGCTGCCCATGGAGCGCAAGGATTACGGGCAGGTTCTGTGCGGGCGGGGAGGCAAGATAAGCCGGCGGAAGATAGACCAGTCCCGATCCGGCCTGGTATCCGGATCCGGATTCGGGGATCCGCGTCTGATACACCTTTCCCTGCGCGGGCATGTCCGCGGGCGGGGTCCAGTTCGTCTCCGTGGCAGGCTGCGGCGGGTCCTGGCCTGCCGGGGGGCTGCGGGTTGGCAGCGGGCCGCTGGATTCGCCCGGGTTCACTACCAGGGATTCAAGGGTTGGATACTGCGAGTAGGCCATGTTCGCCCCGGAGACGGCAGCGAGGAGCACCGCTGCTGCTGCCGCGGCCGTCACGATCCGGGACAGTGCCCGCCGGCTGGCCCTCCATCGCGGAACTACCAGGAGGAGGGCCAATATTCCCGCTGTGGAATATAGGTAGAGGTAACGCGGAAATGAGGCGTTCCACCACTCCAGCAGCACCTCTGCGGCAAGGAACAGCAGGATGGTGCCCGCTCCCGCGCCGATCAGTGCCAGTGGCACCAGCCGGGTCAGGTACCGCCGCGTGCCCCAGCACAGCCAGCACAGGCCGGCCAGGCCCAGCAGGAACACCACTGCCGGTACCGGCCCCGTGGTGAGGGAAAGGCTCATCGCTGGCTGCCCACGATCCTCCGAGCCATGGTGAACGTCTGCCCCACCGACACGTGCGGAAGATAGGCGCGGGTGAGCGCATTGGCAATGGCCGGAAGAGTGGCGGCGTCCAGGTAGGTCATGTACAGCGGAACGTACTGCGGCTGGAACTTGGCTTTGTAGGCCAGCAGGGACCGGAAGCCGTACACCGGTTCCAGCGCAGCGCCCAGCCGGTTCATCACCCAGTCCAAAGCCGGAGGAGGGGCGGCGGCGTCGGGTTCCGCGCTCTTGCCGGCCGCCGAAGCCGCGCTTCTGGCCAGCGGGGCGCCGGAGAGGCTCAGCAGGCTGAATCCCTCGTCCTGCAGGGACAGTGCTGCCGAGGCGATGAGGAAGTCCATTGCAGCAGGGAACCCGCGGCCCCGGCGGCGCATGAAGTCCAGCGTCCAGCCGACAATCCTGCCGTCCCGGTAAATGGGGAGCCAGGACGTTACCCCGTGGACGGTGCGGTCCTGGTCCACCGCCAGGAGCAGCCGCACGCCGTCGTCGTCGATCTCTTCAAGCCCGCCAAGCGTAAAGCCCATTTCCGGCATTTGCTTGTCTGCCACCCACTCCTCGGAAATCGCGTTGATCTGGTCCAGAACGGACAGTGGGGCCTTGCTGTAGGTGGTCCATTCGGCGCGGATCCCGGCCTTTCCAGCCCGGTTGAACGCCGTGCGGACATCCTGGAACCGCTTGCCCTTGAAGACCAGGGACCCCAGCGGCAGGATCGTCTCCTCGGCCACCTGAAGATCGGTATGTCCCAACCGCGCAGTGGCCTCCCGGGTTGCCGCGTTCACGGAGTAGAAACAGGCCGTCACCCCGGAATCAGCGCAGTAGGCGGCGAAACCGTCCACGCTTTGCTGCAGTTCCTGGGGTGGGCCCACCGGATCCCCCACTGTGAGGGCCACGCCGGAACCCAGCCGGTAGGCAATGTAGGAGTTGCCGGTGGGTGAAAACCAGTAGGAATTCCCGCTCCAGAGAGTCATCCAGGCCATGGTGCTCCCGCCCGTGGCCTTGAGCAGCGACCTGGCGCGCTCCTTGGCTTCGGTATACGGCGCGTAGGCGGGCAGGCTGAAGGAGCGCAGCACCAGAACGCACACGAGGATCCAGAACACCACACCCACACCCTCGTAAAGGATGGTTGCGGGCGCGTAGGCGGGCAGCAGCTGCGGGGCGCCGACCGTGAGTTCGGAGACCGGGAGGAACCGGAGCGGGAGGTCCGCAAGCAGGCTGGACAGGGTGGCAGCGGGCGTGAAACCGCTGCGCAGAAGCAGTCCGCCTCCCACCCAGGCCCCAGCCAGCAGCACGGCTGCGGCGAAGCAGGTCAGGAAGAGCCTTCGGTACGTGCCCGGCGGTGCACTGACCTGGAAAAGGCGGCGTCCGCTTACCGCCAGGAGCACAAAGACCAGCAGCGGCAGGAGCATGGGAAGGACCAGGGGCAACGGCTGGCCCGAGGCCCCGAATCCGAACACCGGGCCCAGTTCACCGGACAGGAACAGGATGATCCGGATGCCGGCTGCAAGAATCATGAGGCCCTGCAGGGTCAGGGCGCTGATCCACGCGAACCGGCGGCCACGGCGCAGGCCCACGGCAAAAACAAGCAGCAGCACCTGGGGAAGCACGGCGAGAAAGAATCCTGCCGGGCCGGCGCTCAGTTCCAGCTTTGCGGCCCGGCATTCAGCCTGCCGCGCGGAATCCGCGCAGAGGCTGGCCAGGGCCGCCGGGTCCAGCGTTTCCGCGTTGGTGAACAAGTACGCGAGGATGGCCAGCGGCCCCACGGCACGTACGTTCAGGGCAGCGATGACCGGCCCTGCAGCAGTGGCCGCCACGGCGAGGGCCACCAGAATCCGGGCCTCACGGCGGCTGGACACGAAGCCCTGCGGGCGCCGCGGCCGCCTGCCGAAGAGATATGGACCCCACAGACCGCCAACGACGGCGCTGCCCAGTGCCATGACGTCCCGCAGGGAACCCGAGAAGAGTGCCAGCACCACCAGCAGGGTGTAGAGCAGCAGGCGGATCCTGCGCCGCCAGAGTGTTCCGAGCCCGGCCGACGCCGCTCCGGCAACGCCGCAGAAGAGCGCCACCGGGCCCACGAAGGTATCTGTGCTGAGTTCCCGCCCCCAGGCGTCGAAGACCGTGCGGGTTACCGCGGTGAAGCCGATCGCCAGCAGGGCGCCGGCGAGCTGCGTTCCAAGGGCGGCCGCAAGGAAACGGCGGCTTCCCAGCAGGCGTTCCGCCGGCAGCCCCACCGCCAGTGCCAGGAGGGTACCGCTGAGATAGCCTGCCAGCCCGTTGGCCCACAGAGCCGAGAGGATCAGGGCAGGCCAATACTGCGGCAGCGTGGTGACCGAGACGCTCACCCACGGGAGAAGCTCACCCTCCGGTCCTGTGATGATGGAGGACGTCAGGATTCCCAGGAACCAGAACAGCACAAGGACAGAAACAGTGACAGGAGACCGTGTGATGGTCCCGCGCAGGCCATCCACGGGCCAGCGGAGGTAACGGCCTGCTGCCTGCCGTGCGGAACCGTGCTCCATGGGCACCTCCAGGGTTTGCCGGCGCGGCACCGAAGGCCCCCGCCCTCGGTGGAGCAAGTCTAGTTCCGGGACCCCACCGGCGGACCGGGGGGAAGCCGAAGACGGGCGGCAACCGGAGATAAAGTACACCCTGTGAGCCAGAAACTGCCGTACTTCATGCCGCCCGCTCCTGCATCTGCGCACCCGTCAGGGGCTTCGGAGCCAATTGGCCTCTCCCACCGCGGTTTCAGCCCGGACGGGCTGGAGAACACCATGGCCTCCTTCGAAGCCGCCGTTGACCTGGGCTTCGGCTACCTGGAAACGGATGTCCGCACCACGAGCGACGGCGTCCTCATGGTGTTCCACGATGAGACCCTTGACCGGGTTACCGATTCCACCGGACCTCTGAGCGCCTACAGCCTGCGCGAGCTGGCAGGAGTCCGGGTGGGCGGCACCGAGCCGATCCCCACGCTGGAGGACGTCCTGGTCCGGTGGCCTGACGTTCGCCTGAACGTGGACATCAAGGACGCCGCCGGAGCTGCGGCTCTGGCGGCCCTGATCGAAAAGCACCAGGCCCATGACCGGGTGCTCGTGACGTCCTTCTCGGACCGGCGCCGGCTGGACTGCCTGCGCCGGCTCTCCAGCCCGGCCGCGAGTTCTGCCGGATCCTTCTCAACGGCTGCACTGCTGCTCCTCTCACCGCTGGGTCTGGGACGGCTGATTGCGCGGCTGGGAAGATTTCAGGCGGTGCAGGTTCCGGTGAGCTTCCGCGGGGTGCCGGTAGTGCGGCCGGCTTTTGTCCGGCGCTGCCATTCCGCCGGAATCGAGGTGCACGTCTGGACCATCAACACCCGCCCGCTGATGGAAGGACTGCTGGACCTGGGAGTCGACGGACTGGTCTCGGACCGCGCGGACCTGCTCGCTTCGGTGCTCTCCGCCCGCGGAGCCTGGCCGCAGGGAGCCGGCGCGTAGAACTGTCCTGCTCCGGCGGCGGCTGGCAGGATGGGAACCATGCGCGTGCTCATAGCCCCGGACAAGTTCAAAGGCAGCCTCACCGCTGAGGAAGCCGCTGCCGCCATGGCGCAGGGGGTGTTTGCGGTCTACCCCGACGCCGAAGTTACCCGGATTCCGGTGGCCGACGGCGGCGAGGGAACCTTGGAGGCGGCTCTCGCCGCGGGCGCCGTCGAGCGCTCCACCCGGGTCCGCGGACCGTTGGGCCGCGAAGTGACCGCAGTCTGGGCGATGGACGGCACGACGGCGGTCCTGGAAACCGCGCGCTCCTCCGGCCTGATGCTCGTGGAACCGTCAGTGCAGACGTCCCTGGCGGCGTCGAGCTTTGGCAGCGGGCAGCTGATCACGGCGGCGCTGGACGCCGGAGCACGCGAGATCATCCTGGGCATCGGCGGATCAGCAATGACCGACGGCGGCTCCGGGGCACTGACAGCGCTGGGGCTGCGGATCCTCGACGCTGCCGGTGAGCCGGTACCCCCGGGCGGGGCCGGGCTGGCCCTGGCAGCAGCTGTCGATGCATCCGGACTGGACCCCCGGCTCAAGGACACCCGGATCCGGATTGCCGCGGACGTGACCAACCCGCTCACCGGGCACAACGGTGCAGCCCACGTTTTCGGCGGACAGAAGGGAGCGGATTCCTCGGCACGGCTGCTGCTGGATGAAGCCCTGGCAAACTGGGCGCGCCTGCTTCAAGAGGCAACGGGCATCGACGTTGACATCCCCGGGGCAGGGGCCGCCGGCGGATTCCCCTCAGCCTTCCTGGCGTTCACCGATGCCGGAATCGAGCCCGGTTTTGAGCTCATTGCCGCACTGGTGGGCCTGGAGCCGGCTCTTTCGCGGGCAGACCTGGTTCTCTCCGGCGAAGGGTCCATTGACGAGCAGACACGCTTCGGCAAGGCTCCCCTGGAGGTAGCCCGGTTGGCCGCTGACCGGGGTATTCCGGTGGTGCTGGTGGCCGGGGCCATCACGCTGGGCCCGAAGGTCCTGGCTGAGTACGGGGTTGAGGCAGCGGTGAGCGTCCTGGACCTTGCCCAGAGCCCGGAGGATGCGATGGCACGGGCAGCGTTCTACGTTGCCCGTGCCACCCAGGCGGCCCTGGAAGGGGCCTAGGTTCCTAGCCCAGGCTGGACGGCGTGGCGCCGACGTCTTCCTGGGGTTCATCCGGCATGGTGCCGCGCCAGCGAGCGATGGCCATCATGCCGTGGTAGATCACCAGAGTGGCAGCGGTGCCCAGGGCGATGCCCTCGAAGGTCAGGCCGCCAACGTTCCAGGTGTAGTTCGCGATGCCAACCACCAGCGCAACTCCGGCCACGGAGAGGTTGATCGGGTTGGAGAAGTTCACCCGGTTGTCCACCCAGATCCGGACGCCGAGGATGCCGATCATGCCGTACAGCACCACTCCGGCACCACCCAGCACACCCGGGGGAATGGTGGCGATCATGGCACCAAACTTGGGGAAGAGGCTCAGCAGCACCGCGGTGATGCCGGCGACCCAGTACGCGGCAGTGGAGTACACCCGGGAGGCCGCCATGACGCCAATGTTCTCGGCGTACGTGGTGGTTCCGGAGCCGCCGCCGGAGCCGGCCAGCATTGTGGCCACGCCGTCAGCCATCAGCGCCCGGCCGGTGTAGGGATCCAGGTCCCGCCCGGTCATGGCGGCCACGGATTTCACGTGGCCGATGTTCTCTGCCACGAGTACCAGGACAACCGGCACGAACAGCCCAATGACGTTGAAGTGGAAGGTCGGGGCGGTGAACTGGGGCAGGCCGAACCAGGCTGCGTCACTGATGGTGGAGAAGTCCACTTCGCCCTGAATGATGGCGGCGACGTAACCGGCCAGGACGCCTACCAGGATGGAAAGGCGGCCGATGAGTCCCTTGAACAGGACAGTGGTCAGCAGGATCACGACGACGGTGACCGTGGCCGTGATGGGACCGGCTTCGTAGTTGGTGCGTGTGGTGGGGGCCAGGTTCAGCCCGATCAGCGCCACGATTGCGCCGGTGACCGTCGGCGGCATGAGGACCTGGATCCAGCGGGTTCCGGCCAGCTGTGCGGCGAGCCCGATCAGGAACAGGGTGGCGCCGGCCATGATGATGCCGCCGAGGGCTCCGCCCGGACCGTGCTGGTTTACTGCAGCGCTGATCGGCGCGATGAAGGCGAAGGAGGAGCCCAGGTAGCTGGGCACCTTTCCGGCAGTGATGATCAGGAAGAGGATGGTGCCGACGCCGGAGAAGAACAGCGTGGTGGCGGGCGGGAAACCGGTTAGCAGCGGAACCAGGAAGGTGGCGCCGAACATCGCGACGACGTGCTGGGCGCCGATGCCAATGGTCCGCGGCCAGCTCAGCCGCTCATCCGGTGCGACGTATGAGCCGGGAGTGACTGTCCTGCCGTTCCCGTGGATTTTCCAGTCTGTGCCGAACCTGCTCATGCGTGTGCCTTCCAAAGGACAAAGGGGGATTGATTCGTGGAGAATGTTACCGGCGGGGCGACTGTGCCACGCTATGTTGCACGCACTTGGAATTTTACCGGGAAAGCAGTTGGGCCGAAGGCGGCCTGTGACGGACGGATCATACGTGGGAATCTCAGTTTCTGGACGGACAGTACTCATCACCGGAGCGGCCATGGGCATGGGGCTCCTGTACGCCGAACGGGCGGTGCGCGAAGGCGCACGGGCCGTTGTGCTGTGGGACCGGAATGCCGAGGCGCTGGAGGCTGCTGCGCAGCGGCTGCGCGGTCTCGGATCCGCGGAGATCCGCCCCTACACGCTGGATGTCTCCTCTGCGGCTGAAGTGGCAGAAAACGCCGAAGCCGTACTGGCGGAACTCGGTGCGCCGGACGTGCTGATCAACAATGCCGGCATCGTCCGCGGCAAGTACTTCTGGGAACACTCCGGAACGGATATTGACGCCGTCACGGACGTGAATACTCTGGCCCCGATGCACATCACCCGCGCGTTCCTGCCCGGCATGATCGAGCGGCGCACCCCGGCCCGGATCCTGAATGTCGCCTCTGCCTCCGGGACGCTGTCTGTACCCAAGATGAGCGTCTACACCGCCTCCAAATGGGCAGTGATCGGCTGGAGCGATTCACTTCGCCTGGAGCTGGAGGAAGCCGGGCACGGCCACGTCCAGGTCACCACCCTGATCCCCAGCTACATCAAGACCGGCATGTTCGAAGGTGCCCGCGGTCCGCTGATGACACCGCTGATGGAACCCGAATACGTCGTGGACAAGGCGTGGAAGGCGCTGCTGGAAGGCAGGGCCCGGGTCCAGCTGCCCTGGACCGTCCCGCTGGGCAGCGCGCTGCGTGGCCTGCTGCCGCAGCCTGCCTGGGACGTTGTGGCGGGAAAGGTCTTCAAGGTTTACCAGTCCATGGACCACTTCACCGGGCGTCCCGCCCAGGAAGCGGAGAAGCCTGTACAGGAAAGCGGTAACCGGGCATGAGCTCCGATATCCGGACAGCGTCCCCGGCGGGCAGTATTCCGGCACAGGTTGCCGCGGTCCGCAAGGTTTATGAAAGCGGGCGCACCCGGCCCCTGGCATGGCGGAAAGAACAGCTGAAGTCCCTGATGCGGATGCTCTCCGAACGGGAGAAGGAGTTCGCCGCAGCCCTGCGAGAAGACCTGGGCAAGAACCCGCTGGAGGCCTACCTCACCGAAATCTCCATCACCCGGTCCGAAGCAGGCCACGCGCTGAAACACCTGACGAACTGGACCAGGAGCACCAAGGTGCCGGTGCCGCTGGGCCTGCAGCCGGCGTCGGCCCGTATTGAACCGCAGCCGCTGGGCGTGGTGCTGATTATCGCGCCCTGGAACTATCCCGTGCAGCTGCTCCTCGCCCCGCTGATCGGCGCGCTTGCCGCAGGAAACACGGCCGTGCTCAAGCCCAGCGAGCTGGCGCCGGCCACCTCTGCCGCCGTCGCACGGATCCTGCCCGAGTACCTGGACCCGGAGGCCGTGGTGGTGGTTGAGGGTGCCCAGGAAGCGTCCCAGGCACTGCTGGCCCAGCAGTTCGACCACATCTTCTACACCGGTGGTGAGCGGGTGGGCAAGATTGTCATGCGTGCCGCCGCCGAGCACCTCACCCCGGTAACGCTGGAGCTGGGAGGCAAGTCTCCCGCCGTCGTACTGGACGGGAACCTGACCGCCATTGCCCGCCGGCTGGCCTACGGCAAGCTGATCAATGCAGGCCAGACGTGCGTGGCGCCCGACTATGTGCTGGTCACCGAGGATGCAGCGCCCAAACTCCTCAAGGCGCTCGGCAAGGTGATCCGCGAGTTTGTGGGCCGGGATCCGTCCCGCAGCGCCAACTTCGGGCGGATCGTCAACGAGGGGCACTTCGACCGGCTCACCGGCTACCTGGCGGACGGCACCGTAGTGTCGGGCGGACGGACCAGCCGCGAGGACCTCTATTTCGAGCCCACAGTGCTGACCGGCGTTTCCCTGGATGCTCCGGTGATGCAGGAAGAGATCTTCGGGCCCATCCTTCCGGTTGTCACCGTCCGCGACCTGGACCAGGCAATGGAGATCATCAACGCCCGCCCCGCGCCGCTGGCGTCCTATCTCTTCACGTCCTCAGCCTCCCGGCAGCGGAAGTTCGAGCAGGGAGTCCGTGCCGGAAGCGTGAACCACAACGCCGCAATTGTGCAGCTGGCCGTGCCGGAGCTGCCGTTCGGCGGGGCAGGTGCCAGCGGCATGGGCGCGTATCACGGCAAACAGTCCTTCGACACGTTCAGCCAGGCACGCCCGGTCTTCTCAAAGTCAACACTGCTGGACACCCTGCGCGTGGCCTACCCGCCGTACAACGGGTTCAAGGCGCGGATCCTCCGCCGCCTTCTCTAACTTCGAGATGACAGAAACTGCCCGTATGAACGCTCATACGGGCAGTTTCTGTCATCTCGTTTAAGTCGTTGGAGGAACGGGCTAGGAGATTACGGAGTCCACAATGGCCTTCGCCTCGGCCTGGACTTCGCTGAGGTGCTCGGCGCCCTTGAAGGATTCGGCGTAGATCTTGTACACGTCTTCGGTACCGGAGGGACGGGCCGCGAACCAGGCGTTCTCGGTGGTGACCTTCAGCCCGCCCACGGGTGCGCCGTTGCCCGGGGCTTCGGTAAGCCGGGCGGTGATTTCCTCGCCTGCCAACGTGGTGGCGGTGACGTCCGACGGCGAGAGCTTGGACAATGCAGCCTTCTGTTCGCGCGTGGCCGGGGCATCAACCCGCGCGTAGACCGGATCTCCGAAGCGGCCGGTCAGCTCCCGGTAGTGCTGTGAAGGCGTCTTCTGCGTGACGGCCGTGATCTCGGACGCCAGCAGGGCCAGCAGGATGCCGTCCTTGTCGGTAGTCCACACCGAGCCGTCCAGCCGCAGGAAGGACGCACCCGCGGATTCCTCGCCGCCAAAGGCCACTTCGCCGGACAACAGGCCCGGGACGAACCACTTGAAGCCCACGGGAACCTCCATGAGCCGGCGGTCCAGGCTGGATGTGACACGGTCAATCATGGAGGAGGAGACCAGTGTCTTGCCGACCATCGCGTCACCGCGCCAGCCGGTGCGGTTGGCGTACAGGTACTCAATGGCAGCAGCGAGGTAATGGTTCGGGTTCATCAGCCCGGCGTCGGGGGTGATGATGCCGTGGCGGTCAGCATCGGCGTCGTTGCCCGTGGCGATGTCGTACCGCCCGGCCTGGGCAATCAGAGATGCCATCGCGTCGGGGGAGGAGCAGTCCATGCGGATCTTCTCATCCCAGTCCAGGGTCATAAACCCGAACTGGGGGTCCACGCTGGGATTCACTACGGTCAGGTTCAGGCCGTACTGCTCGCCGATTGCACCCCAGTAGTCAACGGATGCGCCGCCCATGGGGTCGGCCCCGATGTGCAGTCCGGAGGCCTTGATAGCATCCATGTTCAGCACTGAGCCGAGGTCGCCCACGTAGTGCTGCAGGAAGTCATAGGCGCCCACGGACTCCGCCAGCCGTGCTTCACCCAGCGGAATACGCTGGACGCCGCGCAGCCCGTTCTCCAGCAGTTCGTTGGCCCGGTTGGCGATCCAGGCCGTGGTTTCCGAATCTGCAGGTCCGCCGGAGGGCGGGTTGTACTTGAACCCGCCGTCGGCAGGCGGGTTGTGGGACGGGGTGATCACGATTCCGTCAGCCTGGTCGGTGCGGGTCGCGTTGTGCGTGAGGATGGCATGGCTCAGCGCCGGGGTCGGCGTGAAACCGGTGCGGGAGTCGATCAGGACATTGACCCCGTTGCCGGCGAGAACTTCGAGGGCGGTGTTCTGCGCAGGTTCGGAAAGAGCGTGGGTGTCCTTGCCCATAAACAGCGGTCCGGTGATGCCGGCGCCTGTCCGGTATTCGACGATCGCCTGCGTGATGGCGGCGATGTGGGGCTCATTGAAAGAGCCCTTCAGGGAGCTGCCACGGTGTCCGGAAGTCCCGAAGGCCACACGCTGGCCGGGATCAGCGGTGTCGGGCGCGACGTCGTAATAGGCGTCCAGAAGGGCAGTGAGGTCGACAAGGTCGGATGGCTGGGCGGGTGTTCCGGCTCGGTTAGACATAAATCCAAGCATGCCAAAGATTCGTGTGATCCGGCAGACGATTGGCTGATGCGCCCACTGCCCAACTTACGCGAGAGGCCAGTTACGGCTGGTTTGAGCGCTCAAACGGGCCGTAACTGGCCTCTCGATGGGATTCCGGAGGGGGCGGCTACTGAAGCAGCGTCCGGTCGTCCAGGCCGCCCTTGATCTTCTCGAACTCGTGAAGCAGGTCCGGGACGGTCATTGCGCTCTTCTGCGTGCTGTCCAGGTCCAGGATGATCCGGCCTTCGTGCATCATGATGAGCCGCGTTCCCAGATCCAGGGCCTGCTGCATGTTGTGCGTGACCATCAGGGTGGTGAGCTTGTGGCGGGCCACAATCTCCCCGGTGAGGCGTGAAACCAGCGCTGCACGCTGCGGGTCCAGGGCCGCGGTGTGCTCATCCAGGAGCAGGATTTTCGGTTCGCTGAAGGTCGCCATGAGCAGGGACAGCGCCTGGCGCTGGCCGCCGGAGAGCAGGCCGACCTTGGCCTTGAGCCGGTTCTCCAAGCCCAGTTCCAGGGACTTGAGCTCTTCGCGGAAGAGTTCCCGCTTCTTGCCCGAAACGCCCCAGCCCAGGCCGCGGCGCTTGCCGCGCTCGTAGGCAATGGACATGTTCTGTTCGATGCTCAGCTGCGGGGCAGACCCTGCCATGGGGTCCTGGAACACGCGCCCAATGAACTTGGCCCGCTGGTAGTCGGCCAGCTTCGTGACGTCCTTGCCGTCGATCAGCACCGATCCGGTGTCCGGGCGAAGCTTCCCCGAGACCATGTTCAGCAAGGTGGACTTGCCCGCACCGTTGGAACCGATCACCGTGATGAACTCTCCGGCGTGCAGTTCCAGGTCGATTTTCGCCAGCGCCACGCGTTCGTTGACGGTGCCGGCGAAGAAGGTCTTTTGTACGTTGTCGATTTTCAGCATCGTTTTTGGCTTCCTGCTAGCTGGCCGTGGTGACGGTGGATTTGCGCAGGCTGCTGAAGGTGGGCAGCCTGCGGAAGAGTTTCCACTGCGGCAGAATCAGGGCCAGCACCACCAGCACCGCAGAGATCAGCTTCATGTCGTTGGGCTCGAAGCCCAGGTCCAGGGCCAGGGCGATGACGATCCGGTAGACAACCGCGCCCAGGACGACTGCCAGGGTGGAGACCACGATCAGGCGGCTGCCGAAGATGGCCTGGCCGATGATCACCGATGCGAGTCCAACCAGGATGAGGCCGATGCCCATTCCGATGTCCGCGAAGCCCTGGTACTGCGCCACCATGGCACCGCACAGGCCAACGAATCCGTTCGAGAGCGCCAGGCCCAGGATCTTCATCCGGTCGGTGCTGACACCGAAGCTGCTGACCATTTCCTGGTTGTCACCCGTGGCCTGCATGGCCAGGCCGAGGTCGGTGTGGAGGAACCAGTCCAGGAAGAGCTTCACGCCCAGTGCCAGGAGGGCGAACAGCGCAATTGCGACGGCGCCGCCCAGGTACCCGTTTTCACGCAGGGGGGTGATAAGCGTGTCCTCACGGAGCAGGGAGAGATTGGACGTTCCCATGATCCGGAGGTTGATGGAGTACAGGGCAATCATTGTCAGGATGCCGGCCAGCAGGCCGTTGATCTTGCCCTTGGTGTGCAGCAGGCCGGTGACGCAGCCGGCTACCAGGCCGGCTCCGAACGCGGCTGCCGTGGCGGCCAGGGGTGGAACCCCGTTGGTGATGGAAATGGCCGCCACGGCTGCGCCGGTGGTGAAGCTGCCATCCACGGTAAGGTCCGGAAAATCCAGGATCCGGAAGGTGAGGTAAACGCCCAGGGCCATAACGGCGTAGATAAGCCCCAGTTCAACAGCAGTGATCATGGAAGTTCTGTTCCTTACAGCAGGGTGGGAAAGGCAGCTTCGAGGATTACTCGATGACCTTGTCGGCCTTTTCGAGCATCGACTCGGGAATCTCGATGCCCATGTTGGCGGCTGCGGCCTTGTTGACCACGAGCTGCACTTCATCCAGGGTTTCGATGGGCATGGAAGCCGGGTCGGCGTCCTCTTCCAGGATCTTGATGGCCATCAGGCCGGTCTGGTAACCGAGTGCTTCGTAATCGATACCCCAGGTGGCAAGGCCACCGGCTTCGACGGCACCGGCGTCACCGGTGACCAGTGGGATTTTCTTGGTTTCCGCAATCTGGACGACGGAGTCCAGGGCAGCCACAACGTTGTTGTCCGTGGGGATGTAGAAAGCATCCACATCCAGGGACTCGGCAGCCTGCTGTACCTCAGCGGTGTTGCTTACTGCGGCGAGCTTCAGCTCGAGGCCAAGATCCTTTGCGGCTTCCTGGGCCAGTTCGATCTGCACCTCGGAGTTCACTTCACCGGAGCTGTAGACGATTCCCACCGTCTTGGCATCCGGAGTCAGTTCCTTGATCAGTGCCAGCTGGTCTGCAACCGGGTTGAGGTCGCTCGTGCCGGTGAGGTTGGCGCCCGGAGCGTCCCAGGAATCGACGAGTCCGGCTTCTTCCGGTTCGGTGACAGCGGTGATGAGGATCGGAATATCGGTGATGGCCTGTGCAGCGGCCTGTGCCGTCGGCGTGGCGATGGCAAGCACCAGGTCGAGGTCGTCGGAGGCGAACTTCGAGGCGATTGACGTGGCAGTGGCCTGCTCCCCGGCTGCATTCTGCTCGTCGTAGGAGATGTTCTCGCCTTCGGTGTAGCCGTTCTCAGCCAGTGCCCGCTTGAATCCTTCCTTGGCGGAGGTCAGGGCATCGTGCTCCACGATCTGGGTGATCCCGATCTTCACCATGTCCGAATCGCCGCTTGAAGCGGAATCCGAGCCGCAGCCGGTCGCCGCGAGGGATGCACCCAGCAGCAGGGCCCCCAGTGCCCCTGTCTTTGAACGCTTCATCGTTGCCCTTTCAGTGCGCTGCCCGGAGGCGGACGGCGCCGGCCGGGCAGGGTGTCGTGGTGCCGGGCTGGCATCCGTTCCCTGGTTCGGCGTCGTTGCCCGGACCAGTTAGCGGGTGCACTTAAGCGCCGGCTGATTCACTGATACTAACTGTGAGGGCTGTCACATTGTCTAACTGACGGGTTTATGAAGAGACAGATCACCCCGAAGCGGCAATGTTGCAAGGACACGTGGACCCATTGAGTCACCGCGGATAACAGAATGTCTACGCGGCGCTGGCAGGGGAAGGGGCGGGCAGGGACGCAAAAAGTGCCCGTTTCATAAAGAAACGGGCACTTTTTGCTAAGCGGCTGCGGGAACGGGTTACCGAACCCCGCCCATCTGCTTCTTGATGGCCGGAGCGCACAGGGCCAGGATGATGCCCAGCACGATCGCGGTGATTCCGAGGAAGGCGAAGTAGCTGACTTCGGTGTCCTCGCTGTAGAACTGTGCCAGCCAGCCCGAGAGCGTGCTGCCCAGTGAGACCGACAGGTAGAACAAAGCAACCATCTGCGTCGGGAACGCCGCCGGAGCCAGCTTCGTGGCTGCGGAGAGGCCGGTGGGGGACAGGGACAGCTCAGCGAAGGTGAAGAGCAGCAGGATCCCGGCCAGTGCCAGCAGCGGGGTGCTTGCAGGTCCGCCGCCGGAGAACGGGATGAAGGCCAGGAAAGCCAGGCCCATCACTGCCAGTCCCAGACCGAACTTGACCGGGGTGCCCGGCTGGCGGGTGCCCAGCTTGGTCCACATGCTGGCGAAGACCGCGGCAAACACGATGATGAAGATCGGGTTGATGGACTGGACGAAGCTCGGCGGCATCTCCCAGCCGAAGAGGTTCAGGTTCAGCTTGGTGTCTGCGTACAGCGCCACAACGGTGAACTGCTGCTGGAAGAGTGCCCAGAATGCCGTGCTGGCAACGAACAGGGGCATAAACGAGAACACGCGGCGGCGTTCAATCTGGGTGACGCGCTTGCTGGTAAGGATCACGACGAAGTAGGCGATTGCCGCCAGCAGGGCCAGGGCAGCCATGAGGCCGACAAGGTTCTCGCTGGTGATCAGGCCGAGTGCAATGGCGACGACTACGACGGCGATGGCGGCAGCAAAGATTGCGCCTACCCGGGCAAACTGGCTCTTGGGCAGCGGGTTGGCGACCAGGTGTGCAGACTCGGGCAGGTACTTGCGGGTGGCTGCATACTGAGCCAGGCCGATCGCCATGCCGACGGCCGCCAGGCCGAAGCCGATGTGGAATCCGAAGGCGTTCCACATGAGGCCGGTCAGGATGGGGCCCATCAGGCCGCCGATGTTGATGCCCATGTAGAAGATCGAGAAGCCGGCGTCGCGGCGTTCGTCCTTTTCGTCGTACAGGCTGCCAACCAGGGAGGTGGCGTTCGCCTTCAGGCCGCCGGAGCCAATGGCGATGAGCACGAGGCCGATCGCCAGGCCGGCGTAACCGGGAACGAGGGAAAGGGAAATGTGGCCGATCATGACGATCATGGCCGAGTAGAAGAGGGTCCGCTCCGAACCGAGGATGCGGTCTGCCACCCATGCCCCGGCAATTGAGGACAGGTAGACACCGCCGCCGTATGCGCCTACGAGTCCTGCCGCGACTCCTTCGGACATGCCCAGGCCGCCGTCAGTGACGGAGTAGTACATGTAGTAGAGCAGGATGCCCTGCATGCCGTAGAAGGAAAAGCGTTCCCAGAGCTCAACGCTGAAGAGGTTGGCGAGCATCCGGGGATGACCAAAGAATGCCTTCCGTGCGGGGGGCGCAGGCACGGGGCTGGTAGTGGTGGGGCTTGGACTCATCGTCCAATCGTCCCAAAGCAGCGAACGGCCGGATTGGGCCCAAATGGCGGTTTTTCGTGTGTTTTATAGGATGCGCCGCAAGTATATGTGCTGTTTATCACCGCTAATCCTGCCTTTTTGTCCACATTGTGGACAAAAAGGCTTCCAGTTAAGGTGTCTCCTGTTATTGGGAACCCAGCTGGGCAGCCACCGCCAACAGGTCAGCCTCCGCCCCCGGGCGGCCGATTAGCTGGATGCCCATGGAGAGGCCCTGGGCGGTTTGGTAGGTGGGGACGCTGATGGCTGGCAGGCCGCAGACGTTGACCATGGATGTGAACGGCGAGTACCGGCACTGCCTGGCGTAGTCCTCGTCGGCGTCGCCGGTCCAGTACCAGCCAACGGGGCGCGGCGGCATGGCGACGGTCGGGGTGAGGATCATGTCCCACGCGGCAAACTGACGGATCGTGTCCTCCTCGAAACCACGGAGGATGTCGACGGCGGCGGCCAGCTCAGCTGCAGAGCGCTGAAGGGCGCGGCGGCGCATGGTGGCAGTGAGCGGCGTGAGTTTCTCCTCCGCTTCCCGCGGCAGGGGGATGTTGGCCAGGGGCGCGGTCCACACCATCGCGAAAGCGTCGGGATAGCGCTCGTCGTAATGGACGTCTGCCTCTTCCACCTCATGTCCGGCGCCGGTAAGGGCCAGGATGCCTGCTTCCAGGCCCAGGACCGCCTCCGGGTCAAGCCTGATGTCCAGCCGGGATTCGAAGGGGGAACGGGTGCTGACTCCAATCCGAAACTGCCCCTGCGCCCGGAGTGCGGCGTCGAGGAACGAACCGGTTGCCCGGTCGGCGCTGGTTGCGTGGAAATTGGGTTCGGCGGCCATGGCGTCGAGCAGCAGGGCGGCATCCGCCGCTGTGCGTGCCAGGGGGCCGGCGACGACGAACTGGCCGAGGTCACGCTGTCCGCCGCCGGAGGGGACCCGGCCGCGGTTGGGTTTCAGGCCCACCAGGCCGGTAGCTGCCGCCGGTATCCGCACCGAACCGCCGCCGTCGGTGCCGGGAGCGAAAGGCAGCATTCCCGCCGCAACTGCAGCGGCACTGCCGCCTGAAGATCCGCCGGGACTCAGTGCGGGGTCCAGGGGGTTCCGGGCCGGCGGTGCCACATAATTTTCGCTGTAGCTGCTCAGGCCAAACTCCGGCACCTGCGTTTTGCCAAGGCTGATTGCCCCGGCCGCCCGAAGGACTGCCGGCAGGGGGCCGTCCGCCTTGGCCGGAACCGGCGGTACGGCAGTGCTGCCCATGGTCGTGGGGACCCCTGCGACGTCGGTGAGGTCCTTATGGGCCAGGGGCATGCCGTGCAGGATTCCCAGCGGACGGCCGGACGCCAGCGCTTCGTCGGCCTCATGCGCCTGCTTCATTGCAGCATCGGCGGTAATGGTCAGAAAGGAACCGAGGTCGGGGTTCAGCGCCTCGATTCGCCCCAGGAAATACTCCGTGGTTTCACGGGCGGAGACTTCACCGCTTGCCAGCGCGTCGCGCAGCGTGAGGGCACTGAATGAACCAATTCCCTCGTCGTCGGGCATCCCTGCCCGGGGCTGGACGGCTGGACCTTTGGGCATTGTTACCTCCGGTGCGCGGGGAGCTTTGTTCTCTGGCGGTGCATCCCACTATAGGCTGGGATAAAAGGCAGGAACGCCTGCGCAGCGGGTTGCTTCCGTGCCTAGTCAGACCCGGCAACAGAGACTGCAAGGAAGTGTGAACAAGATGGAAAACGTATCTGTGGACGCTATCGGTGAAGGTGTCCGGGTCCTGGATGTCCGGGAAGACTACGAGTGGGAAGCCGGGCACATCCCCAATGCCGTCCACATTCCCCTGGAACAGCTTCCCGACCGTCTCGACGAGCTGGATCCGGACCAGGACCTCGCTGTCATCTGCCGTTCCGGCGGACGGAGCGCACGCGCAACACAGTGGCTCGAATCCCACGGCTACTCTGCCCTCAACGTGACCGGCGGTATGGGTGCCTGGCTGGAAGCCGGCCAGGAAATGGTTTCCGAAAACGGAAAAGAACCGACCGTCGTATGAGTCCTGAGGGCATCCCCGGGAACCACAGGCTCCCGGGAACCATGGTTTATACGTATCTGGGACCTGAGGGAACCTTCACGGAAGCGGCGCTGCTCCAGGTGCCCGGCGCCGCCGAGGCGGTGAGAATACCGTCCACAAGCGTCACCTCCGCACTTGAGATGGTCCGTTCGGGGCACGCCAACGCGGCCGTCGTGCCCATCGAAAACTCGGTGGAGGGCGGAGTGAGCGCCACCCTCGATGCAATTTCAATTGGCCAGCCGCTGCGGATCCTTCGGGAGATCCTTGTGCCCATCACCTTCGTCCTGGCCGTGCGCCCGGGCCTTGACCTGGCTGACATCCGCAAAGTTTCAACGCACAGCCACGCTTGGGCGCAGTGCCGTAACTGGGCGGAACTGAATATTCCGAAGGCGGAATATTTGCCTGCCTCCTCCACCGCAGCTGCCGCCGTGGGGCTGCAGGATGACGCCGCCGGCTTCGATGCTGCGATTTGCGCGCCGCTGGTGGCGTCCCGGCTGGGCCTGAACGTCATTGCCCGGGACATTGGGGACATATCCGACGCCGTGACCCGTTTTATCCTCATCAGCCTTCCGGGGCTGCTGCCGGAGCCCACCGGGGCGGATAAAACCACCGTGGTCATCCCGCTGCCCGAGGACCGTCCCGGAGCCCTGATGGAAATCCTGGACCAGTTCTCCACCCGAGGCGTGAACCTCAGCCGGATTGAGTCCCGGCCAACCGGAGCCTTCCTGGGTGACTACTTCTTCAGCATCGACGCCGACGGGCACGTGTCCGATGCCCGGGTGGCAGACGCTTTGAAGGGGCTGCACAGGGTCTCTCCGGAACTGCGCTTCCTCGGCTCATATCCCAGGGCGGACCATCGGCGCGCCCAGGTCCTGCCGCACACCTCCGACGCCGCTTTCGAGGCAGCGGACCAGTGGCTCGAATCCCTGATTAACGGCTGACATGCCCCGCCTGCGCCGCAGCAACTGCGATCACCCCGGTTACACCCGCCTGAGGTGGGGCAAGGGGTTCAGCTACCGCGGACTGCGCGGCGAGGTGCTGCGGGATCCGGCGGAACTCCGCCGGATCCGGTCGCTGGCCATCCCGCCGGCCTGGGAAGACGTCTGGATCAGCCCCTACGCCAACGGCCACATCCAGGCCACCGGCCAGGACGGTGCGGGGCGCCGGCAGTACATCTACCACCCGCACTGGCGGGAAATGAAGGACCGGGAGAAGTTCGACCGCGCGCTGGAGTTCGTCCAGGCGCTGCCTGCTGCCCGCCGGATCGTGACCAAGCACCTGCGTGCCGAGGGGTGCGGTCCTGAACGGGCCTTCGCGGCTGCCCTGCGGCTTGTTGACTCCGGGGCACTGCGGGTCGGCGGCTCGCGCTATGCCGAGATGAACGGGTCCTACGGGACTACGACGCTGCGGGTTGAACACGTCCGGCTGGAAGATACCCGGCTGCTGCTGGACTTCCCAGGTAAAAGCGGTCAGCACTGGCACGTGGAACTTGAGGACGAGGACCTGGTTGCCGCCATGACGCCGATGCTTCAGCGTCCGGATCCGGACACGGCGCTGGCGTACATCGGCGTGGACGGGCAGTGGCACAGCATAGACGCCTCCCAGCTGAACGGGTTTTTGCGCGAAGCGACCGCCGGGGACTTCACCGCCAAGGACTTTCGGACCTGGCAGGCGACAGTCTCCGCTGCCATGGGACTGGCCCGCGCTGCCCGTACGGCTTCCACCAAGCGGGAACAGCAGCAGGCGGTAGCCCAAACCATCCGCGAGGTAGCTGAACGGCTGGGAAACACCCCTGCCGTCGCGCGGAAATCCTACGTCGACCCCCGAGTGGTGGACCGGTTCCTGCACGGGGAAGTAATCCCGGTAGCCGGGTATTCAGCGTCCGAAACCGCAGTGCGGGAACTGCTGGACGGTTAGCGGGAGGCCAAAGCCGCTCAAGCCGGTACCTGCCCGCAGGGCAATATCCCCGGCTTTTATGGTAAGTATGCTTATAGACCACCGGCCATGAAGCCGGCGGGAGAAGCCATCAATGCGAAAGGCGGACCATGAGCGAACACCCGAACGAAGACGAGCAGCTCACCAACCCCAAGCCCAGCGGGCAGGCCAGCGGAGACGATAACTACCGCGGCGACATCGGCGACCAGGGGAACGATCTGCGCTTCGCCGAAGAGCAGGAGCTCATCCGCGAACAGGCCTCCCCGGCATCCGTGAAGCATGATGAAGGCGAGTACACCGACGCGGACGGCCGGAAGCAGCCGCCGTCGTCACGCAACTCCGACGCCGATACCGAAGGCAGCTACACCGACTCCGAGGGCACCCAGGACTAGTTCCTGCGGAACCCGCCGGTTCTGCCGTTTCCGGCGGCAGAACCGGTCACGGTGGCCGGAGCGCGGACCCGGAGGCAGTGCGGGTCCACACTGACCCGGACCCGGGTGGCAGCCCCCGTCAGGTCGCCGTCGAGCTGCGTGATGATCGGTTCCTCGGTACTGACCGTGACCTTCCGTGCCCGGGTGTATTCGATCAGGGACAGCTCGCGGCGGTTCCGGGTTACCACCTTGCCCGCGACTGCCAGCCAGCCAAGGACTGTGCGCGGAGTCAGCACAACGATGTCCAGCATGCCGTCGTCCATGGCGGCCGTCGGGATGAAGTCGATGCCGGCCGGCAGCTTCCCCGTATTGGCAAAGAGCACGCTGCGCACCTTGCGGGTCTTGGGAAGGCCGTCGTCGAGCTGCAGCCGCATCCTGCGCCGCGGTCCGGGCATGAGCCGGACTCCGGCTTCGCTGTACGCCAGCCAGCCCACCCGGCGCTTCAGATCATCTCGGGTAGCGGCGATGACTTCCGCATCCAGTCCAATTCCACCCATCACCAGGAAATTGCTGGCGGAACGGATACCCGTATGGGAGTTATCCAGTTCCATCCGGCCCATGTCGATCCGGCGTTCATTGCCGTGCAGGGCGGCCTGGATGCTTCCGGCAAGATCATTGACCGCCACGCCCAGGTTCCGGGCCAGGAGGTTGCCGGTGCCCAGGGGAAGCAGCCCCATCGCAGCCCGGGAATGGGCCAGTGCCCGCGCCACCTCCCGGACGGTGCCGTCTCCGCCGGCCGCCAGTACGACGTCGGCTCCCGCAGCCAGCGCTTCCTTCGCCTGGTTGAAGCCGGGCGAGTCCACGGTTGTTTCCAAAATCAGCGGCGGTTCCCAGCCAGCCATCTCGCATGCCGCCTCCAGCGCCGCGCCGGCCTCGGCCGCCTGCGCCTTGATCGGGTTGATGACCATCGCCACGCGCTGGTCTGCTGCGGCAACGGGACGCGTGATGCGCCCGGCAGCCGCGTGCCGGCGGTGCCGGCGGGCCGTTACCTGCCACGTGGCAATGGACGCGATTGCTGCGGTGGCCAGCAGCAGGATTACGGCTATTTCAGTGGGCATGGTGGTTTCAGGATAGCCGGGGTGCAGCGTGCGGGCCGGACACAGTGTTTTCGGTACTCTTGAGACGTGATCGATGTAAATGAGCTGCGAGAAAATCCTGAGAAGTTCCGAGCATCCCAGCGCGCACGGCTGGCCGAGCCGGAGCTGGTGGACGCGATCATTTCCGCGGATGCCCGCCGGCGCGAGGCCCGTACCCGCTATGAGACGCTGCGGGCCGAGCAGAATGCCTTTGGCAAACGCGTCGCCCAGGCCAAGGGCGAAGAGAAGCAGGCGCTGCTGGCCGAAGTGAAGGAGCTGGCCGCTGCGGTCAAGGCTGCCGGCGCCGAAGCCGACGCTGTGCAGGCTGAGCAGGAAGGGCTGGTCCGCCGCGTTGCCAACGTCGTTGAAGACGGCGTGCCGGCAGGCGGCGAGGATGACTTCACCGTGCTGAAGACCATCGGCAAGCCCCGGGACTTCGAGGCCGAAGGCTTCACTCCCAGGGACCATCTGGAACTGGGTGAGCTGCTCGGTGCGATCGACATGGAGCGCGGTGCCAAGGTGTCCGGCTCCCGTTTCTATTTCCTGCGCGGTGTAGGCGCCCGCCTGGAGCTGGCCCTGCTGCAGATGGCCATGGACCAGGCTGTGAAGGCCGGCTTTGTCCCCATGATCACCCCCACACTGGTCCGTCCCGAGACCATGCAGGGCACCGGATTCGACGTCGCGCACGACGCCGAGATCTACCGTCTCGCCGAAGACGACCTCTACCTGGTGGGAACCTCCGAGGTGCCGCTGGCCGGATACCACGCAGACGAGATCCTTGACCTCAGCAAGGGGCCGGTGCGCTACGCCGGCTGGTCCTCCTGCTACCGCCGCGAGGCCGGTTCCCACGGCAAGGACACGCGCGGAATCATCAGGGTGCACCAGTTCAACAAGGTTGAAATGTTCACCTACACCACCACCGAGGAAGCTGCCGCAGAGCACCAGCGGCTGCTTGCCTGGGAAGAGGAAATGCTCGCGAAGGTGGAGCTGCCCTACCGCGTCATTGAAACGGCGGCCGGAGACCTCGGCATGTCCGCCGCCCGCAAGTATGACTGCGAGGCATGGGTTCCCACCCAGAACGCCTACCGCGAACTGACCTCCACGTCGAACTGCACCACCTTCCAGGCACGCCGGCTGAACATCCGCGAACGCCACGACGGCAAGACCCGCGCCGTCGCCACTCTGAACGGCACCCTGGCGACCACCCGCTGGATCGTGGCCATTCTGGAGCACCACCAGAACCCGGACGGTTCGGTCAACGTTCCCAAGGCGCTGCAGCCCTACCTGGGTGGAATGGAAGTCCTGCCCGTCCAGCAGTAGCTTCCTCCAGCAGGTACGCGCTGCCCCTGCCTTTTTGGCAGGGGCAGTGTGCGTTGAAGGAACAGTTCACCCCCTGTTTGCCCAAAGTGTGAATCGCGTCCTACCGGGATTTACCGGTGTCTGTTTAAATGAGTCGATGACAACTCTCACCTCAGCCGGCATCGAAGACCGGTTCAACTCAGACAGTAAGCACCTCATCGCCCTGGACGTCGACGGAACCCTGGTGGACCACGACGGACACATGTCCCCGAACGTCCGCTCCGCGGCGAAGGACGCCATCGGCGCAGGCCACCACCTGGTCGTTTCGACCGGCCGGTCCTTCGGCGCGGCGCTGCCCGTACTCGAGAACATCGGACTGACCGAAGGCTTCACCGTGTGCTCCAACGGCGGCGTGACCCTGCATGTGGACACCTCACTCCCCGACGGCTATGAAATTGTGGACCGGGTGGTTTTCGACCCGCGCCCTGCACTCGATGCCCTGAGGGTGGAACTGCCCACGGCCAAGTTCGCGCTTGAAGACCACGAGGGCCGCTTCCTCTCGACCGAACGCTTCCAGGATGCCAGCTTCGGTGCCGAGGCCAAGGCCGTGGATTTCGAATTCCTGCGTGAATGCAGGGCAGTCCGCGTGGTTGTTTTCAGCACTGACAGCACGGCCGAGGAATTCGGCCAGGCCGTGGAGTCCATCGGGCTGCACGGCGTGACCTACTCCGTGGGCTGGACAGCATGGCTGGACATCGCCGCAGCCGGGGTCACAAAGGCATCCGCGCTGGAGCAGGTCCGCCGCAGGCTGGACATCGATCCGATGCACACCGTGGCCGTCGGCGACGGGCGCAATGACATCGAGATGCTCTCCTGGGCTGCCCGCGGCGTCGCCATGGGCCAGTCGCCCGGCGAGGTTGTCGCCGCTGCCTCCGAGGTCACGGGATCGGTCTATGAAGACGGCGCCGCCGCCGTGCTCCGCAGCCTGATCGCAGCGCGCTGAGTTCCTTACCGCGCTGAGTACGGCAGGGGTGCAGGTGGCAGCGAAGCCGGTCCGGCTACCAGGTCCAGCAGACGGGCCGCCGCCGGACGGGTAGCCCACTCCTCCACCCAATGGGAGCGCACCACTGCCTTGCTGACGGCCTGTGCGGTGATGCCGAGTTCTTCGGCAACGTACTTCTGCTGGCCCCTGGCCCCGGGCGTCATGAGGTCCAGGACCTTCCACTCGGCTGCCGTGCGGCTGGCTACTATCTGGCCAAGCAGGCGCAGGACCGCTTCCGCCTCAGCGGCCACCTCGGCGTCGGGCCCCTCAACCGCAAGCGGAATGCGGTCCCCGGTGCGCTGGGCGCGTTCGACGGCGCGCCGGGCGTACACCAGCCCGAATCCTTCCGCCTCCAGCACCGCGGAGGGCAGCGGCCGGCGGAGTTCGCCGACGCCGATTCCCACGTTCCAGCGCCGGGCGCGGACCGCCACCAGTGCAGCCTCAACGGCAGCCGAAGGGTGGGCCAGGATGCCCTGGGCTTCATCGCCCACGGAACGCTGGAAATCCACGGCAGCAGGAATGTGCCGCAGGGAGCGCAGCAGGTCCGGTACCTGGTCTCCCACCTCGCGGGTGTCCCGCTGGTTGATGGTCAGCACAAAATGCATGGCATCAGCATGCCAGAGCATCCCGCGAATCAACCCATATCGGTTGACCGGGCGTGCCGCGCCCCACGAGATAACAGAAACTGCACGTACCAGCGCTGGTACGTGCAGTTTCTGTTATCTCGATTGGTGAGGAGCTGCCCCTTAGTTGTTCTCGGGGCTTGCGTCGACGTCGCGGCCCTGGGGCTCGTCCTCTTCGCTCGCTTCGCCCTGTGCCTTGAAGCGTGCCAGCGAGGCCTCAACTTCAGCCTCGGCTGCTTCGCGGCCTTCCCAGTCAGCGGCCTCTACCCATTTGCCGGGCTCCAGGTCCTTGTACTTGGTGAAGAAGTGCTTGATCTCGTCCAGGAGGAAGTCCGAAACGTCGGAGATGTCCTTGATGTGGTCAAAGCGGGCATCAGTGGGGACGCAGAGAACCTTTGCGTCTCCGCCGCCGTCATCAACCATGTTGAAGACGCCGATCGGGCGGGATTCAACCAGCACACCCGGAATCAGGTCGAAGTCCTGGAGCATCACCATGGCGTCCAGCGGATCGCCGTCCTCACCCAGGGTGTTTTCGAAGTAGCCGTAGTGCGTCGGGTACTGCATGGAGGTGAACAGCACACGGTCCAGGCGCAGGCGGTGCGTCTCATGGTCAATTTCGTACTTGACGCGGGATCCCTTGGGGATCTCGATCGTTACGTCGAGTTTCATAACGGCTCCTTGGGTGCGGCCCTCGGAAAGGGCCGCTGAAACGGACAGATGGTTCGTGCAAATCGTGAGTGGGCGCAGCCGGAATCCCCGTCCATTTGGGAATGTCCGTTTGGCTCACTGCGCCGGTCTAGTGTTAAAGATATATGTCCCGAGGCCCTGCCGGGTTTTCCGGCACTGGCTGTTGCCTCACAGTGCCTCCCTGCGGACCCGCGGCACAGTATCGAATACACGGACCGAAAAGGAATGGGTGGCTCTTGGCGAGGATCATCTCCGGCGTTGCCCTGGTGCTCGCCTTCGCCGTACTCCTGGTTCCGCTGGCCGTGTATGCCGGTCCGCCCGTGGTGAAGGCTCTTTCGGGTACACCGGCTGAACGGCAGATCGCCGTCCCTTCCTATCAGCGTCCGCCATCCGAACTCTCCCCTAATCCCGTGGTCCAGCCCCTGGACCCCGCAGCTCCGCTGCCGGACCCAGCGGCACTGGCAGCGGCGCTCGACGCCGAACTCGCCCTGGCCGGAAGCGGCACCGTCTCAGCGGTGGTGTCCGACGCGCTCACCGGGAACGTGCTTTACGAACGCGACCCGGATGCCGCAGGAATGCCGGCCTCAACACTGAAAATCCTGACGGCGGCTGCCGTGGCAGCAACGCTGGATCCCGGATCCCGGTTTGAAACGACTGTCCACGCCGCACAGTCAGGGGACGAAACGGTGCTTACGCTGCGCGGCGGCGGAGACGTTCTCCTTGGCAGCGGTGCTTCCGATGAAGACGCGGTAGTTGGCCGGGCAGGACTCACCACCCTGGCCAGGGAAGCGCTTCAGGCGATCGGAGACGGCGCCGGTACGGTGCGGGTCCAGGTCGATGACACCCTGTTCTCCGGTCCTGCGCTGTCCCCGGCCTGGAGCGAGGCCGACGTCGAAGCCGGAGAAATTGCGCCGGTCTATTCGCTGGCCGTCAATTCAGCCTGGGTGGATGAGTCGCGGCAGGCCGGCGAACGCACGGATGATGCTGCGCTGGCGGCCGGTGACGCCTTCCGCAATGCGCTGGCCTCGGCCGGGTCCGGCGCCGGAATTACGGTGGCGGACGGCGTTGAACGCGGGGCGTTGCCTTCCGGGGCCCGTGAAGTGGCCTCCGCCGAGTCTGCCACCGTGGCCGAGCAGATTCAGCAGATGCTCCTGGTCTCAGACAATTACCTGGCCGAAGCCCTGGCCCGTTCAGCTGCTGCCGCCTCCGGGCAGGAGGCGTCCTTCGAGGGGGCAGCGTCAACGGTGGCTGCTGAAGTCTCCAGGCTCGGCGTCGATACCACCGGACTGGCGCTGGCGGATGTATCAGGTCTGGCAGCTGAAAACTCAGTGACGGCGGCCCAGCTTGCCCAGACGGTCCGGAAGGTCCTGACCTCCGGAAACGAAAGCCTGCGACCAGTGTCCCGCGGACTGCCCGTTGCCGGCCTGACCGGCACACTCCAGGGCAGGTACAGTGACGGCGCCGCCGCCGGACTGGTGCGGGCAAAGACCGGCACGCTCAGTGCAGTCACGGCACTGAGCGGATACGTCACCGACGCCGACGGGCGCCTGCTCACCTTTGCCCTGGTGGCCCGGAACCTCGACGGCAACACCGCTGAAGCCCGGGGAGCCGTCGACGCCGCTGCCGCAGTTCTGGCCGGCTGCGGCTGCCGCTGACGGGCCGCGCTGAACCGGAGGATTCAGCCCGGCAGGGACACATTGAACGGTGCCTGTGATCGAATGGAGCAATGGAGAGCAACCAGCACCACCTGAGCACCTCAACCGCCGCCCGCCTGGTGAATTGGGATTTCGCCGCCGCCACGGCAGCCACCCTGGTGGCCCCCGGGCCGAAGCTGAGCCGCCGCGAAATCCAGGCCGCAGTTGCAGACCTGCGCCGGCTCGCTGACGAATCCGTCACCCACGTCCACCGCATCACCGGGCTGGACGCCGCAGAGGACCTCCGTGACTCCCAGGTCCTGATCGTGGACCGGGCGTCCTGGGCCAAGGCCAACTCGCAGAGTTTCGCTGCCCTGATGAATCCGATGCTCCAGCACCTGGCCGAGACCCGGCCCGAAGCCGTAAATGCGACCAATACGGCCGTGGCGGGCAGGCTCACCGGAGCTGAACTCGGAGCGGTGCTGGCATTCCTGGCCAGCAAGGTACTGGGCCAGTACGATCCTTTTGCCGCGCTGGCTTCGGACGATCCGTCGAAGACCGGTGGACGGCTGCTGCTGGTGGCACCAAACATCATCAGCACCGAACAGGAACTGAATGTTGAGCCTTCCGATTTCCGGCTCTGGGTGTGCCTGCACGAACAGACCCACCGTGTGCAGTTCGCTGCGGCTCCGTGGCTCCGCGACCACCTCCTCGACCAGATTCAGCTGCTGAGTACCGGACTGATGGACAAGGCGCAGAGCCTGCCGGAACGCATCAGCTCCATGGCCAAGCAGCTTTCCGCTGCCGCCTCCGGGCGGGATGAAAGCCCGGACGACGGCGTCCCGGACCGCCAGATGGACGTCCTGACCCTGCTGCAGGACCCGCAGGACAAGGCCCGCCTCTCCCACATCACCGCAGTCATGAGCCTGCTGGAGGGACACGCGAATGTTGTGATGGACGCCGTGGATGCCAGCATCATCCCCAGCGTGAAAACCATCCGCCGGCGTTTCAACGACCGCGGCGTGAACCGCGGCTGGCTGGACAAGTTCTTCCGCCGCGTCATGGGGCTGGACGCGAAGATGCGGCAGTACGCAGATGGCTCCAAATTCGTCCGGGGTGTTGTGGACAAGGTGGGAATGCCCGGCTTCAACCGTGTGTGGGAGCAGGCAGGGAACCTGCCCACCGAGGCAGAAATCCACAACCCGGATCTCTGGATCAAGCGGATGGGACTCTAGGCACTTCGTGAGCGATACACACCCCCTCGTACCGGCCGCACGCGCCCGCAGGCGGCTGAACCCCACCCTCGGCAAGGCCCGCGCCATGCTGCGGGATTTCCTTCGTGACGCCGGCCTCCCGCCGCAGCGCAGCAACCCCCATGTGCTGCTGGTAGCCTGCAGCGGCGGTCCCGATTCCCTCGCACTGGCGGAGGCGGCGTCGTTCTTCAACCGCCGGGGCGACTACACCGTAGGCGCCGCCGTGGTGGACCACGGACTCCAGCCAGGCTCGGCAGAGATTGCTGAGGCCGCCGCCGGGAAACTGCGGGGTATGGGCCTGAGCCCGGTCACCGTGCGCCGCGTCCAGGTTCCGGAATCCGGGATGGGCCCGGAAGCTGCTGCCCGCACTGTCCGCTATGAAGCGCTGGACGCGGCAGCGGAAGAGGCCGGTGCAGACGCCGTGCTGCTCGGCCACACCCTGGATGACCAGGCGGAGCAGGTGCTGCTGGGCCTTGCCCGCGGCTCCGGGACACGCTCCCTGGCCGGCATGCCCGCAAGACGCGGAATCTACCTGCGCCCCTTCCTGGGCCTGCGGCGGGAGGAAGTGGAGGAGATCTGCGCCGCCCAGGGCCTGGAACCCTGGCACGACCCGACCAACGCGGATCCTGCCTTTGCCCGCTCGCGCGTCCGGACCTCCGTGCTGCCCTTCCTGGAGAACGAACTGGGCCCTGGAATCGCCGAGGCCCTGTTCCGCAGCTCCCGGATCCTGGCCCAGGACGCCGATTTCCTGGATGCGCAGGCAGCCCGGACCTATGCGCGGCTCCGCGCTGAAGCGGCCCAAACGCCCGGAACCGACGGGCCCGCGGAGACTGAAACCCCGGCTGCGGGGGGCGAGCCGGAAGAGATCCTGCTCTCAGAGGAGTCCCTGCGGGACCTGCCTCCGGCAATGCGCCAGCGGGTCCTGGCACTCGCGGCCGCAGAGCTCGGAGCGGCCCGCCCCAGCTGGGAACGGGTGCGCGCGGTAGAGTCCCTGCTGCGGCGGGAAGGGTCCGCAGGGCCGGTCCAGCTGGCCGGCAAGGTGAGCGCTTACCGGCAGGTGCGCGGGAAGCCGGTTCCCCAAGGCGGCCCAAGCTATGGCAATCTTGTTTTTAGGAAAAAGAGCAGCGCCTAAGTCCAGCTGCAACATCTCGTACCCGGGAGCCATTCGTGGATTCACACGACGTCCAGTCAGACCTCAAACACGTTCTTTACACCAAGGAACAGATTGCCGAGCGGATCAAGGAACTGGCGGCGGAGATTGACCGCGACTACGCCGGACGCGACATCCTGCTTGTCGGCGTCCTCAAGGGTGCTGTGATGGTCATGGCTGATCTGTCCCGCGCCCTGCACAGCCACGTCTCGATGGACTGGATGGCAGTGTCCTCCTACGGCTCCGGAACCCAGTCTTCCGGCGTCGTCCGGATCCTCAAGGATCTTGAGACCGACCTGCTGGGCAAGCATGTGCTGATCGTCGAAGACATCATTGACTCCGGCCTGACCCTGTCCTGGCTGCGCACCAACCTCGAGTCCCGCGGACCGGCCAGCGTTGAAATCTGCACGCTGCTGCGCAAGCCCGACGCCGCGAAGGTCCAGATCGACGTCAAGTACGTCGGCTACGAGATCCCGAACGAATTCGTGGTCGGCTACGGCCTGGACTTCGCCGAGAGGTACCGCAACCTGGACTTCATCGGCACGCTGGCACCGCACGTTTACGAATAAAGCCGGAACCCACTTCCGCGGACCCGCTGGTTCCCGCACCGTCCACCGGTATCCTCCGGTGGACGGCCGCGGGACCAGCGGGTTTTTCACACCTCCGCCGGCATGAGTGGAATCACGCTTCCCGGATACGCCCTGAGGGAACTAAAGCGCCCTTTGGGCCGTGTGTTTCTTGGAGACGGTGTATAGCTAGACATTGCTAGCCAACGAATTTTCGCGCAGTATCAGCGTTGTTGATCAGGAGGGACGGGGCATCTGCCCTGACGACGAATGAAATCCAAGAACTTCTTCAAGGGACCGATCATTTGGATCGTGCTGGCTCTTGCCGCACTGCTGATCATCCTTCCCAACCTTGCCCCCTCCGGCGCTGCCCAGGTTGACACGAACGTGGGCCTGCAGCTGCTGCAGGACAACAAGGTGGAACAGGCGAAGATCTACGACGGCGAGCAGCGGGTGGACCTGACGCTGCGGGAACCGTATGAGGACAAGGGCGAGAACGTCCAGTTCTTCTTCGGCACCGCACGCGGCGAGGACATCGTCGAGGCCGTGAACAACTCCGACGTTGACGGCTTTACCGACCAGCCTGTCCAGACCAACTGGTTCACCAGCTTCCTGGGCCTCTTCCTGCCCATCCTCATCCTCGGCGCGATCTTCTGGTTCCTGCTCACCCGCATGCAGGGCGGCGGCTCCAAGGTCATGCAGTTCGGCAAGTCCAAGGCCAAGCTGACGAACAAGGACATGCCCCAGGTGACGTTCGCCGATGTTGCCGGCGCTGACGAAGCGGTGGAGGAACTCCACGAAATCAAGGAATTCCTGAAGGAACCCGCCAAGTTCCAGGCCGTGGGTGCCAAGATCCCCAAGGGCGTTCTGCTCTACGGCCCTCCCGGCACCGGCAAGACGCTGCTGGCCCGGGCCGTCGCCGGAGAGGCGGGCGTGCCGTTCTACTCGATTTCCGGTTCGGACTTCGTGGAGATGTTCGTCGGTGTGGGTGCTTCCCGCGTCCGCGACCTTTTCGAACAGGCCAAGAACAACGCCCCTGCCATCATCTTCGTCGACGAGATCGACGCCGTCGGCCGTCACCGCGGTGCGGGCGTGGGCGGCGGCAACGACGAACGTGAACAGACCCTGAACCAGCTGCTGGTTGAGATGGACGGCTTCGACGGCAACACGAACGTCATCCTGATCGCCGCCACCAACCGTCCGGACGTCCTGGACCCGGCGCTGCTGCGCCCGGGCCGGTTCGACCGCCAGATTGGCGTTGAGGCACCGGACATGCAGGGCCGCCTGCACATCCTGCAGGTCCATGCCAAGGGCAAGCCGATGGCTCCCGGCATCGACCTGGAGACCGTGGCCCGCAAGACCCCGGGTTTCACCGGTGCGGACCTGGCGAACGTGCTGAACGAAGCCGCCCTGCTTACGGCGCGCTCGAATGCGCAGCTGATTGACGACCGCGCGCTGGACGAGGCAATCGACCGCGTCATCGCCGGCCCGCAGAAGCGCAGCCGCGTCATGAAGGAACTGGAGCGCAAGATCACCGCGTACCACGAGGGCGGGCACGCCCTGGTTGCTGCTGCCCTGCGCAATACCGACCCGGTCACGAAGGTGACCATCCTTCCGCGCGGCCGGGCACTGGGCTACACGATGGTGCTGCCGCAGGATGACAAGTATTCGGTCACCCGAAACGAACTCCTGGACCAGCTGGCCTACGCCATGGGTGGCCGTGTGGCAGAGGAGATCGTCTTCCACGATCCGTCCACGGGTGCTTCCAATGACATTGAGAAGGCCACCTCCACGGCCCGCAAGATGGTTACCCAGTACGGAATGAGCGAGCGGATTGGTTCCGTGAAGCTCGGCTCCGGCGGCGGCGAGCCGTTCCTGGGCCGGGACATGGGCCAGGAACGCAACTACTCCGACCAGGTGGCGTACGTGGTGGATGAGGAAGTCCGGCGCCTGCTGGACAACGCCCACGACGAGGCGTACCAGATCCTCACCGAAAACAGGGATGTGCTGGACCGCCTGGCGCTTGAACTGCTGGAGCGCGAGACCCTGAACCAGCAGGAGATCGCCGAAGTGTTCCGCGACGTGCGCAAGCGCGATGTCCGTGAAGTGTGGCTCTCCAAGCCCACCCGCCCGGTGCATGACATTCCCCCGGTGGTCTCCCCGCGCGAACGCGAAGAGGCTGCAGCTGCCGGTGAACCGAACCCGGACACCGTGGCTCCGCAGGACCAGATTGCCGACGCCGATCTCCCGCAGGACTTCGACGTCTCCGGCAACGGGCTCCCGGAGCCTGAGAACAGCGGACGCGGAAGCCACACCGGCTCCGCAAACCACGAATAACCGCAGGACAGACGGCCGGAGCAGCATGCTCCGGCCGTCCGCCCGTCTCCGACGTCCACGGTAGGATCGTGCAGTGACGGATTTCGACGACGAACTGACTATGGCTGAGCTCAACGGGGCGGCCTCTGAAGTGGACCAGCCCCGCATTGAGCGCGCGGTGCGTGAAATTCTCCTGGCTATTGGAGAAGATCCGGATCGTGACGGCCTCAAGGAGACTCCTGCCCGGGTGGCCAAGTCCTACGCGGAAATCTTCGCCGGACTGCACCAGAGCCCCTCGGACCTGCTTGCCACCACCTTCGACCTGGACCATGAGGAAATGGTGCTGGTGAAGGACATCCCGTTCTACTCCACCTGCGAGCACCACCTGGTTCCCTTCCACGGTTCAGCGCACATCGGCTACATTCCGTCCCACGACGGCAAGGTCACCGGGCTGAGCAAGCTGGCCCGCCTGGTGGATGTGTACGCCCGCCGTCCCCAGGTCCAGGAACGCCTCACCACCCAGATCGTGGACGCGCTGATGGAGAACCTGCAGCCGGTTGGAGCGATCGTCGTCATTGAATGTGAACACCTCTGCATGTCCATGCGCGGCGTGCGCAAGCCCGGTGCCAAGACGGTTACCTCGGCAGTGCGCGGCCAGCTCCGCGAGACCGCCACGCGTGCAGAAGCAATGAGCCTCATACTCGGACGATAGGACGACTCGATGGATTCGCTAGCTGCCACCCCCGGAACCGGGCCCGCCACCAACCCGCTGCCGGTGATTCGTCCCGGTGCCAAGAAGCGGCGCTTCGAGGATCTCCCCACCGGGCGCACCCTGGTCATGGGGATCCTGAACGTGACCCCGGATTCCTTTAGTGACGGCGGCGAACACGCCACCACTGACGCAGCCATCCGTGCCGGCCTGAAATTGCACTACGACGGCGCGGACATCATTGACGTCGGCGGTGAATCCACCCGCCCGGACGCCGAGCGGATCACAGCCGAAGAAGAACAGCGGCGGATCCTGCCTGTGGTGGAAGCTCTGGTGAAGGCCGGTGCACTGATCAGCGTGGACACTATGAATGCCTCCACCGCCCAGAAGGCCATCGAAGCCGGGGCGGGACTGATCAATGACGTGTCCGGGCTGGAACTTGACCCGGAGATGCCTGAGCTCATTGCCCGCACCAAGGTGCCGTACGTGCTGATGCACAGCCGCGGAAGCGTCCGCACCCAGGACCCCAAGGCAAACTACGACGACGTCGTCGAAGACGTGATTACCGAGCTCACCGCGCTGCGGGACCGGTTCTACGAAGCCGGAGTGGCTCCCGAGCAGATCATCCTGGATCCGGGGCTGGGCTTCGCCAAGAACGCCGAGCATGACTGGGCGCTGCTGCGCAACGTTGACCGGCTAACCGTGCTCGGCCACCGCGTCCTCGTCGGTGCCTCCCGGAAGCGTTTCCTGGGCTCGCTCCTCACCACTGCCGGAAAGGCGGCACCGCCCGCCGAACGCGACAACGCGACGCTTGCCACCACGGCGCTGGCAGCGAGCCAGGGTGTCTGGGCGGTCCGTGTGCACGACGTCGCTGCCAACGTGGACGCGGTCAAGGTCGCGGCTGCCTGGCAGGGCTAGCCGTGGCTGACACAGCAGGCTCCCCTGCACTGCGTGACCGGATCAGGCTCTCCGGCCTGCGGGCCACCGGTTACCACGGCGTTTTTGAGCACGAGCGGCGCGACGGGCAGGAATTCACGGTCGACCTGGTCCTCTACACGGACCTCCGCCCCGCCGCCGCAGCAGACGACCTCACCCTGACGGCGCACTACGGTGAACTGGCCGAGCAGGTCTGCGCGATCATCGCCGGTGACCCGGTCAACCTGATCGAAACGCTGGCGGAACGGATCGCTGCCGCGGTGCTGGCCGGATTCAGTGTGGTCGACGCCGTTGACGTCACGGTCCACAAGCCGCACGCACCGATCACGGTGCCCTTCGCCGACGTCGAAATCCAGATCCACCGGGAACGCGCATGAACGCCGTCCGCACAGTCCTGGCGCTGGGCAGCAACCTGGGTGAATCCCGCAGCACGCTCGCCGACGCCGTCGCCGCACTCGCGGACCACCCCGCGATGAAGCTCGTGGCCGTTTCTCCCGTGGCCCGGACCCGCCCGGTTGGCGGACCGGAAGGCCAGCCGGACTACCTGAACCTGGTGGCTGAGTTCGAAACCACGCTGGATGCCCACAGCCTGCTGGACCACTGCCACGAAGTGGAGAACAGGCACCACCGCACCCGCGAGGTGCGCTGGGGGCCCCGTACGCTGGACGTGGACATCATCACCTACGGGGACCAGCGCATTTCCGACGACGTGCTCACCGTTCCGCACCCGCGGGCCGCGCAGCGCGCCTTTGTGCTTCAGCCCTGGGCATGGATGGACCCGGAGGCAGTGCTGGAGGGTGTTCCGGTGGCAGAATTGGCTGCCCGGGCCGCAGACCTTCCCGGGCTAGAGCTCTTCGAGGGGGAGTGAGGGCTTCGTGAGGAGCATCCGGTACCGCTGGCTGGCTGTCATCACCGTTTTCTTCGGCATTGCCGGCTGGCAGGTGAACGCCTGGGCTACCCGCAACGGATTCCCGGCGCCGGTACTGAACTTCACCGCGCTGCTCACCCTCGCGTTCATTGTTGGGTTCACCCTGTTCCTGGGGCTGCGGGTCCGCCGCTGGCGGGACGGAGACCGGGAAAAACCGCTGGACCCGATAGCGGCAGCCCGCACCCTTGTGCTGGCCCAGGCTACGGCCTATGCCGGGGCGCTGCTGCTCGGCTGGCACGGCGGGATCTTCCTGGACCAGCTGGGCTTATGGGAAATGCGCCCCAACCACGGCCCCACATGGGCATCGCTTGCCATCTCCGTGGGCGGAGTGATCATGATAGCTACCGGTCTGGTGGTGGAGCGGTTCTGCCGGCTGCCGCCCGAAGACAAGAACGGCGGCGAAGAAAACAACAACGGGGGAGAGTATGCATAACCAGGCGATAGATCCGCGGGGCCTGACCTGGCAGCGCGTATCCCCGCGGTACCTGACGCTGCGTGTGCTCTCACTGGCAGTTGAGGCACTCATCACGCTGGCCGTGGTGAGCGTACCGCTTGTGCTCCGCAGCCTGGATATTTGGGGCGGTTTCCCTGCCTGGATTGCGTGGGGACTGCCGGGGGTTTTCCTGGTCGGCTTTATTTGGCGCGGCGTGCTGCTGCCCCGGCAGGTCCGGGCAATCGGGTACGCCGAGCGCGGCGAGGACCTGCTGCTGCGCACCGGCATCTTCTTCCAGCGCACCCTGGTGGTCCCCTACGGCCGCATGCAGTACGTGGACGTCGCCGTCGGACCTTTTGAACGCCTCTTCGGCCTTTGCACGCTCAAGCTGCACACAGCATCCCCCGGCACCGACGCCACGATTCCCGGCCTGCCCACCGATGAAGGCGCCAGGCTGCGCGAACACCTCTCTGCGCGCGGCGAGGCGCAGCTGGCGGGACTGTGACTTCCGCACCCGGCAGCCCCGCTCCCGGCAAATCCAGCGGCAGTTCCGGCGGGGAGGAGCAGTGGCAGCGCGTCCATCCCGTTTCCCCGCTGGTCCGCGGCTGGATCGCCCTTGCCGCCGTTGCCTACGTTGTGGGCAGGGACAGCGTCGAAGCCCTGTTCCTGCGCGAAGAGCCCTCCGGCCCGCTGCCGGACGGAACGCCGCTGGCATGGGTGGTCATTGGCCTGGTCGTCCTGCTGCTCGCTATTGCTGCGGTCTTCTTCCTTTCCTGGTGGTTCACCCGCTACCAGGTCACCTCCGGTCACGTCCGCGTCCGTTCCGGCGTACTGTTCCGGCAGCACCGCCAGGCCCGCCTGGACCGGGTGCAGGCCGTGGACATTAACCAGCCGCTGCTCGCCCGCCTGTTTGGACTGGCTGAACTGCGCTTTGAAGTGGCCGACGCCGGAGAATCAGCCGTGCGCCTGTCCTTCCTTCGCCTGGATGATGCCCGGGCACTTCGCGGCACCATCCTGGCGCGGGCATCCGGAGCGGACCCCGAGGCGGACTCCGATACGGAGGCCGGGACGGAGGCCGGGACGGAGGCCGGCGGTGAAGAGACCGGCGAAGCTGCGGCAGGAACCGGAACGGCCGCATCCGCGCGCCGGCGCGGCCCGGCTGAAGCGCCCGAATATCCCGTCCTGGCCCTGGCCCCCGGCCGGGTCCTGGGGGCAACAGCACTCTCAGGGAATACCGTGGTGCTGGTCATTGGCATCATCGCGGTGCTCATCCTTACGTTTGCAACCGGAGAAGGCGTCTCCCTGGCAGCATTCATTCCGCTGGGCCTGGCTGTGGTGGGCGGCTACTGGTCCATGCTGAACACCTCCTGGAACTTCCGCGCTGCCGTTTCCCGCGACGGCGTCCGCCTCCGTTACGGACTCCTGGACACCCGCACGCAGACTGTTCCGCCAGGGCGGATCCAGGCCGTGGCCGTCACGCAGCCGTTGCTCTGGCGTATTACGGGCTGGTACCGGATCTCCGTCAACGTGGCCGGCTACGGTGCCGCTGCGGGGAACGACGGCGCTGCCCGCACCCGCCTGCTCCCGGCCGGAACGCTTGAGGAAACACTCCAGATCCTGGCCCTGGTACTGCCGAATCCGGGCACACCTGACCCGGTAGGGCTCTTCAGCGCCGGAATCGAGGGCAGCGGAACGGATCACGGGTTTACGGTTTCGCCCCGGCGCGCCCGCTGGGTGGCACCCCTGCAGTGGAGGCGCAGCGGCTATGCCCTGACTGAGACCGCCCTGCTCAGCAGGAGCGGACGGCTTTGGCGGAACCTGACTGTGGTGCCCCACGAGCGGATCCAGTCGATGGCACTGCATCAGGGGCCGCTGGCGCGGAAGCTGCGCATTGCGGATCTGCGCCTGCACTCGACACCCGGCCCGGTGTCCCCGCGGATCCGCCAGCTTGACGAAGCCGTCCTGCTGGAACTCTTTAATGAACAGTCCGTCCGGGCCGCTGACGCACGCCGCCGGGACCGCACCGAACGCTGGCTGCACCGGGAGACTGCCACCGGGCCGGCCGTGTCCGCTGCCCCGGAGGATCCCGGGACAGCAGCCCTGCCCGCCGAGGGATCGAACGCTGCACCACAGATGGAGGAAAACTGGAATGAACACCGCTGATCAGCGCAGGCGCGGCCGGCTGGGAATCGGAGTCATTGGTGCGGGAAAGGTAGGAGCCGTCCTCGGGGCGGCCCTGCGCGCGGCGGAACACGCCGTCGTCGGAGTTTCCGCAGTTTCCGACGCCAGCCGCGAACGTGCCGAGAACCTGCTGCCGGGCGTTCCGGTCCTGGAAATCCCGGACATTATTGAACGCTCCGAACTGGTGCTTCTGGCCGTGCCTGACGACGCCCTGCCGCCCCTGGTTTCCGGCCTCGCGGCCACGGGGGCCTGGCAGGCAGGTCAGCTGGTCGCCCACACCTCCGGACGCTTCGGCACCGCAGTGCTGGAACCGGCACGGCAGGCCGGAGCCATCCCGCTGGCCATACATCCCGCCATGACCTTCACCGGACTGAGCCTTGACCTCACCCGCCTGGCAGACTGTTCCTTCGGCGTGACGGCGCCCACCGCCGTCCTGCCGATCGCGCAGGCGCTGGTCGTGGAAATGGGAGCCGAACCCGTGGTGATCGACGAAGCGGACCGTGAGCTTTACCACGCAGCACTCGCCCATGCCTCCAACCATCTGGTGACTATTGCCGCCCAGTCCTCGGAACTGCTGCACGGAATCGGCGTGGAACAGCCCGAACGGCTTTTGGGTCCGCTGATGCGGGCGTCCCTTGAAAACGCGCTGGCTTCCGGGGAACACGCGCTGACCGGACCGGTTGCGCGGGGAGATACCGGCACCGTGGAGGCCCACACCCGGGCCCTGCACCGGAACGCTGCCCCGGACCTTGCTGCTGCCTACCAGGCGCTGTCCGCAGCCACCGCCCGCCGTGCAGTTGCGCGCGGTCTGCTCTCACCCGCCCAGGGAGAGAGGATAATTGAAGTACTGAATTCCGAACCCGAAGGACCCCGGTGAACCACCCCCGGTTGGCAACAACCCCCGCAGAACTTAGCAAGGCCATTACCGAGCTCCTCGAAGCCACCGGGAAGGACCGTCCCGCTTTGGGTCTTGTGCCCACCATGGGTGCACTCCACTCCGGGCACGCGGCCCTGGCCGCGGCAGCGCGTGCCGATAACGACGTCGTAGTCGCTTCCATCTTTGTAAACCCCCTGCAGTTCGACGATCCCGCCGACCTCGCCCGCTACCCGCGGACCCTGGACGCGGACCTTGAGCTGCTCGGAGAAGCCGGTGTTGACCTCGTCTTCGCACCGAGCGAAGAGACCATGTACCCGGGCGGCCTGCCCCTGGTCCGGGTGAGTTCGGGCAGTCTTGGAACCCGCTTTGAAGGAGCGGCCCGGCCCGGCCACTTTGACGGTGTGCTCACCGTGGTGGCCAAACTCTTCCACTGTGTCCAGCCGCAGGTTCCGGCAGAGTTCCGGGCCTACTTCGGGCAGAAGGACGCTCAGCAGGTAGCGCTGATCCGGCGCATGGTTGCGGACCTGAACTTCCCCGTGGACATCTACCCGGTGCCAATCGTGCGCTCAGGGGACGGCCTGGCGGAGTCCAGCCGCAATGTTTTCCTGGGCCCCGCAGACCGGGAGGCGGCACTGTCCCTTTCCAGGGCGCTGGCACAGCTGCAGGAACGCGCAGCCAGCGGCCGTCCGCTGGACCTGCCCGGCGCCGCAGCGCTCGTCTCCTCCGCCCCGGGGGTTGAACTGGACTACTTCGAGGTTGTTGATCCCCTCACACTCGATCCGCTCCCGGCCGGTGCGCAGGACGTCCTGTCCGGACCGGCGCTGGCACTGGTCGCAGCCAAGGTGGCTGGAATCCGGCTGATCGACAACGCCGAACTCCACGGCTGAGGCGCGGGGCATCCTCTGCTCTTCGGGGGTGTTGCCGGACCCGTAGTCAGGACGGTTGATCCGGCTAGGTAGACTTAAGCACCGTGACCTCCTCTAACGTCGTTCCCGAAGCAGCAGATTCCTCCGAGCAGATGCGCATCCGCGCTGAAAAGCGCGCCAAACTGCTCGAACGGGGTCAGGAAGCCTACCCCGTTGGCGTCGAGCGCACGCACTCGCTCCGGCAGGTCCGCGACAAGTTCGGCCACCTGCAGGCGGACGAAACCAGCGGTGAGACCGTGGGTGTCAGCGGCCGTGTGGTCTTTATCAGGAACACCGGAAAGCTCTGCTTTGCCACACTGCAGGAAGGGGACGGCACCCGCCTGCAGGCCATGCTCTCCCTCGCCTCCATTGGGGAAGAGTCGCTGGCTGACTGGAAGGCCATGGTGGACCTGGGTGACCACGTCTTCATTCACGGCGAAGTGATCTCCTCCCGCCGCGGCGAACTCTCCGTAATGGCGGACTCCTGGTCCATGGCCTCCAAGGCGCTGCGTCCGCTGCCCGTGCTGCACGCGGGTCTGAACGAAGAAACCCGCGTCCGCCAGCGCTACGTGGACCTGATGGTCCGGGACGAGGCGCGGGACATGGTCTACAAGCGGGCCTCGATCATCCGCGCCGTCCGCGACACCCTGCACAGCCACGGGTACGTGGAAGTTGAAACTCCCATGCTGCAGCTTATTCACGGCGGTGCCGCTGCCCGCCCGTTTGAAACGCACCTGAACGCCTTCGACCAGCCGATGACTCTGCGCATCGCCACCGAGCTGTACCTCAAGCGTGCGGTTGTCGGCGGCATCGAACGGGTCTATGAGCTTGGACGGATCTTCCGGAACGAAGGTGTTGACTCCACGCACAGCCCCGAATTCACCACCCTGGAATGCTACGAGGCCTACGCCGACCAGTACGTGATGGCCGATCGGATCAAGGAGATCATCCTGAACGCGGCCGATGCGGCCGGGAGCCGGCAGATTGAAACCGAGGCCGGAACCATTGACCTGGACGGGGAATGGCGCTGGCTCTCCGTATACCCGGGCCTGTCAGAGGCTGTGGGTGAAGAAATCACCCCGGATACTGACGCTGAGGCCCTGCGCGCACTGGCGGACAAGCACGGCGTAAAGGTTGATCCGAAGTGGGATGCTGAAAAGCTGGTCATTGAGCTGTTCGGCGAGATTGTTGAGCCGACCCTGCTGCAGCCCACCTTCGTCTATGACTACCCGCCGTCGGCGCAGCCCCTGGCCCGCCCGCACCGCGAAGATCCCCGCCTGATCGAGGCCTGGGACCTGATCATCGGCGGCATGGAGCGCGGTACGGCCTTCTCCGAGCTCATCGATCCGGTGATCCAGCGTGAGCGCCTTACTGAGCAGTCGCGCCGCGCTGCTGCCGGCGATGACGAAGCCATGGCATTGGATGAAGACTTCCTCCGGGCACTTGAATACGGTGCACCCCCCATGGGCGGGATCGGCCTGGGCATCGACCGCCTGGTGATGCTTTTCACGAACGCAGGAATTAGGGAAACAATTTTGTTCCCCCTGCTAAAGCCTGAAGTGGGTTAGGAACATGGAATATGTTGAAGTTCTCCTGCCGTCCATATGTGTTGCTGCTCTCTTTTATTTTGTGATGAAGGCAGTACTGAACGCTGATCGTTCCGAGCGAAAAGCCCTCGCAGAGGCTGAACGCGAGGTCGATCAGAAAGAACACCAGCAGTCGGATCCTAAAACTGACGCTGCCGGTCCTGCAGATAAAGAATAACTATTGAATATGCCTCTCCTGCTTTGACGGGGCATTACCAATTGCGCCATACTCGTAGCAGTCTCGAAATTCGAAGCATTCCCTCGCTTGACTGCATAGGAGCCTCATCATGGCGCAAAAGGTAAAAATCATTCTGGTTGACGACCTCGACGGCGGAAGTGCCGATGAAACCGTCCGTTTTGGATTGGATGGGTCACAGTACGAGATTGACCTCTCCAATGACAATGCGAAGAACCTCCGTGCGGCGCTGAAGCAGTATGTTGATGCCGGCCGCAAAACCGGAGGACGCACCGGACGCCCGCGCGGCACCGGAGCCGCACGCAGCAATGAGGCAGCACAGATCCGTGAATGGGCCCGCAGCAACGGGTACACGGTCTCCGAGCGGGGCCGCGTAAACAGCGAGATCATCGAGGCATACCGCGCCGCTCAGGGCTAGTGGGCCCCTGGAGGTCACGCCCATGGCGAACACGCCCCTTAAGTCGGGGTAACCGCCGTAGCATCGAATTACGCGTTAGCTAGGAGTGTGCCTCATGTTTGAAAGATTTACCGACCGTGCCCGTCGCGTTGTCGTGCTTGCCCAAGAAGAGGCACGCATGCTCAACCACAACTACATCGGCACCGAGCACATCCTGCTTGGGCTCATTCATGAGGGAGAAGGCGTTGCCGCTAAGGCCCTTGAATCCCTGAGCATTTCCCTGGGTGCCGTCCGCGAACAGGTGCAGGAGATTATCGGCCAGGGCCAGCAGGCCCCGTCCGGCCACATCCCCTTCACCCCGCGGGCCAAGAAGGTCCTGGAGCTCTCGCTGCGTGAAGCGCTGCAGCTGGGCCACAACTACATTGGCACGGAACACATCCTGCTGGGCCTCATCCGTGAAGGTGAAGGCGTTGCAGCCCAGGTTCTCGTCAAGCTCGGCGCGGACCTGAACCGTGTTCGCCAGCAGGTCATCCAGCTGCTTTCCGGCTACCAGGGCAAGGAGCCAGTCTCCGCCGGCGGCCAGCAGCAGGAAGGCCAGCCGGCAGGTTCGGTTGTGCTGGACCAGTTCGGCCGCAACCTCACCCAGGCAGCGCGTGAAGGAAAGCTTGATCCGGTCATCGGGCGCGAGCACGAGATGGAACGGGTTATGCAGGTGCTTTCCCGCCGCACCAAGAACAATCCTGTCCTGATTGGTGAGCCGGGCGTCGGCAAGACTGCCGTCGTCGAAGGCCTTGCCCAGGCGATTGTCCGCGGCGATGTCCCTGAGACCATCAAGGACAAGCAGCTCTACACCCTGGACCTCGGTTCGCTCGTTGCCGGTTCCCGGTACCGCGGCGACTTTGAGGAACGCCTGAAGAAGGTCCTCAAGGAAATCCGCACCCGCGGCGACATCATCCTCTTCATTGACGAGATCCACACCCTTGTGGGCGCCGGTGCCGCCGAAGGCGCCATCGACGCAGCCTCGATCCTGAAGCCGATGCTGGCCCGCGGTGAACTGCAGACCATCGGTGCCACCACGCTGGACGAGTACCGCAAGCACATTGAGAAGGATGCAGCGCTTGAGCGCCGCTTCCAGCCGATCCAGGTCAACGAACCTTCTGTTGCCCACGCGATCGAAATCCTCAAGGGCCTGCGGGACCGCTACGAGGCGCACCACCGTGTGTCCATCACGGACGCTGCGCTGGCCTCGGCGGCAACCCTTGCCGAGCGCTACATCAGCGACCGGTTCCTGCCGGACAAGGCCATCGACCTGATCGATGAAGCCGGTGCCCGGCTGCGCATCCGCCGAATGACGGCTCCGCCGGAGCTCAAGGAAATCGACGAGCGCATCTCCGCCCTGAAGATGGAGAAGGAATCCGCGATCGACGCGCAGGACTTCGAAGGTGCTGCCTCACTGCGGGACAAGGAGCAGAAGCTCCAGGACCAGCGTGCAGAGAAGGAACGCCAGTGGAAGTCCGGCGGCCTGGATGACATCGCCGAGGTGGACGAAGAACTGATTGCCGAAGTCCTCGCCAACTCCACCGGCATCCCCGTTGTGAAGCTGAACGAGGAAGAGTCCACGCGGCTGCTCAAGATGGAAGATGAGCTGCACAAGCGGGTCATCGGCCAGGATGAAGCCATCAAGTCGATCTCGCAGGCCATGCGCCGTACGCGTGCCGGCCTGAAGGATCCCAAGCGTCCGGGCGGCTCGTTTATCTTCGCCGGTCCCACCGGTGTTGGTAAGACCGAGCTGGCCAAGGCGCTGGCAGAGTTCCTCTTCGGCGACGAAGAAGCCCTGATCACCCTGGACATGTCCGAGTACTCCGAGAAGCACACGGTCTCCCGGCTGTTCGGTGCCCCTCCCGGGTACGTCGGCTACGAAGAAGGCGGTCAGCTGACCGAAAAGGTCCGCCGTCGTCCGTTCTCCGTGGTTCTGTTCGACGAAGTTGAGAAGGCCCACGCGGACCTCTTCAACTCGCTGCTGCAGATCCTGGAAGACGGCCGCCTGACCGACTCCCAGGGCCGCGTGGTGGACTTCAAGAACACCATCATCATCATGACGACCAACCTTGGTACCAAGGACATCTCCAAGGGCGTCATGACCGGTTTCCAGTCCGGCACGGACACCAAGACCGGCTACGACCGGATGCGTGCCCGGGTCACGGAAGAGCTTCGCCAGCACTTCCGCCCCGAGTTCCTCAACCGCGTCGATGACACCGTGGTGTTCCCGCAGCTGACCCAGGAAGAGATCGTCCAGATCGTGGATCTGTTCCTCGAGCGCCTGGGCAAGCGCCTTGCGGAGAAGGGTATGAGCATCGAGCTCACCCCGGCCGCCAAGGTACTGCTGGCAACCCGCGGCTACGATCCTGCCATGGGTGCCCGGCCTCTGCGCCGGACCATGCAGCGCGAGATCGAGGACCAGCTCTCCGAGAAGATCCTCTTTGGGGATCTCAAGCCCGGAGAACTGGTGTCGGTTGATGTGGAAGGCGAAGGCGACGACGCTAAGTTCACCTTCGTGGGACACGGTGCCCCGCGCGCTATCGAAGAAGCCCCTTCGGCCATCGAGGCCGGCGTGGGCGACGGGCAGTAGCAAGACCAATACCGCCGTCCAGGCGGTGAAGCGAAGGAGCCCCCGGGAAACCGGGGGCTCCTTCGCTGTCCGGGCCATGTTTCACCCGGAGTCCGCTTCGCAGCAGCGGGCAGTCTCAAAGTTCTAGACTGAACCAATGACTCCAACTGCACAAAAGGCACCATTCACCATCCGCCGGGCCCGCACCTCGGACGTCCGGCAGATACGGGAACTGGTGGCGCCGCTGGCTGACGAGCGTGTTTTGGTGGCCAAGGAGACCGTCGCCTACTACGAAGGCCTGCAGGAGTTCCGGATCGCCGAGGATGAAGCCGGCAGGGTTATTGGCTGCGGCGCACTGCATGTGATGTGGGAAGATCTCGCCGAGGTGCGCACCCTGGCCGTGCACCCCGCCTGGCTCGGCCGCGGCGTAGGCCACGTCCTACTGGAAACGCTGCTTACCGACGCGCTGGAAATAGGTGTGTCCAGGGTGTTCTGCCTGACCTTCGAAGTCGATTTCTTTAAGCGCCACGGATTTACCGTGATGGAAAGCCAAAGCGCCGTAGATCCCGAGGTTTACTCCGAACTCCTGCGCTCCAACGATGAAGGCGTTGCCGAATTCCTGGACCTCGCACGGGTGAAGCCGAATACCCTCGGCAATACCCGCATGATCCGGGATGTTCGCGCATAGGGGAACTATCCGGTCCCGCTGGAGAAGTTTGCGCGGGAACGGTACAGTAAGGGTACTTAGCATCAAGAAATGCCAGACGGGTAACACCGGCAACACTGCAGCTAACGCAATTGCCAGCCCCGGCGGCCAATCAGAAAGCGGGTACCTAATATGGGCGCAGACGACAAGATGCAGAACAAGGGCGAAGAACTCGGCGGCAAGGTCAAGGAAGGCCTCGGTAAGGCCACCGGCGACCACAGCATGGAAGCCGACGGCCAGTCCGATCAGGCAAAGGCCAATGTGAAGCAGGCCGGCGAGCACGTCAAGGATGCTTTCAAGGGCAAGTAAGCCCCAGAATCAAATTAAATGTCCGGAGGAAACTCCGTACGCTCCCGGTCGCTGTTGTCACTACCGGCCGGGGAACACTGAAGGAAGGGCCACCGTGCCCTTCCTTCAGTGCGTTCAGCAACGTTCTACGCCTGTGCAGCCCTCCGCCTGCGGGGTAGGGTTGGCTCTCTCAGGAGAGCGGGCAACGGGGCCCGTTCCAGCGCAGTGGAGCCTTTCCGGGCGAAGGAGTGAACAGGGATGAAAAAGCTCATAAATGATCCGCGCGCCGTGGTGGCCGAATCGCTGGAAGGTTTCGGCATGGCCCACCATGACCTGGTAGAGGTCCACGCGGATCCTGCCTACGTGACTCGCAGGGATGCACCGGTATCCGGCAAGGTTTCCCTGGTTTCCGGCGGCGGCAGCGGCCACGAGCCGCTGCACTCCGGCTACGTGGGCCGCGGGATGCTCGACGCCGCCGTGCCCGGCGCCGTTTTCACGTCCCCCACCCCGGACCAGATCCTGCCGGCCATTACTTCAACGGATTCAGGTGCCGGCGTCCTGATGATCGTCAAGAACTACACCGGCGACATCCTGAACTTCGAGACCGCCGCAGAGCTGGCCCAGGCAGAGGGAATCGAAGTCAGGTCGGTTGTGGTCAACGACGACGTCGCCGTCGAGGATTCGCTCTACACTGCCGGCAGGCGCGGCGTGGGCGGCACCGTGCTGGTTGAACGCATCGCCGGCGCTGCGGCTGAACGCGGGGACTCCCTGCAGTCGGTTACCGACCTCGCGGAGCGCGTCAACGCGGGTGTGCGCTCGATGGGCGTTGCCCTGAGCGCGTGCACAGTTCCGCACGCGGGAGAACCCAGCTTCGACCTGGGCGAGGATGAGATTGAGCTCGGTGTTGGGATCCACGGCGAACCAGGCCGGCGGAAAATGCCCATGGCCACGGCGGACGTCATCACCGATCAGCTGCTGGAACCCGTCCTGTCCGACCTCGGCACCGGCTCCGGAGAGCGCGTGCTGCTGTTCGTCAACGGGATGGGCGGAACGCCGCTGAGCGAGCTCTACATCGTCTACCGGCACGCCGCGAAGGTTCTGGCGGACCGCGGGATCCACGTGGAACGTTCACTGGTGGGGAACTACATCACGGCACTCGAAATGCAGGGTGCCTCCATTACGGTGCTGAAACTCGACGACGACATGATCGATCTGTGGGACTCCCCGGTGCACACCGCGGCCCTGCGGTGGGGAGTGTAGCGATGGAACTCAACGCGCAGTGGGCCGAAGCCTGGATGCGGGCTGCCGCAGCGTCCCTGAATGAAAACCGGCAGCGGCTGATTGACCTTGACCGGGCCATTGGCGACGCCGACCACGGGGAGAACATGGACCGGGGCTTCACTTCAATCGTGGAGAAACTGGATGCTGACGGCACGCCTGCCACGCCGGCGGACGTGTTCAAGCTTGCCGCCATGACCCTCATGTCCCGCGTGGGTGGTGCTGCCGGGCCGCTCTACGGTACGGCTTTCCTGCGGGGGTCCACCGCCGTGGCCGGAAAGGACGTGCTGGACGCAGGGGACGTCGTCGCTTTCCTGAGAGCTGCCCGGGACGGAATCGTCAGCCGGGGAAAGGCCGAGCCCGGGGACAAGACCATGGTGGATGCCTTCACTCCCGCCGTGGAAGCGGCAGAAACGGCAGCCTCCGCTGAAGCCAGCGGGGCCGAAACCCTGGCCGCGGCTGCCAACGGGGCAGAGGGCGGCCTGGCCGGCACGGAACCGCTTATCGCACGCAAGGGACGGGCCAGTTACCTGGCTGAACGCAGCGCCGGCCACTTGGACCCCGGAGCGGCCTCCACTGCGCTGATCCTCGCGGCTGCTGCACGTGCGGCGGGGGAGCAGGCATGAGGGTTGGGCTGGTAATCGTCTCCCACAGCGACAAGGTGGCCGAAGGGCTGACTGAGCTCGCCGGGCAGATGGCACCCGACGTTGCGATTATCGCTGCGGGAGGCACGGACGACGGGGGGATTGGCACCAGCCTTGAGAAAATCCAGTCCGGAATCGCCCAGGCTCAGGGCGGCGCCGGGGTAGCGATCCTGGCTGACCTCGGTTCTGCCGTGATGACTGCGGAGATGGCCCTGGAGTTCCTGGATCCGGACCAGAGCGAGAGCGTCAGGCTGGCGGATGCACCGCTGGTGGAGGGCGCCGTGGCCGCCGCAGTCGCAGCACAGACGGGGCAGGATCTGGCGGCCGTCGTCCGCGACGCAGAGGCCGTCGCCGCGACGATGGGTTCAAAGGGTGCAGAACCCGCGTCCGGTCCTGAAACCACTGCCGAACCGGCCGACACCCTGGACGATATCGACCAGGACGACGACGGCGTCCACGAGGCGTCCTGGCAGCTGATCAATCCCATGGGCCTTCATGCCCGGCCGGCGGCTGCCGTTGCACAGGCGATGGCTGACCTGGACGCCGACATCACGATCAACGGGGTGGACGGCAAATCGGTGATGATGCTGATGACTCTTGGGCTGAAGGCAGGCGACACCCTGACCGTTTCCGCCCACGGACCCGACGCTGCCCGGGCCGTGGAGATGCTGGGACTTGAAGTCCGGAACGGGTTCGGCGAAATCTAGGCTGGACTCCGTGCGCCGCGGAACACTGGACCGGTGCCGTTAGACGGGAAGCTGGACTCCGGACCCGGTGGTCTCAGCCAAACCGTCGCGCAGCAGGCCGTCCAGTGCGCGTTCAAGCTGTTCGGCCGGGGCTGCCAGGGCGTGCAGCGCGGCCAGCGGCGCCAGCGCGGCGTCGGCCTCCGGAGCCACCAGGTCCACCGGGCCCGTGAGCAGCAGTTCGCGCAGCACCGGCCCCTCTGCCTGGCGCAGCACGGCCATCATGGCTCCACGGACCTGCCGGTCGGTGCCGTGCCAGGCCTGCCCCTTCGGGACATAGTGCGGTTCCGGCCGCCCGGCCCGGACCCAGGCGCAGTCAGCCAGCACGGGACAGTCGCTGCAGCGTGGGCTGCGGGCGGTGCAGACCAGTGCGCCGAGTTCCATGACTCCGGCATTCCAGACAACAGATTCAGCGTCGTCCCGGGGCAGCAGTGAGACGGCGAGTTTCTTCTCGGCGGCGGTAAGCGACTGGGACGGCAGTGCATTGCCGGTTACCAGCCGGGCATGGACCCTGCGGATATTGGTGTCCACAACCGTTTCGCGGCGGCCGTAGGCGAAGGAGGCAACGGCAGCGGCCGTGTAGTCTCCCACTCCGGGAAGGCCCAGAAGCGAGTCGTAGGTGTCCGGGACCTTCCCGCCGTGGCGGGCTGTTATTTCCGCCGCTGCTGCGTGCAGCCGGAGGGCGCGGCGGGGATAACCGAGCCGGCCCCAGGCGCGCACGGCCTCCCCGCCCGGCTCGGCAGCAAGGTCCGCCGGCCCCGGCCAGCGTTCCATCCACTGGTGCCAGACGGGCAGGACGCGCACCACCGGGGTCTGCTGGAGCATGATTTCGCTGACCAGGATTCCCCACGGCGAGCAGTCCGGTTTGCGCCACGGGAGATCCCTGGCCTCATCGGAGAACCAGTCAGCGATGCGCCTGTGCAGCTTACGCATTTGTTCCGGTTCCAACGCCACTCCCTCGGTCTTGACCAGCAATACTCTACTGACCGGCGTGGTGTGCGCCGTAATCCGGGCCCGGGTTCATAGCCTTAAGCCATGGCGGCAAAAGGAGTCCAGGGCAAGCGGGGGCAAAAGACCAGCGGTGCCTCCGGGACCAGGCCTGCAACCGGTCCGGCGCGCCCAAGCAGGGCTGTCTACCGTCGGCGCCGGCTCGTCGTGACACTCCTGGCGCTGCTGGTTGTGGCCGGCCTGGTGTGGGCCGGGATAGTAGTGGTCGCCGCTCTTGCGGGTGACAAGGATGCAACGGCGTCCGAACCCTTTGAGACCGCACCGACTTCTGCCGCGCAGCCGCCCGCTTCCAAGGCAGCGCAGGAAGCTGAAGCAGAGCCGTCTCCGAAGGCTGAAGACGGCATGTGTCCTCCGGCTGCGGTGACGGTTGCCGCCTCAACGGATGCAGAGGCCTATCCGGCCGGCGCCAATCCGAACCTGACACTGACAGTGACCAATACCGGTGCGGAACCGTGCCGGATCAACGTGGGCACCACGCAGATGGAATTCGTGGTCACGTCCGGTTCAGACCGGATCTTCTCTTCCGCAGACTGCCAGGACGGGGCCCAAGACCTGGTCAAGGAGTTCGAGCCCGGTGCCGAGGAACGGGCCAACTTCACCTGGGAACGGCTGCGGTCGGCTCCGGGGTGCACCGCCGTGTCCAGCAACCCGAATCCCGGCTGGTATGTCTTCACGGCACGGCTGGGGGAAACCACCAGCGAAAAAGCCGTGTTCCAGCTGGATTAGCTGCTGCGGCCGCTACATAAAGCGGTCGAGCAGGCTTGTCTCAGCAATCCGGGAGAGGCCTTCACGCACAGTCCGAGCCCGCTGTTCACCGATACCGTCCACCTGCATCAGGTCTTCGATGTTGGCGGCCATCAGGTTCTGCAGGCCGCCAAAGTGGTCCACCAGACGGTTGGAGACCGCCGGCGGAACGCTCTTGATGTTGCTCAGCAGGCGGTAACCGCGGGGCTGGACCACGGCTTCAAGGGAGTCCTGGCCCGGCTGGAAGCCCACCACGGCGGCGATCTTCCCCAAGTCCACCATGTCCGAGGAACTCAATCCCTGCAGGGTTGCGACCTGTTCTTCGATGTTGCCCTGGGTCTCGCCAATGTCGGCGTAATCCCGGATGATCATTTCGCTGCCCGGGCCGAGCCCTGTGGTCAGTTCCTCCAGCTGGAGGGAAAGCAGCCGCCCGTCGACTCCAAGCTCAAGGACGTACTGCGAGATTTCCTCGGAGATCCTGCGCACCATTTCCTGCCGCTGGAGAGTGACTGCCACGTCGCGGACGGTTACCATGGCTTCGATTTCCAGGGCGGAGAGTGAGTTCGTGACCTGGTCCAGGCGGGTGCGGTAGCGCTCCAGGGTTGCCAGTGCCTGGTTGGCGCGGGCCAGTACCGGCTCGGACCCTTCCAGGACGTGCCGCAGTCCGCCAACGTACAGCTGGATGATCTGCATCGACTGGCTGACGGAGATCACCGGGAAGCCGGTCTGGATGGCAACACGCTCTGCGGTGCGGTGGCGTGTTCCGGACTCATGGGTCTCGATCGTGTGGTCGGGGACCAGCTGCACGGCCGCCCGCAGGATGTTGGTGCCGTCCTTGTCACAGACGATTGCACCGTCCATTTTCGCCAGTTCGCGAAGCCGGGTGGAGGAGAACTCAATCCCGATGTCGAAACCGCCGGAGCAGATCGAGTCCACTGTGCGGTCAAAGCCGAGGACAATCAGGGCGCCGGTGCGGCCGCGGAGGATCCGCTCCAGGCCGTCGCGAAGAGCAGTTCCGGGCGCAACCCTCGCAAGGGTCGCCTTCAGCGCGTCCTCGGGACTGCGAGGCATGGTCACTTCCTTCCGGCCACTGGCGGCCCACGGGACGTTCTGGGCGTGGGTATGCGCAGATACTTCCCCATAGTAGTGGGAGGAACCGGCTCATCCGCCACTTTGGTCCCCGGAGTATGACAGGCGCGCTTATCAAACGGCCTGCGGCGCGCCCTAGAAGAGGAGTTCGAGAGCCTCGGAGAGAGTTGAGACTTCCCGGACCTTGAAACCAGCCGGCACCTGGCCGGGACCGTTGGGTGATGCGGGCACCACCGCATGGCTGAATCCCAGCCGCTCGGCCTCCTGGACCCGCCGGGCTATGCCGGGGATGGGACGGACCTCCCCGGCCAGTCCAACCTCGCCGAACGCAATGAGCCGTGCAGGCAGGGGCTTGTTCATCTTCGCCGAGGCGACGGCCAGGGCCACGGCAAGGTCGGTGGCCGGTTCGGTCAGCTTCACCCCGCCCACGGTGGCCACATAACTGTCGTCCTTGGCGAGGTTCATCGAAGCCCGCTGCTGCAGCACCGCGAGCAGCATGGCCACCCGGGCGGAGTCCAGGCCGCTGGTGGCCCGCCGCGCCTGCGCATTGCCGGTCTCCGCGAGCAGCGCCTGTACCTCCGCTACGAGCGGGCGCCTGCCTTCCAGGGTCACCGTGATGCAGGTGCCGGAGACGGGCTCCTTGGTACGGGAGACGAACAGCCCGCTCGGATCGGCGAGGCCTTCGATGCCGTCCTCGGTGAGATCGAAGCAGCCGACTTCGTCCGTGGGCCCGTAACGGTTCTTGACCGCACGGACCAGCCGCAGGCGGGAGTGCCGGTCGCCGTCGAACTGGCACACCACGTCTACCAGGTGCTCAAGCAGGCGCGGGCCTGCAATGGAGCCGTCCTTGGTGACGTGCCCGACCAGCAGCGTGGTCATGTTCCGGGTCTTGGCTGCATTGATGAGCGAGGCCGCCACCTCGCGGACCTGGCTGACTCCGCCGGCGCTGCCGTCCACTGCGGCGCTGCTCAGCGTCTGCACCGAGTCCACGATCAGCAGCGCAGGCTTGACCTGCTCAACCTGCCCCAGTGCCTGGCCAAGGTCGGTTTCGGCACTGAGGTACAGGCTGTCCGACACTGCACCGATCCGTTCGGCGCGCAGCTTTACCTGGGCCGTTGATTCCTCACCCGTAACGTAAAGGACGTCCCGGCCCTGCCCGGCCACGCGTGCAGCGACGTCGAGCAGCAGGGTGGACTTGCCAACTCCGGGCTCGCCGGCCAGCAGGATCACTGCGCCGGGCACCAGTCCGCCGCCCAGTACCCGGTCCAGTTCGCCCACTCCGGTGGGCTGGTAAGCGGCAGTGGTGGCGTCAACATCGGCAATCAGCTGCGCCGGACGGGCGACGACGGCTGCGGGAGTGGTGCGCGCAAGGACCTCGCCCGCTTCCTCGACGGTGCCCCAGGCCTGGCATTCACCGCAGCGGCCTACCCACTTAACAGCGGTCCAGCCGCACTCCGTGCAGCGGTAATTGGCGGTTTTCGCCCGGGAAGTCTTTGTTGCCATGCCAACAGGCTATCTGCCGGCACTGACACCGCGTTGCAGCGTCCCGGCGGCTGATTAGACCTCGGAAAGATAGCTGACGGCCTCTTCGTGGGAGAGTCCGGTGGCCTCGAGGAGGTCCACCACCAAGGGGCGGAACAGCATTACCAGGGCATCGCCGTACAGGTCGTGTACGTCCAGGGAAGCCGGGTGCAGCCGGGCACCCACGGCGGCCAGTTCGCTTCGCGCCTGGCGGAGATGGCGCTCGCGCGTCGGCTGGGATTCACCGCCGCCCAGCGCCCGGGCCAGGATGTCCACGGCGTCGGCGGTGTCATTGATGACCTCTGAAACCTTGTCTACGGCCGTGTCCGAGAGCGACGCATGGTTAATTACGGAAGTGGTCCGCCGCGCGAAGACCCGGCTGCTGCGGATGGCCAGGTCCAGGTAACCCACAGATCCGCGAAGGTCCCCGAGTTCAGCCAGATGCCTGCGGTAGGCGGGGGAGATGCGGGCTATTTCACGGGCATCGCGGATGCTGCGTGCCAGCAGGTCCAGCTGCGGCTGGGTGCTTCGGGCCCGGACCAGGGCGTGCCAGGCCAGGGTCGAGTCGCTGCGTACAAGGGCGTCGGCAACCTGGCGCAGCACGGCGGAGAGTTCACTGAGCAGCTCACGGATATTCGACTTGGGTTCGCGCCGCGGATCCCTGGGCGCGAGCATCGTGACGATCAGCGCGAAGACACCACCCACAATTGCGTCCATGCTGCGCGTGAAAACTCCGCCTTCCGGTGCGGGCAGCAGGACCACCAGCAGGGACTGCAGTCCCAGCTGGGTCGTGAAAATAACGCCCCGGTCCAGGAACCGCGCCAGCATCAGGGAAGAGAAGAGCACGACGGCGGCCTGCCACAGCCCGTTGCCGAGCACCTGGAGGAGCAGTTCACCAATGGTGATGCCCAGGGTGCAGCCGATTCCGACCTCCAGCACCCGGCGGGTACGGGGTTCGCGGGAGAACCCCAGCGAGATCAGGGCTGCCGTCGCTGCGAAGAGCGGGCCTTCATGGCCCAGCACGTACTCCGCGAACGCATAGGCACCCACGGCACAAATGGTCATCTGAAGTGCGGGGTAGATCGACGCGCCGCTTCGCTTGACGCCAATCCGGAACCGGTTGCGCAGGAACCTGTTCCAGGAGCTGAGACGGTCACGGGCAGGCATGGGAACAGTCTAGGGGGACCGCGCTCCGACAGCAGACGCAGCAGCATCTGTGACATGCGGAGGGATTATTCCCGTGCTGCTTGGTCCCAGTTCACTTTTTGTTCACCTTGGCAGGCCAGTCTTCATATCGGAGCGGATGACAACCCTCCAGCGACAAGTCTCCCGGCGTTGACGCGCCGGACATACCACCCTTGAAAGGGACCACGATTGTGAAGGTATTCCGCATTGGCCGCACAGCGGCCGTCCTGTCCGTGGCAGCACTGGCATTGGCTGCCTGCGGCAGTGACAACGCGACGAACGCAGCCGCCGGCACCGATTCTTCCGCTTCCGCCTCGGCCCTGACCGGCACGCTGTCCGGTGCAGGTGCCAGCTCGCAGGCCTCGGCGATGGACGCCTGGATCGCAGGTTTCAACGAGTCGAACCCAAATGCCTCCATCCAGTACTCACCGGACGGATCCGGGGCCGGCCGGGAGGCCCTCCTGGCCGGCGGTGTGCAGTTCGCCGGATCCGACGCCGTCCTGAAGGACGAAGAGGTGCAGGCCTCGCTGGAGACCTGCGGCCCCGACGGTGCCCTGCACGTCCCGGCCTACATCTCCCCGATTGCGATCGCATTCAACCTGGACGGCATTGAGGAACTGAACCTCGACGCAGACACCATCGCCGGCATCTTCCGCGGTGAGATCACCACCTGGAACGATCCGGCAATCGCCGGCCAGAACGAAGGCACCGAGCTGCCGGGCACCGCTATCACCGTGGTCCACCGCTCCGATGAATCCGGTACCACCGAGAACTTCACCGAATACCTGGCCGCCGCGGCACCGGACGTATGGACCACGGAAGCCAGCGGTGAATGGCCGGCGGAGCTCGACGGGCAGGAGAATGCGCAGGGAACCTCCGGCGTCGTTTCTGCTGCCAGCGCCACCAGCGGGGCCATCACCTACGCCGATGCATCCGCCGTCGGGTCCATGGGCACCGTGGCCGTGAAGGTGGGCGGGGAATACGTTCCCTACAGCGCCGACGCCGCCTCCAAGGCTGTGGAGGCCTCCACGCCGGTCACCGGCGAAGGCCGCCCTGAGCTGGACATGGCCATGGAACTGGCCCGGGACACCACTGAATCCGGCGCCTACCCTGTGGTGTTGGTCTCCTACCATCTCTACTGCACCACTTATGAGGACCAGGACACCGTCGACCTCATCAAGGCCTTCGGATCCTACGTCGTCAGTGCGGAAGGCCAGGCGGCAGCAGGCGAAGCCGCAGGTAACGCCCCGATGTCCGCCGCGCTGCAGGACCAGGGAGCCAAGGCCATCGAATCAATCAAGGCCGCTTCCTAGCCGCAAAGGAATGGTCCAGGCCCCCGTACAGCGCCCCAAAGCGCAGTGCGGGGGCATTTGCCGGGCCGGCGGCCAGCTTGAATCTGGCCCGCCGACAGTGAAAACTGACGAGTGCGGTGTCTTGTCCACATCAATCAAGTTGCCAACAAAGTTCGAAGGGTTGTGCAGTGTCAAGCAAGTCAATACAGGGCACCGGCGGTGCCGGGCGCGCGGGGGACAAAGTCTTCTCCGGCATCACGCTGCTGGCGGGCTGTCTGATCCTGACAGTCCTGTTTGCGGTAGCCGCCTTCCTGCTCTGGCAGGCACTTCCCACTTTCTCCGCCCCGTCTGAGGACATCTCCGGCGGTTCGGGGTTCCTGGCGTACATCTTCCCGCTGGTGATCGGCACCGTGATCGCCGCGGCCATCGCGCTGCTGATCGCCACTCCGGTGGGCCTTGGCGTCGCGCTGTTCATTTCCCACTACGCTCCCCGCCGCCTTTCCCAGGCCCTGGGCTACGTTGTGGACCTCCTGGCCGCCATCCCCTCGGTGGTCTACGGCGCGTGGGGTATGACCGTGCTGGCGCCGGCACTGGTGGGGCCGTACAACTGGCTCGCTGAAAACGCCGGCTGGTTCCCCCTATTCACCGGACCGGCCAGCCAGACCGGCAAGACAATGCTCACCGCGGGAATCGTCCTGTCCGTCATGGTGCTTCCGATCATCACCTCCCTGAGCCGCGAAATCTTCCTGCAGACTCCGAAGCTGCATGAGGAAGCCGCCCTGGCCATGGGCGCCACCCGCTGGGAAATGATCCGCATGGCCGTCCTCCCCTTCGCCAGACCGGGCATCATCAGCGCCATCATGCTTGGCCTGGGCCGCGCCCTGGGTGAAACCATGGCAGTGGCGCTGGTGCTTTCCTCCGGCGGCCTGATCGCCAGCCTGATCCGGCCCGGCAACCAGACAATCGCCGCGGAAATCGCGCTGAACTTCCCCGAGGCCTATGGCCTGCGCCTCTCTGAGCTGATCGCTGCCGGCCTGGTCCTGTTCGTGATCACCCTGATCGTGAACGTCATTGCCCGCTGGATCATCAGCCGCCACAAAGAATTCTCGGGAGCCAACTGATGATTGAAACCGCACTGACCCGCTCCTCGTCGCTGACCAAGAACCAGCTGCCCGGCTGGGCACTGTGGGCCATCCTGGCCGCCTCGATCGTCCTGGGTGCAGCCCTTTCGGCGCTGCTGGGGTTCAGCATCGCCACGTTCGCCATCTTTGCCGCCGTCCTCTTCGTAGCCGGCAGCACCCTCGCCACCCGCATCGTTGAAGGCAGCCGGCGCGCAACGGACCGCTTCGCCACCAACCTGATCTACGGTGCCTTCATCCTGGCGCTGGTACCGCTGGTCTCAGTGATTTTCACGGTCCTGGTCCGCGGCATTCCCGGACTCAGCGGAGACTTCCTGTTCACCTCCATGGGCGGCATGACCGGAACCGTGGACAACAACACTGTTGAAAACGGGACCCCGGTCCTCGGCGGTGCCTACCACGCGATCATGGGCACACTGCTGATCACCCTCTGGGCAACCATCATCTCCGTGCCCATCGGACTGCTCACCGCTGTCTACCTGGTTGAGTACAGCAAGGGCGGGCCGCTGGCCCGGGCCATCACCTTCTTCGTGGACGTTATGACCGGCATCCCCTCGATCGTGGCCGGACTCTTCGCCGCAGCGTTCTTCGGTTTGATCTTCGGACCGGGCACACGCACCGGCTTCGTTGCCGCCGTCGCGCTTTCTGTCCTGATGATCCCCGTGGTGGTGCGTTCCACGGAGGAAATGCTGAAGATCGTTCCCAACGAACTGCGGGAAGCGTCCTATGCCCTGGGCGTTCGGAAGTGGCGGACCATCCTGAAGGTTGTTGTTCCCACGGCCATCTCCGGCATCGCCTCCGGCGTTACGCTTGCCATTGCCCGCGTGATCGGCGAAACCGCTCCGCTGCTGGTGACTGCCGGGTTCGTGAACACGATCAACCTGAACGTGTTTGCCGGCTGGATGGCCAGCCTCCCCACGTTCATCTACCGTCAGCTGATGAGCCCCACTTCTCCGACCAACACCGATCCGAGTACCCAGCGCGCCTGGGCCGCGGCACTGCTGCTGATCCTCATGGTCATGCTGCTGAACCTCGGCGCCCGGCTGGTTGCCCGAATCTTCGCGCCCAAGACCGGCCGCTGATCCCAAAGCCCCGGCCGCTGCGGCGGCACCGGAGAACCTATACGGGTGCTCCGGAGGAAAAGAACAGAAGGAACTAAATGTCCAAGCGAATCGACGTCAAGGACCTCAACGTCTACTACGGCGACTTCCTGGCGGTAGAAGACGTCAGCATCAAGATCGATGCGCGTTCCGTTACCGCGTTCATTGGCCCCTCGGGCTGCGGCAAGTCAACCTTCCTGCGCACGCTGAACCGCATGCATGAAGTGCTGCCCGGAGCCCGGGTAGAGGGCGAAGTCCTGCTGGACGGCGAGAACCTCTACGGCGCCGGCGTGGACCCCGTGACCGTGCGCAGCCACATCGGTATGGTCTTCCAGCGGCCCAATCCCTTCCCCACCATGTCCATCCGGGACAACGTTCTGGCCGGCGTGAAGCTGAACAACAAGCGGATCTCCCGCTCCGACGCAGACGATCTGGTGGAGAAGTCCCTCACCGGCGCCAACCTGTGGCGCGAGGTCAAGGACCGGCTGGACAAGCCCGGCTCCGGTCTCTCCGGCGGCCAGCAGCAGCGCCTCTGCATCGCCCGCGCGATTGCGGTCTCACCTGAGGTGATTCTCATGGACGAGCCGTGTTCCGCCCTGGACCCGATCTCCACCCTGGCTATTGAGGACCTGATCGAGGAGCTGAAGAGCGACTACACGGTCGTGATCGTCACCCACAACATGCAGCAGGCAGCACGCGTCTCGGACAAGACGGCGTTCTTCAACATCGCCGGCACCGGCAAGCCCGGCAAGCTGATCGAGTACGACGACACCACCGTCATCTTCAACAACCCGTCGGTGAAGGCCACTGAGGACTACGTCTCCGGCCGCTTCGGGTAAACCCGCCCCGCACCTCACCCATCGACATCGCAGAAACTGCCCGTTACAGCCCCGTATCGGGCAGTTTCTGCTATCTCGGTGGGTGTTTATGGGGTCCGGGGGTGCAGAGGGCGGAGACGGGCGCTGAGGGCCTCAGAGAAGCGGACTGAGCGCGAGATAGAAGATGCCGCCCAGCAGGGCAGCGGCGGGAGCGGTTACCAGCCAGGTCACCAGGATTTCCCGGAGGGGAATGAACCGTACCGCGGCAAACCTGCGGTTCGCCCCTGCGCCGACGATTGCGCTGGTCATGGTCTGGGTGCTGGAGAGCGGGATGTGCAGCCACAGTCCGCCCAGGAAGAGCATCCCGGTGGCCACTGCCTGGGCGCTCATGCCGCGCAGCGGGTCGATCCGCACCAGCCGGTAGCCCAGGGTATGGGTGATGCGCCAGCCGCCGAACAGTGCGCCGAGGGCGAGGGCAGCCCCGGCGAAGGCCTGCACACCCCAGGGGATCTCTGCGCCGGTGGAATACCCGGCTGCCACGAGCCCCAGCACCAGCACGGCCATTGTCCGCTGGCCGTCCTGCATGCCGTGGCCCAGGGAAAACGCAGCGGAGAGCACTGACTGTGCAATGCGGTTGCCGGCATCACCCCGGCGCAGCGAGCTGTAACGCATCAGCCACATCACCGGGTACACCAGCAGATAGGCGAGGACGAAGGCAATCAGCGGCGAGAGCAGCAGGGGCAGCGCGATCTGCTCCCACAGAAGCTGGATCGATTCGCTGATGCTTGGCCCGCCCACCAGTGTGGAGGCGGCTCCTGAGCCCACTATGCCGCCTATCAGGGCGTGGGTGGAGGAAGAGGGCATCCTGCGCCACCAGGTCCACAGGCCCCACGCACAGGCTGCTGCAAGCCCTGCTATCAGGATGCCGAGCCCGTTGCTGCCGGCAGGCAGTTTGACGAAGAGGTCGGCCAGGACCAGCGCCAGCGCCGTACTTATCAGTGCACCCAGGAGATTGAAGACGCTGGCAAGCACGACGGCGACTCCCGGCGTGAGTGCACGGGTGCGGATCGCGGCCGCAACGGAGTTGGAGACATCGTGGAAACCGTTGATAAAGGCGTATGCGCCGGCGAAGACGAACACTGCCACCAGCAGTACGGTGGTCAACTACGATTCCCGGACCAGGATGTTGCCCACGTAGGTGCCCAGCCTGCGGAACTCCTTGGAGGCCGCTGCGAGCTGGTCTGCCAGATCCCGGTGCCGGATGTAGACCAGGGCCTTATGGTCGTGGATGAGCTCAGCCAGCCACATGCGGTGCGTGCGCTCCACGCGTTTGCTCAGGCGGAGCATCTCGATCCAGTAGTCCTCCAGATCGTCCATGGAGGCCAGGGTGCGCATGGCTGCGACGGAGAGCTCGGCCTGCCGGCCCAGCACTTCGAGCTGCTCGGCGGCCCGGCCGGAGACGTTGGTCAGCCGGTAGAGCGAAATGATTTCAGCGGCGCTGTCCAGCCGTTCCATCAGGGCGAGCAGGATCAGTGAGATGTCGTACAGGTCCTCGCGCGGCAGGGGGTTAATGAAACTGGTGCGCATTTGCGTCATGAGCGCAAAATGCAGGTCCGTCGTTTCGGCCTCAAACGCGTGCAGTTCTTCTGCGAGCCGGGCGAATTCCGAAGGATCGGCGCCGAGTGCTTCGGAGAGCGTTGCTGTGCCTCGGACCGCCTGCGCAGCCATTCGGGAAAGAAGGTCAAGGCCGGCGTTTTCCTGGGGAAACAGCCGGAGCTTCACAGGACTGACCTGTTGGGCTGGAGGGTCATCACACCGGTAAGAATATCCGATGCGGAAAAGAGTAACGGTGCCGGACCGGGAGCGCCTCTCGGCGGAAGGCCGCTCGAAGCGGCTCTAAGTTGAAGCCCGGGGGTTCCGCGGTCCGACACCACTTTCAGTTTTCTACTCCCCGTCCCTGATGTCAACCGGGCTGTCCACAGGCTGGCACGGGGACCCAACGTGGTCAGTCGAGCTCTCCGCGCCGCCAGGATTCGGCCGAATGTTCAAGGTCTTCGGCAGTAAGGATCAGCTGGCGGGCCCTGCGGGTGAGCTCCGTGGCGCGCTCGGCGCTGGCCGATTCCGTTGAGTCCGCGTGATGGGTTTCACCCAGCGCAACTACCCGGCAGAAAGCGGCGAAACGCTCCAGGGCGACGTCGAAGTCTCCTTCAAAGGCGCCGGAAAGGATGGTGTCCGCCATGGCCCGCACTTCGTCAGCGCCAAGCGGCTCGGCGACGCCTGCCACGACTTTCGAGACCTGCGCGGCTTCCTTGCCGGCGGCATAGTAGGCAGCCACTTTTTCGGGGTTTTGCTGGACCGCTGCCCGCAGGGCATAAAGCCGCCACAGGGCGCCGGGCAGGGACCGGGCCGGACTGGTGGCCCAGATTTCCGCGACGGCCTCCAGGCCCTGCCGGTCCGCCAGCTCGACCAGGCGGCGTGTGACCTCGGGGTCGTCGCTTTCCCTGCCGTGGTGCACCAGGGCCTGCGCGGCCAGGTGGGCGGCCTCGGACACCCGGGCCGGATCAGCGCCGCCGGGGTGGTTGGCGAAGTCCATGGGTGCGTACAGCTTGGGCTTGTGGTGACGGGGAACCGATGCATTCGACTCAGTCATGTTTTGAGAATACTCCCGCCGGTGTTGTGAATCGAGGTGGCTTCCGGCTGGCGGAAACAGCGCACGCCAAAGCGGCGGACAGCCGTGCCCAAGGGGTTTCCACGATTCCCAACGCGTGCGATAAAGTGGGAAAGTCGAAGTGGCGGGTGTGTTCCTGCCGCGACGATGGGGGGCCTTTAGCTCAGTTGGTAGAGCATCGGACTTTTAATCCGTGGGTCGTGGGTTCGAGCCCCACAGGGCCCACCCTCATGCCGTACGGCAGCAAAACACCCCGGTTCCTTTTGGAGCCGGGGTGTTTTGCGTCCGGGGTCTTTGGCAGTCCGCCGGGCTAGTTTTCAGATGCGCCCCTGAGCAGTTTGTGGGTGCCGTCGCACCAGGGCTTGATCCGGGAGCCTGAGCAGCGGCACAGCGCTACAGTTTCGCGGTTCTTTGGGATGGCAGCGCCGTCAGCGTCCTGAACCTCAAATTCTCCGCGCACAAGAAGCGGACCGCCGGGACATTCGGTCACCGAAAAGTCTGCCGCCGCCTCAGTGCCCGCGGCCGGAACCACGGTGACTCCCGAGCGGCCCACGGACACACTGTCCTGGCCCTTTTGGGCGCTCATGCCGGAACCCCCGAAGCAGCGGCATCGGCAGCCAGCGTCTGCATGTCAATGCTGGTGGGAGAAGCCTCCCGGAGGGCTGACCGACCTTCCTTCCAGGCAGCGAGCTGTTCTTCGCCCAGCATCGCGTCCAGTGTCAGGACGGTCGAGGCGCCGAAGAGGATGTCCTCCAGCAGCTCCGGTTCGGACTCTGCGAGGCCGCCTGCGAGGTCCCTCGCCGCAATCTGCTCGTGCACGGCGTCTGCCTCCACATGCTCATCGAAGTAGAAGGTGACATCGGGCCCGTAGCCGGCGCGCTTGAAGCCGCGGGCGTAGAAGGAGTTGGGGATTGAAGAGGTCATTTCGAACGCTGCGAGATGTCCGGCGATGCATCCCCGCAGCCGCCGGTTCATGCCGAACAGGGACATGGCGTTGGATGAGGCGAGCACCAGTGCCGGAGCCTGGTCCAGGTAGTAGCCGTAGCGCGTGTCCAGGTCCAGGCCAGCCATGGTGCGGGCGAAGAGGTGCGAATGCATCCGCTCCGGACGTCCGCCGCCGTACTCATCCGCCTGGATTTCCACGAGGGCGGCCTTGGCCCGTCCCACTGGCAGGCGGGGAATGGCCCAGCTGTGGGGGTCGGCTTCCCGCAGCTGGTAGATCGAGCGGAGCACCAGGAACTCCCGCAGCTGGTCAGTCGTGGCGTGCCGGGCTATGAACCGCGAAACGCTGGGACCGTGGTCTTCGGCAGCAAGCCTGAACAGGGTGCTGGCCACTGCTTCAGCCTCCGGAGCAGGAGCCCGCGGTACCGGTACGGTCCGGCGGAGGGCGGCCTCAAATGCAGCCTCGATGTCCCTTCGAACGCGGATCAGTTCCGGCTGCCATTCCATGTCCGGGTCAATGCCGTCTAGTCCGCTGTAGTGCAGTTCATAGAGGCAGAAAAGGGTCAGCTGCAGGTCATCGGAGCGCAGTACATCAGGGTCCGCGGCCAATGCCCGGGCCGCGGTTTCGTCCAGCTGTCCGTACATTGCAGCCGTGGCCTGTGGGCCGGCATGCAGCACGTTCAGTAGCGAGGCGGAGAGCTCCCCGCGCGGAGCAGGTACCAACATGTCATTCCTTAGCTGTGAGGCGTCATGCGATGCTTGAGTCTTCCGGAGAAACTGCGGAAAACGCTGAATGTCAGCATACTTGGTAATCGCTGTGCCACGTTTGCGCTTCGCTGTGCGCGTGCGCCGGAAGGGGGTTGACGATATGCCAGGCATGGATGGGAGCCTCTTCGCTGCCCTCCCGGCCCTGCTGCTTGCCGCTGCTGCGGTTGGACTGACTGCGCCGGCCCTGGATTCTGCACTTCGCCGGGAGGACGGTGAGCGGCTTTTCTGGGTTGGGCTGACCGGAGGGCTGGCGGCCGTTGCGGCAATAGCCTGGGCGGGCCTGGCAGCAACGGGTGCTGCGGCCGTGACAGGGATCCTGGTGCTGGGCGGTGCCGCGGGCTCGTGGTACTGGCTGGCTCGGCGTCAGCGGGCCAGGAAGCTGGCCAGGGCCCGGAAGCTCAGGAACCGCCGCCTGGATTCCCTGCGCAAGAGGAGGGAAGCGGTCCTGCTGGAGTGGAGCTCCTACGAACTCGATCCGTGGAAGGGTGCTGAGTACCCCGGTCTGGCTGATGTTCGGGAGAAGGAAACCAGCCTGCTGGCGCGTGCTTCACGTGAGGCGCAGGCGGCGCAGGAAGCGGCTTCGGATGATGCTGCGGATGAAGATGCGGTGAACCGCTACGGATCCGCTGTTCAGGAGCTGGAGTCGGCCTGGGAGCAGGCGCTTGAAGCTGCACGCAGGCGGGCCGGCTAAGGCCGCCCCGTGCGCAGTGCTGTCCCGTGCGCAGTGCCGGTCCGTTAATTGGAGCTGGCTCCCGCCTCTGCATATGGGGGGAACGCAGAGGGGGGAGCCAGTGCTAGAAGTATACTGATCCGGTCGCTGGGAATCCAATCAAGCAGTATCGGGGGGTCTAATGGGAGTTTCCGCAAAGGCCTTCCAAGCTTGGCGGACCCTTATGGCACCCGAAGAATCCACGGCGGATCTCTGCCGCAGAACGGGGATCAAGCGCTCAACCCTGGCCCAGCAGCTGGTGCGGGGCAAGGTATCCGTCTCCACCGTGGTGAGCGCAGCAAGGGCCTACGGCCAGGATCCAGTCGTCACGCTGTCCTCGTTTGAGGGATACCAGGACCTCGCCGCCGGCAGGCGGGATCCGACGCCGGAAGAACTGATCAGCCAGGTGCCCTACCGGGACATCCTGAGGTATCTGCTGAGCCGGACCGATGCTGATGAAGATCATCCCGCGGCCCCCAGGGTTGCCGAATACGCGGAATCGATAGCGGTGCGCCCCTGGTTCGAGGCCGTTGATCCAGGCGATCTTCGCCAGCAGCTCTCCGCCGCAACTGGGATCGCCCCGCAGAATATTTCGGCACAGCTCACAGCCGGACGCCTTGCGCCCAGGCTCGCCATTCAGGCTGCACGCATCGCAGGGGTATCCCTGACCAGCGGACTCGTCGTCACCGGCGTACTTCAGCCGAATGAAGGGGGATGGCCGCCCAGGGGCCGGGAAGCTGCACTGGCTGAGCTTTCCGACGCCGAGCTTGTGGCCCTGGCCAGGGATCGGCTTGATGCCCTTGGCAAAGTCCTGCGCAAGCGGGAACAGGACGAAAAATACAACCACGCACTCTTGGAGAATTTGGGATGACCGCAGGATTCGTTGTCCAGGTGCTGGCATTCGCGGTTAGCGCGCTTTTTGCGCTGATCCGGCTGCCGGACGCCATCCGCGGACGGAACCGGAGCATGTTTGCCTGCCTGGTGCTGATGGCAGTTTCCACCGGCCTGAGCCTGTCCGTGTTCTATGAGTTCATCGACTCACTGCTTGGCGGCGTTAATGTGGCCAACCTGGTGCTTCGGATCTCCCTCTATGCGGTGTTCACCATTCTCGGGTTCAAGGGCGCGGCCGCGTTTGGTGCGCCCCGCGCGCGCAGCGCCGTAGCCGGCCCGGTTGGCCTGGCTGTCCTCGGAGCCACGGTCCTGCTCACGATCTACTTCTTTGCCGTCAGCGAGCTGCCCTATACCTCGACGGGCCTTTATGCCTTCGATGACCAGGAGTCAGTGCACATCTATGCGCATCTGGGCCGGCTCTATCCGGCGTATGTGGCAGCGTGCATCAGCCTGCCGGCGCTTGCGGCGTCGTGGAACCGCCGGTACCGGCCAGCCCACCGGACCGGTTCCGGACTGTTTGGTGCGGGGCTGGCAGTGGTGGTCGTCTTCGCGGTATTGACCCTTTTCGGCAAGCTTGGCGCGTTTATGCTGATCCTGCCGTTCTCCGCCGTGATCCTGGTGGTGCTGGGACTGACGGTGATGTGGATATCGCACCGTCTCAGCACCCGGCGGCCCAAGGCGAACCTGCTGCGCGAGCGTTACGGAAATGTGAGCTGAATTTCACCTTCTTCGTTCACAAATTCATGACGCTGTGCCAGACTAATGAATGTGTAACGTCCGCTGCCTGTGGGGGGTCAGCGTGAAGTTGCCAGCGAAGCCAGCGGCCATCGGCCGCTGGCTTCGCTCCTTTAACCCCGTCTGCTACGGGGCTAGGTTGCGTCCAGATCCGTTTCCAGGATCTTGACCAGTGCGTCCAGCGCATCGTCTGCTCCCTCTCCGTCCGCTCGCAGGACCACAACGTCCCCGTGGGAAGCGCCCAGACTCATGAGCGAGAGCATGCTGGAGGCGTCCATTGCCTCTTCGGCAGGTTCGCCCTGCATGGCGATGGTGACTTCCACAGGCTGGGCGGCAGCGGCTTCGGCAAAAAGTGAAGCGGGGCGGGCGTGCAGCCCCACGCTGCTGGCTATGGTGGCTTCGCGTTCTGGCATCGGGGTCTTCCTTCCGGTTGGTCCTGCTGGCTTGTTGGGAGTCCTGTTAGAGGCCGAGTTGCTCAAGGACGGGCAGCCTGCTCCGGACCTGTGTCCGCGCTTCCGCCGCAGTCCTGGCGACCAGGGCAATCCCGGCCAGTTCCTGAGCCTCGGCCAGGGTTACCGAGGCCAGCACGGCTCCAACGGTGGCAAGCGCCCGGGGAGTCATGGACAGTGTGTTCACGCCGATTCCGGTAAGCACGACGGCGAGTGCGGGGTCGGCGGCAGCCTCACCGCAGACTCCGACGCTGCGCGGAACGCTGTCCGCTGCTCCGGCCAGGGCACCGCCCTTCACGGTTAGGGCGATCAGCTGCAGTACTGCGGGCTGCCAGGGGTCATTCAGGGAGGCAAGCGTGCCAAGCTGGCGGTCAGCGGCCATGGTGTACTGCGTGAGGTCGTTGGTTCCCAGGGAGGCGAACTTCACCTTGGACAGCACGGTCTCTGCCTTGATGGCAGCCGCGGGCACTTCGATCATCACACCTGGTGTCGCCAGCCCGGCGGCGGCGCACATGACGGCGAAATCGGAGGCTTCGTCGGCGGTGGCGATCATGGGTGCCATGACCCAGACATCGCTCTCATGCGAACCGGCAGCCAGCGCGATTGCTTCAAGCTGGCGGGCGAGCACTCCGGGGGATGAACGGTCCGTCCGAAACCCGCGCACACCGAGCGCCGGGTTGGGCTCAGTCGTGTCGGTAAGGAACGGCAGCGGCTTGTCCGCCCCGGCGTCGAGCGTCCGAACCACCACCTTCCGTCCGGGGAAGGCCTCGAAGACCGCACCGTAGGCGGCGACCTGCTCCTCCTGGCTGGGCTCCGAGTCCCGGCCCAAAAAGCAGAACTCGGTGCGCAGCAGTCCCACGCCCTCCGCGCCGGCAGCAGCTGCCGCCGCCGCGTCCCTGCCCGAACCCACGTTGGCGAGCAGCGGCACCCGGTGTCCGTCCGACGTCGTACCGGTCCCGTTGAAAGCCGGAAGTGACGCGCGGGACGCGTACTTCTGGGCAGCTTCGCGCTCGGCTACTCCCGGGTTTACCACCACCGTGCCGGTGGCGCCGTCCAGGTAGATTTCCGCGCCGTCAACAATTGAGTCGGCGCTCCCTGCGCCCACTACGGCGGGCAGTCCGAGGGAACGGGCCAGAATGGCGGTGTGGGACTGCGGGCCGCCGCCGCTGGTGACCAGTCCCACGACCAGGGAAGGATCCAGCGTGGCGGTGTCCGCGGGGGCAAGTTCTTCCGCGGTAAGGATGAAGGGAACGTCCGACGCCGGGATCCCCGGTGGGGGCAGCCCGTCCAGCTGCGCGACGATGCGGGCCCGGACGTCCAGGACATCCTGGGTCCGTTCAGCCATATATCCGCCAAGGCCCTGCAGCATCGCAGCCACCTCGAGCCCGGCTTCCCAGATGGCGCGGTCCGCGGCCATGCCCTGGTTGATGTGTTTCCCGGCCGCCTTGAGCAGCATCGGGTCGGTAGCCATCATTGCCGTGGCGTCCAGGACCGCCTTGGCATCGCCGGAGGCGACTGAGGAGCGCCGCTTCAGGTCCTCACGGACCGCCTCCGCAGCATCCTTGAGCCGTGCCTTCTCCTCGTCAACCGAGCTCTCCGGCGCGTATTTGGATTCGGCGTCGGGTTCCGGCACGGGCGGCGGCATCCGCAGTGAAGGCCCCAGGACCCGGCCGGGACTGACTCCGATTCCTTTAATGGTGCGCATCAGTGAACCTTCCTGTAAATCAAAACCGGAATCCTACGCAACGACGGGCTCCTCGGTTCGCTTGGGTGCGGTCAGGCGTTTGAGTCCGACCAGGACCAGTGCGCTGACGACCATACCCGCCAGGATGGCCACGATGAACATGAAGATGTTGCCGATGGCGAAGAATACGAAGATTCCGCCGTGCGGTGCCTGCGAGGTTACCCCGGCAGCCATGCAGATGGCGCCTGCCGTGGCCCCGCCAAGCATGGTGGAGGGGATGACGCGAAGCGGATCCGCGGCAGCGAACGGGATTGCACCTTCGGATATAAACGCGGCTCCCAGCAGCCAGGCGGCCTTGCCGTTCTCCCTCAGGGCCATGGAGAACTGGCTCTTGTCCAGGACGGTGGCCAGTGCCATGCCAAGCGGCGGGACCATGCCTGCGGCCATCACGGCGGCCATGATCTGCCAGGGTGCCTGGTTGTCGAAGGCCCCCTCGCCCAGGCCTGCGACGGCGAAGGCATAGGCAACCTTGTTGATCGGTCCGCCGAGGTCCGCGCCCATCATCAGGCCCAGGATCACGCCGAGCCCGATGGCGGCGACTCCGGTGAGCCCGGACAGCCAGTCATTCAGGGCGAGGGTCAGCGCCGCGATGGGACCGCCGAGCACCAGCAGCAGCAGGCCGGAGGCTATGAGAGAGGCGATGAGCGGAATGATGACCACCGGCATCAGTCCGCGCAGCCAGCTTGGCACCTTCCAGCCGCCCACCCACATCGCCACATAACCGGCGAGCAGGCCACCGGCAATGCCCCCGAGGAAGCCTGCGTCCATGTACAGGGCGACGGCGCCGGCGGTAAACCCGGGGGCGATGCCCGGGCGGTCAGCCAGGGCGTAGGCGATGTAGCCCGCCAGTGCCGGGACCAGGAAGCCGAGGGAGATGTTGCCGATCTTCCAGAACACCGCCCCCAGGTAAGCCAGCAGCCCATCAGGGGGAAGGGAGAAGATGCTGGTCCCGTCCAGGATGATGTCGCCGTTGGCTACGCCCTCATCATTTGAAAGAGAGAGTTCGTAGCCGCCGAGCAGGAAGCCCAGAGCGATCAGCAGGCCGCCGCCGGCCACGAACGGAATCATGTAACTGACGCCGGTCAGCAGCGCCCGCTTCAGCTGTCCGCCAAAGTTTTCCCCGCTGCTCGAAGCGCGTTCTTCCCCGCCCCCGCCGCCGCCGGACACTGTCCGGGCATTGGGATCCTTGGCCGCAGCCAGGGCCTCGTCGATCATCACGCCGGGCTCGTCAATGCCGCGCTTCACCGGGCCGCTGATTACCGGTTTTCCGGCAAACCTGCCTTTGTCCCGGACATCAACGTCGACGGCGAAGATCACGGCGTCGGCATTCTTGATCACGTCCGGATCCAGCGGGGTGGAACCCGCGGACCCCTGCGTTTCTACCTGGAGGTCAATGCCCCGCTCAGCGGCTGCCGCAGCCAGCGAATCCGCAGCCATGTAGGTGTGGGCAATTCCCGTGGGGCAGGCCGTTACGGCCACGAGCTTTTCCGGCCTCGGACCTGTGGCTGACGCCGGGGGCTCACCGGAAGTAGCGGTCCCCGAACCTCCGTGGACCTCCCCGGAGGCGTTGCCCGCATGGGCTGCGGACGCGCCGGCTGCCGCACCGGCAGCAGTTCCGGCCGCAGTGGCGCCGGTGGCTTCAGCCCCACCCACGTGCCTGCCCCCGGCCGGGCTTTCGGATTCCCCGCCCGCTGTCCCGGATGCCTGTGATGTCTCCGGTGCAGGACCGAGCCCCAGTGCCCCGTTGACGAGGGCCACAATCTCCTGGGGCGTTGAAGCCGTCCTCAGCGCCCCCGTGAAGTCCTTTTTGATCAGTGACCGGGCGAGCTTGGCCAGCAGCTGCAGGTGCTCCTGGTCAGCGCCCTCAGGTGCCGCAATGAAGAACACAATGTCCGCCGGACCATCCTTGGCGCCCCAGTCCACGGGCGGTTTCAGCCGGGCCATGGCCAGGCTGGGGGTGGTGACGGAAGCGGAACGGCAGTGGGGAATTGCGATGCCGCCGGGAACCCCGGTGGCAGTCTTCTGCTCGCGGGCCATCGCGTCCGCGTACAGCCCGTCGAAGCCGGTTGCCCGCCCCGCTGCCACCACTCTTTCTGCCAGATGGCGGATGACAGCGTCTTTGGAGGTGCCGAGGTCCTGGTCCAGGGTTACCAGGTCCGGGGTGATCAGGTCTGACATCAGCTGTTCTCCTTCGGCGTGTTTGGTGCCGGTCCACGCCTGGTTCCGGAAGCGGGCACGGGATGAAGCTCCAGCCGTTCCACCGTCACGGCTTCAGGCTCGGTTTCTGCGACGGACGGCACGGTGGTTCCGGGCAGCGCTGCCGCCGCAGCTCCGTGCGCGACGGCCTGCCGCAGACAGTCAGGCGGCGCCTTGCCTGCCGTTTCTGCCAGGAGGTAGCCGGCCAGTGAGGAATCGCCGGCACCAACCGTCGACCTCGGGGTGACCGGCGGGCGGGTGGCAAGCCAGGCGCCGTCGGCAGTCACCAGCAGCGCGCCCCTGGCGCCGAGAGTGGCCAGTACCGCACCGACTCCGCGTTCGATCAGGGTCTGGGCTGCTGCCGCTGCCAGGCCGGGGTTGGCTTCCAGCTCGTCCCCCGTGGCTATTCCGGTCACTTCGGCCAGCTCTTCCCCGTTTGGCTTAAGCAGGTCAGGCATAGCCTCATGCAGCAGTGCGCCGAGCAGGGGAGGCCCTGAAGAATCGATCGCCAGCCGCGGCGAGGCGGCACCGAAGCGGTTTCGGAGAGCATGTGCGACGACGGCGTAATAGTCCGGCGGTACGCCCGGCGGAAGGGAGCCTGCCAGGACTAGCCAGCTGGCAGGCAGGGTTCCGTCCGGGCCGCCGCACGTATCGACGGTCAGCGCCAGCAGGCTTTCCTGCACCGGCAGGCCCAGCTCCGGGCCCGGAAGGTTGACCTTTGTGGTGGTGCCGTCCGGCTCAGTCAAAGTGAGGTTGGCCCGCAGCGGTGCGCCAATGGGAAGGTTCCGGTGCGCTATGCCCGTGGTTCGAAGTGCCTGCATGACGGGATCCGAATTGTCTCCCGGAAGCACGGCGACGCTCGGCACACCCGAGGCGCTGAGGGCGCGGCAGACGTTTACACCTTTGCCGCCCGGTTCCTCATGGACCCCCGCAGCCCGTTGCACCGCACCGCGGACCAGGACTCCGGCGAGCTCTACTGTCCGGTCAAGGCTCGGGTTGGCGGTGAGCGTAACTACGGAGCCAGCATTCTTTCCTGCGTACATGTGCCCCCGCATTCAGTGGCTGCGGCGCACGTCCATGCGCTTTCTGCAACGGTAGGTTCCCCACCAGTTCATTGCAATGGTCTGGACGCCGGGCGGGATCGTCCCGGCGCAAACGTCCGCCGGGCCCGTTCGGCCTAGGCTGGAGCCATGCACCACGTCTCCTGGTCCGTCCCCGAAAACGCACGCGCGGGCACTCATCTGCTCGTTATGCTCCATGGCTACGGCTCGGATGAGACGGCGCTGGCTCCGCTCTTTGACCACCTTCCCCCAGGTGTGACCGGCGCTGCGCTGCGCGGCACGTTCGATGTCGGCGGGCGGTACGGATGGTTCCTGCTGGATCCCCTGCTGGCCTCGGATGAGGCGGAAGTCCTCGCCGCGGGCACCAGTCTCCTTGCCACGATTGACGAGCTGAGGAAGAAGGGGAACTTCACCGGGGTTTCCCTTCTGGGTTTCTCGCAGGGCATGGCCATGGCGGTGTGCGCGCTGCGCCTGCGGCCGGGTGGATTCAGCTGTGCAGCGGGGCTCTCCGGGTTCATCGTGGAAAGCCAGCTCCTGGCCATGGCGGAACCGCTGGAAGTGCGTCCGCCGTTTTTCTGGGGCAGGGACCGGGCCGACTGGGTAATCCATCCGGATGCCGTTGCCGCGGCGTCGGCCTGGCTGGAAGAAAACACAATGCTCACCGCCCGGACCTATCCCGGTATGGGGCATCGGATTGGTGCGGATGAACTGCGCGATTTGGGCGTTTTCCTGCGCAGATTTGCTGTGTCTGCAGAAAAAAATAAGGTCACTGATTATGGCTCTGACTAGGCATTATGTTCTTGATGGCCTGTTTTTGGGCCGGTATGACTTCGCATAAGCATGCTTATGAAGTAGGCTTATGGAAAGCGCGGCCCACAGGCCACGCAGGCTTTCACTAGTCACTCACACACAGCAAGGAGTATTCACATGGGTATCATTGCTTTCCTTATTCTGGGACTTATTGCAGGCGCCATTGCGAAGGCCCTGCTTCCGGGACGCCAGGGCGGCGGATGGGTTATCACCCTCGTGCTCGGTGTCGTTGGCGCCCTGCTGGGCGGCTTCATCGGCAACGCGATTTTCGGTATCGGCCTCGAGGAGTTCTTCTCGATCCAGACCTGGATCGTTGCCATCCTCGGTTCGCTGATCGTTCTGCTGGTTTACGGCATGATCACCAAGCGCGGTGCTCGCGCCTAACCAGTGCAGGCGGCGGGCACGGCCCGCTTCCGACCAACGGGTCCACGGAATCTGATTCCGTGGGCCCGTTCAGGTTTAAGTCCCCTCACGTAGGCTTAATCAGCGATACCGGTGCCAGTGTGTGTCCGGAAACTACAAAGGAGCATCCATGGGCTTCAAAACGAACAGTGCGCTCCGGCTCGCCGGCGGCGCCGTTTTTGACCGTGACGGCCGCCCCAAGTCCCACATTGCCAGGGGCATTGAGCGGGCAGTGGAGGTCCAGCGGCCGCTGGTGCTGGCGAATATCCGCCGGCTGCAGCGCAGGCATCCCGAAGCTTCCGCCGCCGAGCTGGTGAAGATCCTCGAGCACCATTACCTCGCGGCCGTGGCCGGCGGCGGCGCCGCCGTCGGTGCCACCGCCGTCGTACCCGCCGTGGGCACGGCCGCAGCGCTCGGACTCTCCGTTGCAGCGACCGTCGGCTTTCTCGAAGCCACCGCCCTGTACGCGCAGTCAGTGGCTGAGCTCCACGGCATCCGGCTGCAGGATCCTGACCGTTCACGCACCGTGGTCATGGCCATCATGCTGGGCGAAGAGGGCACAGCCATGATGCAGCAGCTAAGCAAGGGCCAGCCGTGGGGAAGTGCGATTGGCGGAGCGTCCTCCGGAGTGCTGGGCACTATTGGAACGACCATCCGCAAGCAGTTCATGAAGAGGATGCTGGCCCGCCAGGGGTCCGTAATCATTGGCCGCGCCCTGCCGCTGGGCGTCGGTGCCGTCATCGGCGGAGCCGGCAACTATACGATGGGCCGCTCGGTCATCAAGGCAGCCCACCGTGCCTTTGGGGAAGCTCCGGACACAATTCCGGGCGAACTGGCGGCGGAAATTCAGGCACTGCCGGAGAACCCGCGCGCCTAGCCGAAGATTGCGTGGGCCACTGAGAAGATGGCCAACCCGGCCAGGGAACCCACCACGGTGCCGTTGATCCGGATGAACTGCAGGTCCTTGCCGACCTGCAGTTCGATTTTCTCTGAGGTCTCTTCCGCGTCCCACCGCTCCACCGTCTCGGTGATGACGCCGGCAATGTCCTTCCGGTACGTCCGCACCAGGTACCCCGCGGCGTCGCCCACGTAGGCGTTGACCTTTGCGGCCAGCTCGGGTTCGGTTACCAGCCTGGTGCCGAAGTCCTGCACGGCGGACTTGAAGTTGGCGGTGAGCTCGCTGTCGGGGTCATCCACGGCGTTGGCCAGGGCGCCCTTGATGGTTGCCCAGGTCTGCGCCATTAATTCCTTCACCCGCGGATCATCGAGCACCTGCTCCTTGATCCGCTCCGCCTTGGCCATTGCCCCGGGGTCATGCTGCAGGTCGGAAGCCAGGCCGCGCAGGTATTCGTCCAGCGAGCGGCGGACCTGGTGGTTTGGATCGTCCTGCACCGCGTCCAGGAAGCGGCCCAGTTCAACCTGCACCCGGTCTCCCACCAGGTCATCAAGGAAGCCTGGAACCCACGACGGCGACCTCTCGGCTACCAGCCGGGCGACCACCTCGGGATTCTGGTGTACCCAGTCGTTGAGGCTGTCCACCAGGAGGTCCACCAGCTGGTGGTGGTGGCCTTCCTCAAACACCCGTTCAGCCATACGCCCCACCGGCGGTCCCCAGGGGACGTCGACGACGTGCCTCCGGAACATGGACTCCAGGACGTCACGGACGGCCTCGTCATCCAGGACGCGCAGGATGCCGCGGATCGCGGCGGCGCCCTCAGTGGCCACCCGTTCTGCGCCCTCCGGGCGGGACAGCCAGGCTCCGGCGCGCTGGGCGATGCCGATTGAATCGAGCTTGGTCTTCACCACTTCGTCTGAGAGGAAGTTATCCTCCACAAAATCGCCCAGCGTGGCCCCGATCTGGTCCTTATTGCGCGGGATGATCGCTGTGTGCGGGATCTTCAGGCCCAGCGGGTGCTTGAACAGCGCCGTTACGGCAAACCAGTCGGCCAAAGCGCCCACCATGCCGCCCTCGGCGGCTGCCCGGACGTACTGCAGCCACGGATAGCGGTCCTGGAACGCAAAGGCGAAAACAAAAATGATGCCCAGCACCGCCAGCAGCCCGGTGGCAATGAACTTCATCCGCCGCAGGGCCGCGGCCTTTACAGCATCCTTCTCCAGCAGCGGTGTGCTCACCGGCGCTCCTCCAGTCCCAGCTCAGTTGCGGCAGTGGTTTTCCCGTGCGGGCCCGCATCTGCACGCACTGCCATCTAATCAGCCGCAAGGCCGCGGCGCCACGCTCGGCACCGGCCGCCCTCCCTCCGGGCGGCACCGGGCTCGCGTACCGTGGAAAAGGCAAATCCCAGCGAAAGGTCCCACGTGCAGCCCCAGATCTATGCCCACCGCGGAGCCAGCGGACAGTATGCAGAGCACACCAGGGCTGCCTACCTGCAGGCACTCGCAGAAGGAGCTGACGGCGTTGAATGCGACGTCCACCTCAGCGCCGACCTCCAGCCCGTCCTCCTGCACGATTCGGTAGTGGACCGCACTTCCAGCGGTTCCGGGCCGGTGTCCGGCTTCACGCTGGCAGAGCTGCGGGAACTCGACTTCACGGGCTGGAAAGGTGTGGATATTCCTGCAGACCGCGGCAGTGCCGGCGAGCAGTTCCTGACCCTTGCGGAACTGCTGGACCTTTTGGCCGGGGCCGGCCGCGAGATTGGGCTGGCAGTGGAGTTCAAGCAGCCCGGTCCCTTCGGGATTCAGCTGGAGGATGCCGTCCTGGACCTGCTCGCCTCCCGGGGCTGGGATGCGGGCACCTCGCGCCTTGGCAGCATCCAGGTCAGTTTCATGAGCTTCAGCCCCGAATCCGTCAGGCACCTGGGGCGCACTGTGGGCGCCGAATTTCTCTGCCAGCTGGTGTCCGACGTCGACGCCGCCGCGGTTGCCGAAGCGGAGGCCGTCCTTCCCCCCGAAAGCGACGCGAGGGCACTGCTTGAGGCGGGCCTTGCAGACGCGGAAGGGCTGATCGCCGCGGGGACCGCGGGCATAGCCGGCCCGGGAGTTGAGTACATGCATGCCCACCCGGAACGAATCTCGGAGTGGGTCCGTCTTGGGCGCACCGTGCGCGCCTGGACCGTGGATGATCCCCGGGACGCCGAATACGCCTACAGCCTGGGTGTCCGGGAATTCACCACCAATTACCCCGCCGGGATGCGCGGCATCCTTTCGGAAATCACGGCGGCGAAGGAGCCACGGGCCCGGCACCAGTCGTAGGCGCCTGCAGCGGCTTGTGGTTGAGTGGTGCAATGGCCACTCCAATCGAGGATTATGCCCTGATTTCGGACCTCCATACCGGTGCGCTGGTTTCCCGAACCGGAAGCATCGACTGGCTGTGCCTTCCCAGGTTCGACTCGCCGTCCGTCTTCGGGGCGCTGCTGGGCACCGAGGATCACGGCCGGTGGCTGCTGGAACCGGATCAGCACGGAGCGAGGGTGCTGCGGCGCGAATACCTCGAGTCCACCTTCATCCTGCAGACCCACTGGCACACCGTCAGCGGAGAGGTGCTGGTAACGGACTTCATGCCGGTCAAGGACCGGCGGGCCTCGGTGGTGCGGCGGGTGAAGGGGCTGTCCGGCACGGTGCGGATGCGCCAGGAACTGCAGTGCCGTTTCAACTACGGCACCACTGTGCCCTGGATGCGCCGGGAAACCGTGGGCGGCGTCGAACGGCTGCTGGCCATCGCCGGTCCCAGCGCCATGGTGCTGACCGGCGGAAACATCCCGCACGGCAGCGACCACCGGCACACCGGGGAGTTTCTGGTGGGTGCCGGGGAAACCGTGGACCTCGAGCTGCTCTGGTACCCGTCACACCGTGAAACGCCCGGGCAAGCGGACATTGACGCCGCCCTGGCCCGCACCACCAGATACTGGCAGGACTGGGCCGGGCTCTGCATAGACGGGGAACGCTATCTGCTGCCGGTGCGGCGCTCGCTGCTGGTGCTGCGTGCACTGACGCATGAAGATACCGGCGGGATTGTGGCGGCACCCACCACCTCTTTGCCGGAGGAATTCGGCGGTTCCCGGAACTGGGACTACCGGTACTGCTGGCTGCGGGACGCGGCGCTGACGCTCGAGGCAATGATGACCCACGGGTACGACGAAGAAGCCGCGCACTGGCGGAACTGGCTGCTGCGGGCAGTAGCCGGGGACCCGGACGATCTGCAGATCATGTATGCCGTGGACGGCGGACGGGAACTGCCCGAAAAGATCCTTCCCCAGTTCCCCGGCCATGCCGGCTCGATCCCGGTTCGGCTCGGCAACGGTGCAGTCGAGCAGTACCAGGCGGACGTCGTCGGCACAGTGATGGTGGCACTGGCCAGGCTGCGGGACCGCGGAGTCGCTGAAGACAGCTTCTCGTGGCCGCTGCAGCGGGCACTGCTGGGATTCCTGGAACGCCACATTGAAGAACCTGACCATGGAATCTGGGAAGTGCGGGGAGAGCCGCGGTTCTTCACGCAGTCCCGGGTCATGATGTGGGCGGCGTTCGACCGTGCTGCCCGCGCGGCACGCCAGGGCGGCATGGAAGGGCCGGTGGAGCTGTGGGAAGCGATCAGGGACGGACTGCGTAGGGAAATCCTGGACCGTGGATTTGATGCCGGACGGAACACGTTTGTGCAGTCCTACGGCGCTGTCGAGGCGGACGCGTCCCTGCTGCAGCTCACCCACGTCGGATTCGTGGACTATGACGATCCGCGGATGCTGGGGACAGTGGCTTTCCTGGAGCGGGAGCTCCTCGACAGCCAGGGGCTGCTGCTGAGGTACCGCAGCGGGACGGGAGTTGATGGTCTTGAGCCGGGGGAGAATCCCTTTCTGGCCTGCAGCTTTTGGCTGGTGGAGCAGTATGCCCATACGGGCCGGCTGGATGATGCCATCCGGCTCATGGACCAGCTGGTGGGCTACGCCAATGAGGTTGGCCTGCTGAGCGAGGAATATGACACAGTGAACGGGCGCATGGCAGGGAACTACCCCCAGGCGTTCTCCCACCTGGCGCTGGTGCGGGCGGCGGATGCCATCCATGCCGTTGAAGCCAGGCAGCGCAGCCGCAGCGCCCAGCCCGCCGAAACCCTGGAAAGCAGCTCATGAACAAACAGAACGCCTCTGCCGCCGCGATGGCTGCCCTGCTCGCTGCGAGTGCAGTAAACCATTTCCGCAATCCGGGCTTTTACGCCGCCGTCGTTCCCCGCAGCCTCTGCCGGGACAAAGGCGGCCGCTTAGGCGTGCTGACGCGCAGCCAGTGGATCAGTGCCAGCGGTGTCATTGAGGCCGCCGCTGCCGGGGCGCTTCTGGTGCCGGCTACCCGGCGGGCAGCGGCAACCGGGACAGCACTGATGTACGTGGCCTTTATTGCCGGACACCTCAGTGCCCTGGAGCGGGCCTTCGGGGAACGGGGTTCGGAGCGGGACAAGGTGATCCACACCCTGCGCCTGCCCCTGCAGCTCCCGCTTATTCGCTGGGCCTGGAGCCTTCGGAGGGCATGAAACAGCTGTTCCCGCCCGGTAGCCCGTGCGGGAACAGCTGTTTCAGTTACTTCAGGATGCCTGGTTCAGGCCCGGCTGGAAGACCACCTTGATGCACCCGTCTTCCTTCTTCTGGAACTTCTCGTACAGTTCGGGGGCTGCTTCCAGCCCGGCGCGGTGCGTCACCAGATCCATGACGCCCAGCGGATCAGAGGAGTCCTCCACCAGCGGAAGCAGGTCATCGATCCACCGCTTCACGTTGGCCTGGCCCATGCGGAAGTTCAGCTGCTTGTCGAACATGGTCATCAGCGGCATGGGGCTGGCGGTGCCGCCGTAGACGCCGCTCAGTGAGACCGTGCCGCCGCGCCGCACGGCATCAATAGCGCTGTGCAGCACGGACAGCCGGTCCGTTCCGGCGGTCTCCATGGCCTTCTGCGCCAGGGCATCAGGGAGCAGGCCCACAGCAGCCTGGGCGAAAGACCCCACATGGGAGCCGTGGGCTTCCATGCCCACGGCGTCCACTACGGAGTCCGGACCGCGGCCCTGGGTCATCTCACGCAGCTCGTCCCCAATGTCCTTGGAGAAGTCCAGCACTTCCGCGCCGTGCCGTGCTGCGAGTTCGCGCCGCTCTGCCTGCGGCTCGATGCCAATCACGCGGTAGCCGAGGTGGGTGCCGATCCGCGCAGCGAACTGGCCTACGGGGCCGAGCCCGTAAACGGCGAGGGTTCCGCCGTCGGGCACATTGGCGTACTGCACACCCTGCCAGGCGGTGGGGAGAATGTCTGAGAGGAAGAGGTACTTGTCATCCGGGCCTTCGGAGCTGACCTTGATGGGACCATAGTCTGCGTGCGGAACGCGCAGGTACTCGGCCTGGCCGCCCGGAACAGAGCCGTAGAGCTCCGAGTAGCCGAACAATGCTGCCCCGGAACCCTTTTCCCTGACCTGGGTGACCTCGCACTGGGTCTGCAGCCCCTGCCGGCACATAAAGCACTCACCGCAGGCAATCTGGAACGGAATCACCACGCGGTCGCCGCGCTTGAGGTTGGTGACGGCGCTGCCGATCTCTTCCACGATGCCCATCGGCTCGTGTCCCACGATGTCCCCGGCGTTCATGTACGGGCCCAGGACCTCATAGAGGTGCAGGTCCGAGCCGCACAGTGCGGTGGAGGTGATCCGGATGATTGCGTCCGTAGGCTCCTGGATCACCGGATCGGGAACCTCTTCGACGCTGACCTTCCGCTTGCCCTGCCACGTAACTGCCTTCATGCTGCTGACCTCCTGCTTGATAGTGCGGGATAAGTTGCCACCATCCTGCCAAAGTTATAAGCCTGCTGATAATTGGGCGGCGTGGCGGGCTGGATTGCCGCCGCAGCCGCGGCCGGCACGGGCGTCATCGGTGAGGAGGAGTAAGAGGCAGTTCGGTGCCGGTGCCGGTGTCCGGCGGTGCGGGGCAGCGCCGTGATTGGGCTGCGCGGGATCCTGGCCGGCGCGGTTATCCGGGAAGGCGGAAAACGGCTGGTGTGCGCTGCAGGAACGCCATCTCAAAGGCCTGCTGATTATCCAGGGGCGCCTGCGGCCCGGGCGCCGCCGGCGGGCACAGCGGCATCCGGGGCGGCATTTGCACTGAGACCGTCGTGAATCCTTCGGTCATGGGCTGCGGCGGGATTTCCTCGGCGCGGGCCAGGAGTTCGTCCATGGCCAGGGCGTCCAGGTGGTGGGCCCGGGAGAGGTTCACGACCACGTGTGCGCCGAGCAGGGCGGTATGTCGAAGGATCTCCACCAGGTCCGGGCAGTTCTCCGGAACCAGGCATCCGCGCACTTCTATGCACGCCGAGGACGTTTTTGTATCTATTCTGACCAGTACCCGCAGGGTGTGCTCCATGCCAACTCCACGCACGAGAAAAATCCGCGGCTTCTGCTTAACCTGACCTGCAATATAGCAATGCCCACCCGGTGCTGTCGCCCTGGGGCGGGCCGTTGGACATCATTGTTCGGGTACCGGCCAGTAGGGTTGCGGCGCACGTCGAAGCGTGGTTTCTACTCCCTGCCTGCGGCCAGGACGGTATCCACCGTCGCCTCGGCGATGGCTTCCTCCTCATCGGTGGGAACCACCAGTACCTCGATCGCTGATTCCGGTGAGCTGATCCGGCGAGTCTCCTTTGAACGCACCGCATTTGCTTCCGGGTCAAGGCGGACATTCAGGGCGCTCAGGTACCCGGCCACCTGCGCCCGGAAGTCGCTCGCATTCTCGCCAACGCCGGCTGTGAACACGATGGCCTGCGCGCCCCCCACGGCAACGTGATAGCCCCCGATGTATTTAGCCAGCCGGTAGGCTGCGATTTCGAGTGCCAGCTTCGCCTGCTCATTGCCGGCCTCTGCTGCTTCCTCCATCTCGCGCATGTCCGCAGCCCCGCCCAGGGCGAGGAGCCCGGACTCCCGGTTCAGCAGGTCGTCCAGTTCGTCGGGGCCGTAGCCTTCCCGTCCCAGGAACACCAGGATGGAAGGATCGATGTCCCCGGACCGGGTGCCCATGACCAGCCCGGCCAACGGGGTGAAGCCCATGGAGGTGTCGATGCTGCGGCCGTTCTTCAATGCCGTAACGGAGGCTCCGTTGCCGAGGTGGGCCACGACGGCGTCGAACTGGTTCGCCGGTACGCCCAGGAAATCCGCAGCCAGCCCGCTGACGTAGGCGCAGCTGGTGCCGTGGAATCCGTAACGGCGGATGCCGTAGCGGCGGTAAAGGGACTGGGGGATGGCATACCGCCAGGCACGCTGGGGGAGGGACCGGTGGAACGCGGTGTCAAAGACGGCAACCTGCGGGACGTCCGGGTAGAGGTCCGTCACCGCCCGGATTCCCATGGCGCTGGCCGGGTTGTGCAGCGGAGCCAGCGGACTGAGCCGTTCAATGGCGCGGGTAATTTCGTTATTCACCAGCACCGGCTGGCTGAAGCGCTCGCCGCCGTGGACTACGCGGTGCCCGACGGCGTCGATCCGCCTGCCGTCCAGGACCTCGGTGACCTGTTTCCTTAGCAGTACCAGTGCCTCGTGATGGTCCGGAACGTCCGGCCCGCCAATCCGGTCGATCAGTCCCTTCGCTACGACCTCACGCGTGTCTGTGTCCCGCACCTGGTACTTCAGCGATGAGGAACCGGAATTAACCACTAGAACCAGCATTAGTCCTCCTGCGCCTGAACGGCGGTGATGGCCACGGTATTGACGATGTCATCCACCGTGCAGCCGCGGGAAAGGTCGTTGACCGGCTTGCGCAGGCCCTGCAGGATGGGGCCGACAGCCACGGCCCCGGCGGACTGCTGGACGGCTTTGTAAGTGTTGTTGCCGGTGTTGAGGTCCGGGAAGATGAAGACGGTCGCCTGGCCGGCCACCGAGGACCCGGGCGCCTTGGAGGCAGCCACGGACGCGTCGACCGCGGCGTCGTACTGGATGGGCCCTTCCACCGGGAGGTCCGGCCGCGCCTTCCGGACCAGCTCAGTGGCCTGGCGGACCTTCTCGACGGCGTCCCCCTTGCCGGACGCGCCGGTCGAATAGGAAAGCATGGCCACCCGCGGGGGAATGCCGAACTGCTCGGCGGTGGCAGCGGACGCCAGCGCAATGTCTGCCAGCTGACCGGCATCGGGATCGGGATTCACGGCGCAGTCACCGTAGACCAGCACCCGGTCCTGGAGCAGCATCAGGAAAACGGACGAGACAATCTGCACCCCGTCCCTGGTGCGGATGAATTCAAGTGCAGGGCGGATGGTGTTGGCCGTGGTGTGGGCGGCTCCGGACACCATGCCGTCCACCCGGCCCAGCTTCACCATCATGGTGCCGAAATATGCCCCTTGAAGCATACGTTCGCCGGCTTCCTCCAGGGTCACGCCCTTTTTGGCCCGTAGCTGCTGGTACTCCCGGGCAAAGTCGTCCCGCATTCCGCTGGTGGCCGGGTTGATGACCGTAATGCCGCTGAGATCAATGCCTTCACTGGCAGCCAGCTCGCGGACCTGGTCGGCTGGCCCCAGGAGGGTCAGGGCGCAGACGTCCCGCCGCCGGAGGATCTCCGCTGCCCGCAGGATCCGCACGTCCAGGCCTTCAGGCAGGACGATATGCCGGCGGTTGGTCCGGGCCCGGACGATTAGTTCGTTCAGGAAACGCAGCGGCGTCGTCTTTTCCGGACGGGGCAGTTCCAGCCGTTCCAGCAGCTCGTTCTCGTCCACATAACGTGACCAGACGCCGAGTGCCGCCGCCACTTTCCGGCTCTGTCCGGTGGCGATCTCACCCCTGACGTTGCTGACGTCGCGTGCCGCGGCATAGGTGTCGGAATCCACGGCGAACACCGGGAAGGGGGCCTGGGCGAGCAGTGCAAGGATCCCTGCTTCCAGGGGCAGGCCTCCGGTCAGGATCATGCCGCTGGGCACGGGGAACTCCGCCGAGAAGGAAGAGGCCAGGGCTGCCACCATAACGTCGGCCCGGTCCCCGGGCGCGATCACCAGTGACCCGTCTTCCAGCTGGCCGATAAAGTTGCCGACCGTCATGGCCGCAACCTTTACGCCGGTGACATCGCGTTCAAGCGACCGGCTGCCGGCTATCTGCCGGGCGTCCAGTGCCTTGGCGACTTCGGAGACGGAAGGCTGGGAAATCTCGTTCAGCTCAGGCAGTACGTAAACGGGCCGGTGGGAGGCACCTGGGCGGACGTGGGCGCGCAGCTCATCCACTGCTGACTCCTCGGCCCGGTTGACCATCACCGCCAGCAGGTCGCACTTGGCGGCGGCAAGCTGGCCGCGGGCAACATCAACGGCGTCGGCGGCTTCTTCCACACCCATGTCCCGGGCGTTGACCACCGCCATGACCATGGCGCCCAGGTTGTTCGCAAGGCGGGCGTTCAGGTCGAACTCCAGCGCGACGTCGTGGCCGGAAAGGTCGGTCCCTTCAACAATCACCACGTCGCAGTTCGCGGCAATCTCGCTGTAGACCGCCAGGCAACGGGCATCGACTTCCCCGCGTTCACCCGCGACCAGCAGTGCCCTCAGTTCCGGCCTGGTGAGTCCGCCCCGGCAGTTGGAAGTGCTCAGGTCGAAGCGGCGCTGCATCAGCCGGACCATCGGGTCGTTGTCGCGGTCATTGCCCTCGACAATCGGGCGGAAGAACCCAATCCGGTCCGCATGCCGCTGGAGCATGTCTGCCAGGCCCAGGCTGATCAGGGACTTGCCGGAACCCGGAGTCATGGCACTTACATAGATTCCACGGGCCATGGCAATGTCCGTTCTCTAGGAAAGGCGCCCGCTGCACACGGGCCTCTCCCATAGTCGCAAAGGCAACTGCACTTAGCCAGCACGCTGTGCCTACACTTGAATCACGGCCTCTTATGACCGTTCCTAGCCGCCCCCACAGCAAGGACCCACGCAGTGAGCCTGTTCCGCACCAAACCCATAGAGCAATCACTGGCTGATGCCGACGAGGAAGGGCGCCGCCTGAAGCGGTCCCTGACAACGTGGGACCTCATGATCATGGGCGTGGCAGTCGCTGTTGGTGCCGGCATCTTCTCCGTGGGCGCCAAAGCTGCCGCTGAGTTCTCAGGACCTGCGGTCACGCTCTCCTTTATCCTCGCTGCCATCACCTGTGCGCTCGCGATCATGTGCTACGCGGAATTTGCGACAGCGATCCCCGTGGCCGGCTCCGCCTACGTCTTTACCTACGCCACCATGGGCGAGCTGATCGCCTGGATTATCGGCTGGAACCTCATCCTGGAACTATTTACCGCGGCAGCTGTGATCGCCAAGTACTGGGGGATCTACCTCAGCGAGGTCTTCGCCCTCATCGGCTGGGACATTCCGGCCACCATCTCCCTTGGCCCGGTGGACATGACCTGGGGTCCGTTCTTCATCGTCGCGCTCTTCACCGTGCTGCTGGTCATGGGCACCAAGCTCTCCGCACGCGTTGGCAATATGTTCACCCTGATCAAGATCGGTGTTGTGCTGTTCGTGATCGTGGCCGGGTTCTTCTACATCGACTTCGAGAACTACACACCGTTTATCCCGGAGGCAGTTTCCACCGAAGCGACCGGAACTGAAGGCGTCATGGCGCAGTCGCTGTTCTCCTTCCTCACCGGTGCGGCACCGGCCCAGTACGGCATGCTGGGTGTCCTCGCCGGTGCGGCAGTGGTGTTCTTTGCCTTCATCGGGTTCGACGTCGTTGCCACCTCCGCTGAAGAGGTCAAGAACCCCGGACGCACTCTTCCCCGCGGCATCTTCGCCGGCCTGGCCGTGGTGACCGCCCTGTACATCGGTGTTTCACTGGCCCTGACCGGCATGGTTTCCTACACCGAGCTGGCATCCGTGGAAGCTCCCAACCTGGCCACCGCCTTCAGCCTGGTAGGCAACACCGGTGCGGCGCAGGTCATCGCCATCGGTTCCCTGATTGGCCTGACCACCGTGATCATGGTGCTGCTGATGGGCCTGGCCCGCGTGGTGCTGGCAATGTCGCGTGACGGGCTGCTGCCCCGCGCACTGTCCCGCACCAGCTCCAAGCACGCCACCCCGGCCCGCCTGCAGATCCTCTGCGGCGTGCTGGTTGCCCTGGTGGCAGGCTTCACCCAGGTGGACCTGCTGGAGGAAATGATCAACATCGGCACCCTCTCCGCCTTCGTCGTCGTGAGTGCCGGGGTGCTGGTGCTGCGCCGCAAGCGCCCGGACCTCAAGCCGGCATTCCGGGTGCCGTTCGGGCCCGTGCTGCCGGTCCTGTCCACCCTGCTGTGCCTGTACCTGATGACAAACCTGTCCGTGGAAACCTGGATCTATTTCATGTTCTGGCTGGCGCTCGGCTTCGCGCTGTACTTCATGTACGGGCAGCGGAAGTCCCGGCTGAACCCAAGGAATGAGGCCACCGCCGGCAATATCGCCGCCGATACCGCGGCTGATTCGGCAGCGCCGGAGGCCACCCCGGGAACCTAGGAGCGGTTGTATTGCGCTCCGCTACGGAACGGTTCTGGTTTGCCGCCTCCGGTGGCAGACTGGGCGCATGCTTGTAGCCTTCTCAGTTGCCCCGTCCGGCGTGGGTCCGGAAACCGGCCCCGGCGGTCCGTCCGCTGACGCTTCCGTGCACGACGCCGTGGCCGCCGCCGTCAAGATTGTCCGCCAGTCCGGGCTGCCGAACCGGACTGACGCCATGTTCACCACCATTGAAGGTGAATGGGATGAGGTCATGGACGTCATCCGCCGTGCCACCGAAGCAGTTGGGCGGTACGGAAGCCGGGTGTCCCTGGTGCTGAAGGCGGACATCCGCCCCGGCCACACCGGCGAACTCACCGGCAAGGTTGAGCGGCTGGAGGAGATCCTGGCAGCCGAGGACGAATACCGTGGGCACTCCTAGCCACGGCACGGCGGAGCGGGGAACGCCGGGGGCACGCCAGCACTCAACCGTCAGCCCCGAATTGGGAACCCAGGGCTGGGCCGACGTCGATTCCTACCTCACGGCCACAGTGGTCCATCCGGACCCGGCCCTGGAGGCCGCCGTCGAAGACTCGGCAGCAGCCGGCCTGCCGCCAATTGAGGTCAGCCCCGGCCAGGGTAAGTTCCTGATGCTGCTGGCCCGAATCCAAGGTGCACGCCGCATCCTGGAAATCGGAACGCTGGGCGGATACAGCACTATCTGGCTCGCCCGGGGACTGGCCGACGGCGGGACCCTGGTCACCTGCGAGTACGAACCCCTCCACGCCTCGGTGGCCCGCGAAAACCTGGACCGCGCCGGCGTCGGGCATCAGGTGGAGGTCCGGGTGGGCCCTGCACTCGAGACCCTTCCCGGGCTTGAAGGGCAGGAACCGTTTGACCTGGTGTTCATCGATGCGGACAAAGTAAACAACCCCGGCTACCTGGAGTGGGCGGTGCGGCTGTCCCGGCCGGGGGCCGTCCTGATCCTGGATAACGTGGTGCGCTACGGCGGCGTCCTGGACTCCGGGGGCGACGAGACAGTACAGGGGACCCGCACCGCGCTTGAGCTGCTCGGTTCCCATCCCAGGCTGGAGGCCTCCGCCCTGCAGACCGTTGGTGCCAAGGGCTGGGATGGATTCGCAATCGCCGTCGTGAAGTGAAGCCGAGAGCAGGAGCCGGTACCCGGAGCGGCACCGGGCGGACGGCTGTGAAGCCTAAGCTGGAAGCATGAGCTTTGTGCACGTCCCCGTGTCCGATTTCCCGGCAGATTACTGATGGGCAGGAAACGCCCCGGCAAGACCGCCACTGAAGAGCTGCCAGGCGTCGGCCGCGGACCCGTGGAGGGCCGCTACGAGATTGATACCGGAACCTGCGAACTGCTTCCGGACCAGTTCTCCCCCACCGGGTGGCTGCTGAAAATCAACGGCGTGCATTCATCGCACATCGATTTGGCGAATCCGCGGGAACTGGACTTCGAATACATGCGCTGGATCGCTGCGCTGGTTCAGTCCCGGTTCCCGGAAGACGCCCGTCTCCGCGCACTGCACCTGGGCGGCGGCGCCTGCTCCATGGCCCGCTACTTCGCCGACGTTTACCCCGGAGCGCGCCAGGTCGTCGTCGAACTGGATGGAAAGCTTGCCGAACTGGTGCGGGGCTGGTTCGACCTTCCGCGGGCACCGCTGATGCGGCTGCGGGTAGGCGAAGCGCGCGAGGTGACTGAGTCCCTCAGCGAGGACAGCCGCGACCTGCTCATCCGCGACGTCTTCGCCGGAGACAAGACCCCGCTGCCGCTCACCTCGGCTGAATTCCTGGTCCATGCCAAGCGTGTGCTGGCAGCGGACGGGCTCTACGTGGTCAACTGCGGCGACGCCCCGGACCTGCGGATGGCCCGCCGCGAAGCGGCCACCATCGCCGCTTCCTTCCGGCACACCGCGATTGTGGCGGACCCGGCCATGCTCAAGGGCCGGCGCTACGGGAACATCATCATTGCGGGCTCCGACGTCCCCTTTGCCCAGGACGCAGCCCTGCCCCGGACGCTGCTCGGAGGTGCACTGCCGGCCCAGCTCTGGGACGACGCCAAAGTGCGTGCCTTCGGGCGCGGATCCCAGGTGATACACGACGCCGAGGCGGACGGGGAAGCCCGGCCCGCCTAAAGCCCTAAAAGGAAAGTGCCCCCGCCGGACGGCGGGGGCACTTTCCTTTGCGGCCTGCGGCTGCACTTACTGCCGTGCGCGGTTACACACCCAGTGCAGCCTCGATCGGGCCGACGCAGAAGAAGACGGCGAACGCCGTGGCAACAATCCACATCACCGGGTGGACTTCCCGGGCCCGTCCCTGCACCGTGCGGATCAGCACGTAGGAGACGAAACCGGCACCCAGGCCGTTGGCGATCGAGTAGGTGAAGGGCATCAGCACAATGGTCAGGAAGGACGGCAGGGCCAGGCCGATGTCCGACCAATCGATCTTCGCCACCTGGGTGACCATCAGGTAACCCACGACGACGAGAGCAGGCGCCACTGCTTCGAACGGCACCAGGTAGATCAGCGGTGTCAGGAACATGGCTGCGATGAAGAGCAGGCCTGTGACGATGGACGCCAGGCCGGTACGGGCACCTTCGCCGATGCCGGCACCGGATTCAACGAACAGCTGGTTGGAGGAGACGCTGGCTCCGCCGCCGGCGATCGCGCCGGCTGCGTCAACGAGCAGCACACGGTCAACGTTGGGGATGTTGCCATTCTTGTCGATGCTTCCGGCCCCGGTGGCAAGCCCAACCATGGTTCCCATGGCGTCAAAGAAGATGCTCAGGAGGATTACGAAAGCCAGGAGCGAGGCACCGATGATGCCCAGCTTCTCAAAGGAACCGAAGAGGTTGAAGCTGCCGATCAGTGACAGGTCCGGGGCGCCCCACTGCGGCATGCTCGGTGTGACCAGGGACCAGCCTGTTGGCACGCCCGCGCCCTGGCTGCCCGGCGAGGCAACGTTCTCGACAATCACTGCCAGGACGGTCGAGGACAGGATGCCGATCAGGATGGCGCCGCGAACCTTGCGGGCCATCAGCACGATGGTGAGGATCAGCCCGAAGACGAACACGAGCGTTGGCCAGCCGAGCAGGTCTCCGCCGGAACCCAGTTCGACCGGAACCGTGGTGCCGGCGGCGTCGGGAACGCGGCGGACAAACCCGGCGTTTACGAAGCCCAGCAGGGCAATGAACAGGCCGATGCCAACCACGATTGCGGTTTTCAGGCTTGCGGGGACGGCCCTGAATACTGCTGTCCGGAAACCGGTGAGGACGAGGATGAACATGGTGATGCCGGCCAGAACCACCAGGCCCATGACATCGGGCCAGGTGAGGTCGTCAGTAGTGGCAACCGTGACTGCCACGAAGGCGTTGACGCCAAGGCCCGTGGCCATTGCGAAGGGGTGCTTGGCCCACGCGCCCATGATGATGGTTAGCACGCCGGCAACCAATGCTGTGGCTGCCGCGATCGCGGGACCGCCCAGAACGTTGCCGGCACCGTCTGCTCCGCCGAGAATCAGGGGGTTCAGGACCACTATGTAGCTCATGGCGAAGAACGTCGCCAGGCCTCCGCGGACTTCCGTTCCAACCGTGGAGCCCCGTTTGGAAATTTCGAAATAGCGGTCCAGTTTTGAACCTTGCTTGAGCATGACGGTTTCCCTCTGAGTGAGTGTTGTGGTCCGGGCCAGACGAATGCCCCATTCAATATTAGTCCTGACGTGCCCGGAGGCTTTAACTCAGGTCGACTTGCGTGACATCCGCCTCCTTATAGGGAAGCGGGCGGGTAGGCTGGCACCAGGAGCGCAGCCGACGGGGGCTGCGTGCACCCCGAAGGGAGCCGGTTTTGTTCGATTCTGAGTTTGAGGCGGGGCAAGTCCGTTCCGGGATCGTGGTCGGTGTGGACGGATCGGACCAGAGCATCTGCGCGCTCACCTGGGCCGCCAGGGAAGCCCGCCGGCGCGGGGTCCCGCTTCACGTGGTCACTGCCTACACCGTTCCCATATTCGCGGCGTCGTCGATGGACGCCGGCTACACCGCTGTTGATGACGCGGTTATCCGAGACGGCGCCCGCTCCGTGCAGGAAAAAGCGCTCGCCCGTGTTTCCCACGACGGTCTGGAAGTCGTTGCCCGGGTTGAGAGCGGGGACGCCTCCGCCGTCCTGCTTGAACTTTCCGAGGACGCGGACCTCATGGTGGTCGGTTCCCGCGGGCGGGGCGGGTTCGTTGGGCGGCTGCTCGGTTCTGTTTCAAGTGCCCTCCCGGCCCATGCCAAGTGCCCCACCGTCATTGTTCCGCTGCGGACTGCCGGACGGCTGCCCGAATCCGGTGTTTCCGCCCCGTCAGGATCTCCGGTGCCTGAGGACGTCCATCAGGCGGTCGTCGTGGGCGTCGACGGCTCCGAGCAGGGCCGCGCCGCTTCGCTCGTGGCGGCCGAGCAGGCGCGAAGCACCGGCCTGCCGCTGCGCATTGTGTGCGCCCTGCCGCCGTTCAGCGGCTCCCTGGCCTGGGTGCCTGCTCCGCTGGACATCGACGCGCTGCACGCGGAGTTGATGGAACAGCTCAGTGCCGGACGCAACTGGCTGCAGAGCCATTTCCCGGACGTTGAAATGTCCGTGGAGCTGGTTGACGGCCCGCCCGCGGAAATCATGGTGGGACGCACCGCCAATGTTGAGCTGGTGGTGCTGGGAACCCGCGGACGCGGCGGCTTCGCCGGCATGCTGCTGGGCTCCACCAGCCAGAGCGTGCTGCACCATGCCAAGGGGCCGGTCATGGTGGTTCCGGACTATGACGATCCCCGGCTCGAAGACCGGGCCAAGTTTGGCCCCATGGCCGAAGAGTAGGCGCAGGGCCTAGGCGTGCCGTTCGCCTTCGTGGACGGCATGCCGCTCGGGCTCCAGCTGGAAGGTGCAGTGCTCGGTGTCGAAGTGGCTGGACAGGCAGCCTGAGAGCCGGTCCAGGATGGCGTCCATGCCCTGCGGCGTCAGGTATTCCTCATCAACCACCACATGGGCCGAGAAAACCGGCACTCCCGAAGTGATGGTCCAGATGTGGATGTCGTGGGCATCCTGCACTCCCTCAACCCGGCCGATGTGTTCGCGGATCATTTCCACATCCACACCCTGCGGCGTCGCTTCGAGAAGTACGTCGATCACTTCCCGCAGCAGCGACCAGGCACGCGGCAGGATCATGGCAGCGATCAGGAACGACGCCCAGACGTCCGCCTGCTGGTAGCCGGTCAGGATAATTACGACGGCGGAAATCACCACGGCGGCTGAGCCCAGCAGGTCCCCAAGGACTTCCAGGTAGGCTCCGCGCACGTTCAGGCTTTCCTTGCGCCCGGAACGCAGGATGAGCAGGGAAACCAGGTTCGCCAGGCCGCCGAGGATGGCGGCAAAGAGCATAATCCCCGTCTGCACCTCGGGGGCGTCCCCGATTCGGCGGACAGCTTCCGTAAAGATGACGACGGCGATCACGATCAGCAGCACCGCGTTGGCCAGGGCGGCGAGGACTTCTGCGCGCTGGTAGCCGTAGGTCCGCTTGGACGTCGCGGGCCGCCCGGCAATCCATGCGGCGAGCAGTGCGATGGAAACACCCGCGGCGTCGGAAAGCATGTGTCCGGAGTCGGCGAGAAGCGCCAGGGAGCCGGAGAGCAGCGCTCCGATTGCCTGTATAACAACCACCGAGATGGTGATGAGGAAGACCGCCAGCAGTTTGCGGCGGTGCCTTCCGGTGGCTGTGCCTGACGGCAGCCCGTGGCTGTGGCCGGAATGATCGCCCATGAGTCAGCCCCAACCCAGTTCGTGCAGCCGGGCATCATCGATTCCGAAGTGGTGGGCTACCTCGTGTATGACGGTGATCCGGATTTCGTCGACGAGTTCGTCGCGGGAGTCGCACATCCGGGTTAGCGGTCCGCTGAAAACCACGATCCTGTCAGGCAGGGAACCGGCACCCCACCAGGAATCCCGTTCGGTGAGAGGCGTGCCGTCATACAGGCCCAGCAGTTCAGTTTCCGGGTCCTCATGCGGGGCAGGGATGTATTCGTCCTCGATGAAGACAGCCACGTTGTTCATCGCCTTGGCCAGGTCCTCCGGGATGGAGTTCAGGGCGTCGTCGACGGCGGCTTCGAAGTCATCGGGGCTCATCTCGATTGGCACATTTCTACTCTAGCCGTGGGTGCCCGGAACCCGATTTTGAAGATCGCGCGAATAGGCCCTATAGTTTTATAAGTCCGCAGCCGGGAAACCCGACTGGAACCGAGTAGCCTCGGAGTCAGCCAAGTTCAACGCTGCGTGTCTTAAGCCCCCATCGTCTAGCGGCCTAGGACACCGCCCTTTCACGGCGGCGGCACGGGTTCGAATCCCGTTGGGGGTACTCACGAGAGTGGTAATTACACCGCTGAAAAGCTGGTAGAGTTTACACTCGTGAAAAGCAAGGCCCTGTAGCGCAGTTGGTTAGCGCGCCGCCCTGTCACGGCGGAGGTCGCGGGTTCAAGTCCCGTCAGGGTCGCTCAGATTTTCTGAAGCGATTTGGAAGATCTCGGTGATCATCTTTTCGATGATGCCCGGCTCTGTAGCTCAGTTGGTAGAGCGTTCGACTGAAAATCGAAAGGTCACCGGATCGACGCCGGTCGGAGCCACCAGCTAGAACCCCGCACTCAGTGAGTGCGGGGTTTCTTTTTGTCCGGACCCGATTTGGCCGTGTCTGCCCGGCTCAGCCGCGGCAGGCCTTTTCTTCCTCAGGTCCGCCCGGTTCACTGGGAGCTTCGAACCTTGGAGGTCAAAGATGATTCCGAACAGTAAAGCGTTCCAATGGGACTCAGTCAGCCCGCATGCGAATGAGGAGCTGAGCGAAGCCCAGTGCTGGTCCCTGCTGGGCGGCCAGGAAACCGGCAGGATTGCGTTCCTGCAGGACGGACGGCTGCTGGTCTTTCCCGTGAACTACCTGGTGCACGACAAATCCGTGTATTTCCGGACCAGTGAAGACAGCGGACTGGCGCTCCTGCCGGGGGATCTGAACACTTCATTCCAGGTGGACGCGCACGACGGCGAGGCAATGGCCGGCTGGTCCGTCCTGGTCAGCGGCCGTGCCAACTCCGTGAAGGACGAGTCGCTGCTGACAACACTGTGGGGGATGCGTACCGCTGCACCCTATGGCGGCGGGCAGCGGAACCTGTTCGTGGGCATCGATCCCACCCAGGTGACCGGCCGGCGCGTACGGATGGGGTGACCCTTCCCTGCCCAACGGAGCAGGTGAGGGGCTAGGCTTGGCTCTTATGGAAGATGCCCAGATCACGCCGGGAAACGGTCCTGCCGCTCCCGCCGCACAGCCAGTGAATCCGACGCCGGCTCAGCCCGGTCCAGGCGCAGTCTCTCAGCCGCCGCCCGGTCCCGGACCAAAGCCCGCCGGCGCCGCCCATCAGGCCAGCCCGGGTATCCCGGGCCCGGACACCGCAGGAGCTCCGGTTCCCCCGCCGTCTGCACCCGGACCGGACGGGGAACCCGGCGGCCGCACCTCCATTGCCGAACAGGCCGTGGCGAAGGTAGCCGCCATTGCCGCGCGGGCCGTCCCCGGTGTCTTCACCCTTGGCACGGGCGCCGGCCGGACCCTGGGAGCGGTGCGCGACGCCGTCGCCGGTTCGGACAGCAGCGCCACAGCCGGCGTGAACGTTGAAGTCGGGGAGACCGAAGCTGCCGTGGATATCACGCTCGTGGCGGACTACGGAGTTCCGCTGACGGGCATCGCAGACGCAGTGCGGGCGGCCGTATACACCGCCGTCGAAGACCTCGTGGGGCTGAACGTGGTGGAGGTCAACGTTTCAATTGCGGACGTCCACGTTCCGGACGCACTGGACACCCGGGCAGTTAAACGCCAGCCCGGCACGGGCCAGGACCAGCATGCGTAGCCGTCCGGGCATCGAAGGATCATCCAATGCGTATCCGGTCCTGCAGGGGACCGAAAGTAAGGCAGGAACAATGAAACCGACAGTGGTGGGCATGGCAGTGGGTGCCGTGCTGGCATTCACGGCACTTCTTTTTGATTTCTGGGGTTTCCTGCTGATGGCACTGTTCATCGCAGTAGGAGCTTTCCTGGGCCGGGCCGCGGAAGGCAAGGTGGACTTCCGCAGCGTGCGGGACGCACTCACCGGGCGCCGTTCCTCCTCATGAGCACTGCCGTCGTACCTGCACAGCCCCGCACCGGAACATCACTGGCGGGGCACAACCGGATCAGCACCCAGGCCCTGACCAGCACGGCGCAAGCTGTGTCCGCTGAACACTTTGGGATTCCAGCCTCTGCCGTGCGCGTGACGTGGAGCGACGACCAGGGACTGCTGGCACTGTCCCTTGCACTGCCGGTCACCATGCCGCCGCTGGGCGCCGTCGTCAAAGACCCCGGACTGGTTGAACGCACCGGCGGGTCAGTCTGGGACCGGGTCCACGCCTCCAAACCTGCACTGCTGGAGCGCATCACCTACCTGACCGGCTCCATCCTTTCCCTGGTCGACATCCGCGTGACCGGCATCCGCGTGCAGGAAGGGGCCCGGGTCAAATGAGCGAGACCACGGCTGCCCCGCCCACCGAGTCGGCCACCGGCAGGATCGTGCGGCGGGAGACCCACGCCGCGCGAACCGTCCCGGCGGTCATCGCCGCCGTACTCGGCATTCTCCTTTGCCTGTACGTTCTTCTGGAGTCCGTGCTGCAGTCACTGGGCCAGGAGGAGTGGCTGATTGATCCGCCCACCTTTGCGCACTGGCTGGCCGGCCTGCCCCGCGACGCTGACCCCCTGTTCCTGGGCCTGGCCGGAGCCCTGATCTTCCTGGCCGGTCTCTGGTTCTTCCTGATGGCGGTCCTGCCGGGCCGCCGCGCACGCTATGCCATACCCAACCCGCGCGCCGCCGTCGTAGTGGATGCCGAAGTTCTGGCCTCTTCCCTGGCCCGCCGCGCCCGCCTCACCGCCGGCGTTACGTCCAGCCAGGTCCTGGTGACCGTAGGCCGGAGCCGCGTTGAAGTCAGGATCCGTCCCACCTCCGGCATCCCTGTTGACTCGGACGCCGTCCGGGCCGGTGTGGAGGACGAGCTGGCGTTGACCGGCCTGCAGCCGCAGCCCGAAGTCACCGTGCTGGTCTCTACCGTGGGGGCGATCGGCCAGTGAACCGCACCCCTCGATCCCTGAACCGTGTGCTCCTCGGACTCGCCGGGCTGCTGCTCCTGGCACTGGGTGCCGGTCTGGTCCTGCTCAGCGTTGATCCCGCTGCTGCCAGCTGGTGGCAGGAGACCGGCCCGGCCGTCATGGCCGAAGGCGGCCGAATCCTGGGCAGCACCGCAATTCCCGGCCAGACCCAGAGCTGGCTCTGGCCCGCCCTGGCTCTGGCGATGATTGTCTGCGCTGTGCTGCTGGTTCTGTGGATCGCCGCGCAGGGCCGCGGCCGGGTGGACACGCTGATAGCGGAGTACGACGACGAGGGCGCCTCGGGCCGCATCGCCATCAGCGGCGCTGTGCCGGAGCAGGCGCTGCGGGAAGCACTGCTGAAAGACCCGGACGTGACCTCTGTTGGAGTCAGCACCTGGGCGCTCCGGAACGGCAACGGGCTGCGGGTGCGGATCGTGCCGCGCCAGGGTGCCGCGCCGCATCTGGTTGCTGCGGATGCCACCAACCTGGTTGACGCCCTGGACGCTGCGCTGGGACGCAGTTCAACCGTGCTGATCAGCCTGGAAGCAGGCAGGCGCTACCGGATCGGCCGGGAGGAACGGGTCCGCTAGGGCCGTCGCCGGGGGCCGAGCCTGCTCTCACCTTCCCGGACCCGGGGCCGGGGACCCGTTCGGCTGGCGGCTTTGGCTAGTGGCCGGACTCGGCCAGTGCCTGGTCCGCCGGGCACAGGGTGCAGTCTGCTTCGCCCTCTAGGAGGCGCGGGCCAGCTGGCGGATGGGAATCCACCGTCCCGCAAGCCGCCGGTACGCTGCAGCGGCGCCGGTCATGTCGCCGTCGGCCAGCGATTCGATGCCCAGCCGCACGTCGGAAGGGGAATCGTCCGGATAGACCAGGTCTGCGACCAGTCCGTAGTCCAGTTCCAGCACCGCGGCGGGGGAGAAGACTTCCATCCACGCCACCAGGTCCGTCAGCTCGTCCAGCAGGTCCAGGTCCGGGGCGGCCAGAGCCAGAGCGGCAGCGGCGTGCCGGGCACGTTCAATGCACTGCAGAATTGGTGCCGAGAGCCGGACGGTCAGGACGCGGCCGTCTTCCTCGACCACTTCGGTCTGGTCGTCCTCATGCATCAGGACAAACCAGCCGAACGGCACACCCCAGGTTGCCGAGCGGGTGTGCAGCTTCGCGAGGGAATCGGCGAATGAATCAGGGTCGATCCGTGCGGCATGGGCCTCCCGAGCCACCTCCGGCAGGAGCACATCCACCAGCGGTCCGTGCACGGTTTCGCCGAGGGATTCCGCGGCGAGGGAAGTCCGCACGGCCAGCTGGTTCGGGCAGTACAAACGTGTGGTCGTGCCGTCCGGGCCCGGATGGTGCAGCACCCGGACAAGGTCCGTTGAATTGTGCGGGAACGGATCGGAAACGGCGCGCACCAGCCGCCGAACGGCGTCGCTGCGTTCCAGCACTTCCGTTTCGTGGCGGGCACGGGAGCGCTGGTCCAGGATGCGCAGCTGCTGGTCGTCGTCGAACGCATCCAGCGGCTCGTAGGCGCGGAGGTAGGACACGTAGGGGAAAGTCCGCCACACGGTAGCCTCCGGTGTCCCGGCCATGCTCAGTCCAGTTCCACGATCACGGGTGCGTGGTCCGAGGCACCCTTGCCCTTGCGTTCCTCCCGGTCGATGCTGGCGCCGGTGACACGTGCGGCCAGCGCAGGGGAGCCCAGCGCGAAGTCGATGCGCATGCCCTGCTTCTTCGGGAAACGCAGCTGCGTGTAGTCCCAGTACGTGTAGACGCCCGGGCCTTCGGTGTACGGACGGGCCAGATCCTGGAAACCGGCGTCGAGGAAGGCCTGGAAAGCTGCCCGCTCGGGTTCGGTGATGTGTGTGGCGTTCTGTGCGCGGAACCAGTCGATGTCCCAGACGTCTTCGTCGCGCGGGGCAATGTTCCAGTCGCCCATCAGTGCCAGGTTCAGGTTCGGATCGGCTTCGACCCACGACGCAGCCTGGTCCTTCAGGACCTTCAGCCACTCAAGCTTGTACGGCATGTGGGGATCGTCCACGGCCCGGCCGTTGGGAACGTAGAGGCTCCAGATCCGCACGCCGTTGCAGGTTGCACCAATCGCACGGGCCTCGGCGGCAGTAGTTTCCGCCGTCTTGCCGAAGTGCGGCTGGTCCGGGAAGGTGCGCTCGACGTCGTCGAGCCCTACCCGGGACGCAATGGCGACGCCGTTCCACTGGCTGAGGCCAAAGTGCGCCACTTCGTAGCCGTTGAATTCGAACATCTCCCAGGGGAAGTTGTCATCCTTGGCCTTGGTTTCCTGGATGGCCAGGACATCGACGTCGGAGCGCTGCAGCCACGCTTCAACGCGGTCGGCGCGGGCACGGATGGAGTTCACGTTCCAGGTAGCAATCTTCACCCTTGCTACGTTACCCAATCCGCGCAAGAGGGGCCTACGTTCTGGGACGCGCCGTTTCCGGCGGCTTAGGCGGGGCCCGCCGGGTGGTCCCGCCTGGGCGTCCGCCTGCCGGTCCTGCCTGCCGGGCCCGCCGGGCGCTGGGAGGACGGTCCGGAACGGCGGCAACGAAACTTCCGTGCTCGCAGGGCTCGCAGGAAGTATTAAAGCCGCCTAACCCGGACCGTCCTCCGGGCTCGTTAAGTGTCTGTACTGCCCCGGACCGTCTGTTGGTCCTTGGCTGTCCGCCTGACCTCGGCCCGGCACGTTTTCCAAGCTCGTTGGCCGTCCGCCTAATCCGGACCGCTCTCCAGGCTCGTTGATTGTTCGCCCGATCCTTGGCCATCCGCCTCGCCGTTCGGTTGAACCTGGGCTGTCTGCCTGCGCACGGTTCGCTTCTGTGCGGGCTGTGCCATTCGGGACATTTCAGCCGAAATGGGACATCCCTTCCGTGGCGGGACAATCCTGCCGTGGCGCCGCGCAGGGAAGTCCCAAAGTGGCAGGGTTGTCCCGGAGTGGCAGGGAAACCGACCCGTTGGCGGTCCCTAACTGGAGGAATGTCCCGGAATGGCAGGGAAACTGACCCGATGGCGACCCAAATTGGAGGGTTTACCAGTCAGGAGGGACTCAATCCGTTGTCACCGCCTCATCCGCCCGCCGTTCCCACGTTCTGTTGCAGATGGTGACTCCCGGGGTCACACCGGTAACAGGAGCACCTGAACGTGGGAAGGGTGGTCCGCCACGGTCCGGCCCCGCGATATTGGCACCCTGAACGAGGGAAATCCGAAAGACCGACTCCCACGCCCCCTCAACCACTGGCGGGCAGGGGCCAGCTTGGGCAGCTCCACGCCCAGCTCACCCCTCACAGACGGGCCGGGTTAGCCGACGCTCCAAACCAACCGCCGACGGGGGAGGGAACACGCTCACGGACGGGCCGGGTTAGCCGCCTCAAACCAACCGCCGACGGGGGAGGGAACACGCTCACGGACGGGCCGGGTTAGGCGGCTTTAATACTCCAAGCGAGCTCTGCGAGCGAAGGAGTTTCGTTGCCGCCGTTCCGGCCCGCCCGGGAGGCCTGCCTGGGCCCAACTCAACCGAAAGAACCTATTTCCACCAGGAATCAAGAATCGACACCGGCGTCGTCCGCTTGTGCTGCGTCATGAGGTACCGCTTCTCGATCTTCTCTGCTGCCTCATCGGAGACTTCCCGGCCCTCAAGGTAGTCGTCGATCTCGTCGTACGTGATGCCCAGCTCGGTTTCGTCCGTCTGGCCGGGAACGCCGTCGAGCAGGTCCGCGGTCGGGGCCTTGCCCACGAGCTTCTCGGGTGCACCGAGGGCAGTAAGCAGGGACCGGACCTGGCGCTTGTTGAGGCCGAACAGGGGCAGGATGTCCGCGCCGCCGTCGCCGTATTTCGTGAAGAACCCGGTCACGGATTCCGCGCCGTGGTCCGTGCCGATGACCAGCAGGTTGTGTTCGCCGCCGACTGCATAGTGGGCGGTCATCCGGACCCTGGCCTTGATGTTGCCCTTGTTGAAGTCGCTGAGCGGTCCGGCGTCCATGGCCGCGTACGCCTTTTCGAAACCGTCCACGGCGTCGCCAATGTTGTAGGTCCAGCAGGTCTTGGGCTGGATGAAGGACAGCGCCGCCTGGGCGTCGTCTTCGTCGTGCTGGACGCGGTAGGGCAGGCGAAGGGCCACGAAGTTGGCGTCCGTGCCCTCGGCGTTCAGCTCTTCGACGGCAAGCTGCGCCAGGCGGCCTGCCAGCGTGGAGTCCACGCCGCCGCTGATGCCCAGCACAAACCCCTTGGTGTGGGATGCGTGCAGGTAGTCCTTGAGGAAGTCCACCCGGCGCCGGATCTCCGCTTCCGGATCAATGGCGGGGTGCACACCCATTTCGGCAATGATTTCGGTTTGAAGTTCGCGCATGGCGTTCAGCCTATACAACGCGCTGTTGCGGAGGGCAGGTGCCGCGCGTTCTGTGACGCAGTTCAGCTCGACGGAACAGGGGCCGGATGCGGTGCTCGGATAGGATTGAGGTCATGACTTCCCCGCAGATCACCGCGTCCCGTGCCCGTCTCCTGGAACTGATCAAGGAGCTTGCCGTGGTCCGCGGAAAGGTCACTCTTTCCTCCGGCAAGGAAGCCGATTACTACATTGACCTGCGCCGCATCACGCTGCACCACGAGGCGTCACAGCTGGTGGGCGAAGTCATGCTGGACATGATCGATTCCGCGGGCATCCAGTTCGCAAGCGCGGGCGGGCTGACCATGGGTGCGGATCCCGTAGCGACCGCAGTCATGAACGCCTCGGCCCGCAGCGGGGGAACCGTTGATGCGTTCGTGGTCCGCAAAGCGCAGAAGTCCTACGGCATGGGACGCCAGGTGGAAGGCCCCGACGTCGCGGGCCGCGACGTCGTGGTCCTGGAGGACACCTCCACCACCGGCGGTTCGGCACTCACTGCCGTCGAGGGTGTGCGCAACGCCGGGGGCAACGTCGTCGCCGTCGCCGTGATCGTTGACCGTGACACCGGCGCGAAGGAGCGCATCGAAGCCGAGGCGGGCGTCCCGTACCTGTTCGCTTTTGGCAAGGATGAGCTCGGGCTCGACTAAAGCCCCTCACCGGTTGCACCGAGCCCATGAGCGATGACCCAGCGAAGGTCCTCCGCTATGCGGAGAGCCTGGGCCGCTTTTCCCGGCGACGGTTCCTCGTGGGAGCCGCCGCCGGACTGACGCTGGCTGCTGACCTCTTTGTCACCCGCCTGATCCAGGAGCAGCGCGAACAGCTGGAAATCCTCCCGGTGCGGGACGACGCCGCCGCCTCGCGCTTTCCGCGGGCTATGTGGTTCCTGTTCCCCGGCTACAAGACCAGCTGGGAAGAAGCCGTCTGGATCGTCAATTCCCTGCGTCCCGCGCTGGCAAGCCGGGGACAGATGGCAGCCGTCGGCTATTCAAACAAGGGCCTGGACATAGACACCATCGAGGCCGAGGTGTTCAGGTACATCCGTACCCGTCGGATCAACCGTGTGTACTTTTACGGTCACAGCTTCGGCGGCATGGTGGCCGTGGAACTGGCGGCACGGCTGCTGGCCCGCGGAGTGCAGGTTGAGCTGATCATTCTGGACTCCAGCCCGGCGGGCCGGTTCAACGTCCTGGACCAGAACATGATCCGCGGCGTGGTGCTGCTTTACGAGGCCGGTTACCGGATTCCCAGTGCGCTGCGCGGCGGCTACGAACTGGGGGAGCGGATCCTGCACAAGGACGAACGCAGCTGGAGCACGGTGGTGGACCAGACGCTGGAGCAGCTCTCTCCGCTGGCGCCGTCGAGCACCCTGATCCAGTCGGAGTCCTCCTACATCTACCATTACGACGCCGCTGCCTACGCCGGTGCCATCGGTGACGCCGAGCTGGCGTTCATTGGCAACCCCGACGACGAGACCGTGAACTACTACACCGCCCGCTCCCGCTGGACCGAGGTGTTCCCGGACAACATGGTCTCCAACTCCCTCATCACCGAGGGCGCCCGGCCGGCCCATGCGAGCCCGCAGTGGAACCCGGTGATCTACCAGCGGGTGGTGGAGCAGGTGCTGGACACCTATGCACCGCTGCCGGCTGTTGGCGGCGGTGGCAGAAAGATCCCGTTCTAGTCCCGGATAACCGGCTAGATAGTTCCGATCAGGTCTGCAACGGAGCCGATCACCTGGGTGGGCCGGAAGGAGTACCTGGCAATATCTTCGCGCTGGGTAATGCCGGTCAGCACCAGGACGGTGGTCAGGCCCGCCTCAATGCCGGCAATGATGTCCGTGTCCATCCGGTCCCCGATCATGCCGGTGGTCTCCGAATGCGCATCGATCTTGTTCATGGCTGAGCGGAACATCATGGGATTCGGCTTGCCCACAATGTACGGTTCCCGGTCCGTGGCTGCCGTGATCAGTGCGGCGATGGCGCCGGTGGCCGGAATGGGGCCCTCCGCCGACGGGCCCGTCACGTCCGGGTTCGTGGCGATGAAACGGGCGCCGTCCAGGATCAGCCGGATCGCTTTGGTGATGGTGCCGAATGAATAGGTGCGGGTTTCACCCAGGACCACATAGTCGGGGTTCGTGTCCGTGAGGATCAGCCCAGCCTCATGCAGCGCCGTCGTCAGCCCTGCTTCGCCGATCACGAAAGCACGCCCCGGGGAGGGGGAACCCTTGAGCTGGTCTTTCAGGAATTCGGCTGTGGCCAGCGCGGAAGTCCAGAGGTTCTCTTCCGGGACGTCGAGCCCGGAGGCATGCAGCCGGGCAGCGAGGTCCCGCGGCGTGTAGATCGAGTTGTTCGTGAGCACCAGAAAACGCTTGGAGGTATCTACCCAGCGGTTGATCAGTTCGGCGGCTCCCGGGATCGCCTGGTTTTCATGGACCAGCACACCGTCCATGTCTGTCAGCCAGCACTCGATGTTCTCGTTTTCGCCCACGGTTTCCCTCTCCACGGCAACGGGTCCGAAACCGCCCCGGGGAAGCTGGCACAGGCCAGCGGCTCCCGGTGCGGATGCGGGATGGTTCAGTCTTTCACCTTACGCTGGAAGGGTGATAGAGAGCCCTGAAACAAATCCCGCTGCCGAGCCGTCTGCGGTCCCCGAGGTCGGCGTCGGACCCTGGGAAGGGCCCTGGCCCGCGGGCGAGCAGTGGGACCCCGAACTCCTGGCCTCCGGCGACCGGCGCAATGTGGTGGATGAATACCGCTACTGGAAGCACGACGCGATAGTTGCGGACCTGGATTCCAAGCGGCACGAATTCCATGTCGCTATCGAAAACTGGCAGCACGACCTCAACATCGGCTCCGTGGTGCGCACCGCCAATGCGTTCCTCGCCAAGGAAGTGCACATCATCGGGCGACGCCGCTGGAACCGCCGCGGTGCCATGGTCACAGACCGCTACCAGCACGTCCGCCACCACCCCACGGTGGAAGAATTCACCGCCTGGGCAAGGTCGGAAGGCCTGGTCATCATCGGAATCGACAACTTCCCGGACTCGGTTCCGCTTGAAACCTACGACCTGCCGCGCAACTGCGTGCTGGTCTTCGGACAGGAAGGCCCGGGCCTCACCCCGGAAGTCCACCAAGCTGCCGAAGCGACCCTGTCGATCGCGCAGTTTGGTTCCACCCGTTCAATGAACGCCTCGGCCGCTGCCGCGATCGCCATGCACGGCTGGGTCCGCCGGCACGTGTTCGGACAGAAGGTGAGCTGAGACGAAGCCGCTGGTCCCGGCTGGAGCAGCATGAACTGGCTCTGGTATCTCCTGGCACTGGCCCCTTTGGCTGGTTTCCTGCCGCTGCGGCACTCAAGCCTGCCTCGGGTGGCCCGGGCGTGGCTTGCCGGACTGATCCTGGCCGCCTCCGCAGTGGTGCTCGCAATCGGGCGGTTCGTGGATTCCCCGCTGACGGTTGAAGGGCTCCTGGTCGCCCTTCTGGCAGGAATGCTCGCTGTCCTGCTCCTGGTGCTGCGGCGCTGGGCGTCGGACCGGGCGGAGGCCCACCGGCTGCGCGGAATCGCGCAGCGAAATGCGGACCAGATCTCCGTGGTGAGCCATGAAATCCGGACTCCGCTGTCCCTGATGAAAGGCGCCGCGGACCTGCTCGCCGAAGGCTCGCCCGGGCCGCTGACTGACAGCCAGACCCGGTTCGTGCAGACCATCAGCTCCAACTGCCACAGTGTCATCACTCTTTCCGAAGACCTGCTGACGCAGGCCAGGATCGACGCCGGCATGTTTGAGCTGCACCCGCAGCGGGTCAACCTGAGGGCACTGACCATGTCCGTCATCTCTGAACTGCGGCACCTGCACCCCCTGCCGATCGCCCTGGACTGCCCCGGGGCGCCGCCGCGGCTGTGGGCGGATCCGATGCTGATGCGGCAGGCCCTGACGAACCTGATCAACAATGCAGTGGCCCATGCCCGGAACGCGGAACTGATCACCGTGCGGGTGGTCAACGCCGACGCCCAGATCCTGGTGTCTGTTTCCGATGACGGCGAGGGGATCCGGGACGACGAGCGCCGCCGGCTCTTCGAGCGCTTCCAGAGCGGCAAGCCGCTCCGCGACGGCACAGGCCTGGGGCTGGTCATCACGCGGGCCATCATTCAGATGCACGGCGGCGACGTGTTCGTAGACAGCACTCCCAACAGAGGAACAACCATGCTCTTCACCCTTCCCAAGGACAGCTCACACAGCGTCGAAGCCGAACAGGGACTGCTCCGATGAGCACCAAGCCGCTGGCCCTGGTGGTCGATGATGAACCGCAGATGATCGACATTGTCAGCTTCGCCCTGGAAACCCAAGGCTTCACCACGCTGTCTGCCCGGGACGCAGAGAAGGCCTGGCAGGTCTTTAAATCAAGGGAGCTGGACCTGCTGGTGCTGGACGTAATGCTGCCGCAGTCCTCCGGCCTGAGCCTGTGCCGCAGGATCCGGCAGACCAGCACGGTCCCCATCCTGCTGCTCACCGCTCGCGGCGAAGCCAAGGACCGCGTCGCCGGTCTGGAAGCCGGTGCAGATGACTACGTGACGAAGCCGTTCCACCCCCGCGAGCTGGCGCTGCGTGCCGAAGCGATCGTGCGGCGGACCAGGGGCGCCGCCGGCCTCCGGGCCGAAGTGGTGTGCGGGCCGCTGAAGATTGCGGAAGGATCCGCCGTCCTCGCCGGGCACATCCTGACGCTGACCCCCACGGAGCTGCGGCTGCTGACTCGGCTGGCGGCGGAAGAAGGCAAACCGGTGAGTTTCCGGGACCTGCTGCTGGCGGGATGGCAGGTGGATGAAGGCCCGGGCGGCCGGCAGATGCTCAAGACGGCCCTGTACCGGCTGCGCAGGCAGCTCTCCGAACACGGCTACCCCCACGCCGTCGAGGCCGTCCGGGGGACCGGATACCGGCTGGGCATCAAATGAGGAGGCAGCGGCCGCAACGGTCACAGGACTGTGACCATCTGTGACCGCAAACGCCGCAGCGGGGTGGTTCCCCCTCCCTAGATTTGAATGGGCCGGTTCGAGGACGACACCGGATACATGGCAAGGGGCAGTGTGGCCCCTTCAACGAAAGGGACGCTGATGAAGCGCAAAGCCGCGCTCGCATTCGCCATTGGAGCCACAGCAATGCTGGGCCTGAGTGGTTGTGTGGTGGACGATTCGACCGCCGCCCAGGACGGTGAACTTGGCGGAAGCCTCACCGTAGCCTGCGGTGCCATGGAGGACTGGTGCCAGGCCATGACCTCTGCGTTCCAGGAAAAGACCGGCGTACAGACGAGCTTCGTCCGGCTCTCCTCGGGTGAAACAGTCGCCCGCCTCGAATCCGCCAAGGAATCCCCTGAATTCGACGTCTGGCACGGCGGCCCGGCCGACGGCTACGGCACGGCCAGTGCAGCCGGTCTCCTGGAGTCCTACTCCTCCCCCAACGCAGCGGACATCCCGGACAAGTACAAGGACGCAGACGGATACTGGACCGGCGTCTACGTCGGCACCCTGGGCTTCTGCTCCAACCAGGCCGTGCTGGACAAGCTCGGCGTCGACGTCCCCGAGTCCTGGGAAGACCTGCTGGATCCGAAGCTCAAGGGCCAGGTCTCCGCAGCGCACCCCTCCACTTCCGGTACCGCCTTCACCACGCTCTGGACCCAGGTTGTCCTAAACGACGGAGACCAGGACGCCGCACTGGGCTACGCGCGCAGCCTGCACAACAACATCCTGCAGTACTCCAAGAGCGGCACTGCTCCGGGCCAGACCGCAGGACGCGGCGAAGTCGCCGTCGGCCTCGTGTTCTCGCACGACTGCGTGAAGTACAAGGAAGCCGGCATGGATGACCTTGTGGTCTCCTTCCCCAAGGAGGGAACCGGCTACGAAATCGGCGGCGTAGGCGCCGTCAAGGGCACCAGGAACCTCACTGCAGCCCAGGCCTACATCGACTTTGCACTCACCGCGGAGGCGCAGGAACTGGGCGCCGGCGTCGGTTCCTACCAGGTGCCCACCAACCCGGAAGCCGCCATCGACGAGCGCATGGTCAAGCTGGACGACGTCCAGCTGGTCGACTACGACTTCAGCGAAGCAGCCAGCGCGAAGAAGGGCCTGACCCAGCGTTTCGACGCTGAAATCGCCGCCCAGCCGCGCGAGTAGCGTCCCTTCTCCACCATCCAGTACTACGTGCACGGCCCGCTGCGGCGGGCCGTGCACACCAGGAGCCTTTGTTGAGCCTCGAAACCCTGCAGCCGGTAGCGGCCCCCGCGCCGCCGCCCGCGAAGAAGACCGGGAAGAAGGCGGCCGGTCGCCGCCTGGACCCGCTGACCAAGATCGTCATTGGGATTGTCATGGCAATCCTGGTGCTCCTGATCGCCTACCCGCTGGTCCGGATCCTCACGCAGTCCTTCAGTGAGAGCGGCCGGGAAACCCTGGCTGAAATGTTCACATCGTCCACCAACCGCACCATCATCACGAACACCGTGGTGCTGGGCCTGCTGGTTGGTGCGTTTGGAACACTGATTGGCTTCGCCTTCGCCTACGCGCAGGCACGGCTGGAGTTCAAGGGCAAGAAGCTGCTGCACCTGATTGCGCTGCTGCCCATTGTCTCGCCGCCCTTCGCAGTGGCCACGGCAGTCATCACGCTGTTCGGCCGCGGCGGGCTCATTACCAACAAGCTCCTGGGCCTGGAATACAACATCTACGGGCTGACGGGCCTCACTCTCGTGCTGTCCCTTTCCTTCTTCCCGGTCGCCTACATGAACCTGCTGGGCATGCTGCGCAGCCTGGACCCGGCCATGGACGAAGCCGCGTCCATCCTGGGCGCCAACAAGTGGAAGATCTTCCGCAGCGTCACCCTGCCCATGCTGATCCCGGGTTTCGCCAGCTGCTTCCTGCTCCTCTTTGTTGAGGCAATCGCCGACCTCGCCAACCCGCTGGTGATCGGCGGCGACTTCACGGTGCTTTCCTCCCGGGCCTACATCGCCATTACCGGCGAGTACGACGTCGCGGCCGGCGCCGCCTACTCCCTGGTGCTGCTGCTTCCGGGCCTGCTCGTCTTCCTGGTGCAGCGCTACTGGGCCGAGCGCCGCAGCGTCGTCTCGGTCTCCGGCAAGCCCGCCGGCAGCGTACGCCTGATCCGCTCCGCCGCAGGCCGCATCCCGCTGCTGACGGTCGTCGGACTGATCGCCGCGCTGATCGTGACCATCTACGCGACGGTAATCATCGGTGCCTTCACCAAGATCCTCGGCGTGAACAACACCTTCACGCTGGCGAACTACCGCTACGTCCTGTCCGGCATCGGATCCGACGCCATGTTCACCACCACCATCCTGGCGCTTATTGCAACGCCGATCGCCGGCGTCCTGGGCATGATCATGGCCTGGCTGATCGTCCGGAAGGTCCGGCGCGGCCGAGGGTTCCTGGACTTCTTCGGCATGCTTGGCCTTGCCGTTCCCGGCACCGTGCTGGGCATCGGCTACGCCGTCGCCTTCAACAAGCCGTTCATCATCGGCAACATCCAGCTGCTTCCGGCCCTCGCCGGCGGCGCCGGCATCTTTGGCGGAGCCCTGGCGATCGTGATGGTCTACGTGATCCGCTCCATGCCGTCGGGCCAGCGTTCCGGCGTTGCGGCACTGCAGCAGATCGATCCGGCGATCGACGAGGCCTCCACCTCCCTGGGCGCCTCCTCGCTGACAACGTTCCGGACCATCACCCTTCCGCTGATCCGGCCCGCGCTGCTCTCCGGGCTTACCTACGCGTTCGCCCGGGCCATGACAACGCTTTCGCCGATCATCTTCATCACCACGCCGAAGACCAAGATCATGACCTCGCAGATCCTCTCCGAAGTGGACGCCGGACGGTTCGGCAATGCGTTTGCCTACTGCACCATCCTGATCGTGATTGTGCTGGCGGTCATCGGCCTGATGAACCTCCTGATCCGCGACCCCAAGGTCAAGACCCGCTCGCGCTAGCCGCACCGGCCTGACCCCATCAACTTTCTGACTTACCACCAAGAGGAAACCATGGCACAAACAGCAGCCCAGGCCCCCGCCCAGAGCCTTGCCTCAGAGACCGGCGAGCTCCACCTGGACCATTTGTACAAGCACTTCGGCGCACCGGACGCTCCGGCCGCCGTCGACGGCATCAACCTCGCCATCCGCCCGGGCGAGTTCATCACCCTGCTGGGTCCCTCCGGCTGCGGCAAGACCACCACGCTGCGCATGATCGCCGGCTTTGAGCAGCCCAGTGACGGAAAGCTGACCCTGGACGGGGAAGACATCCTGGGGCTGACGCCGGACAAGCGGCCCATGTCCATGGTCTTCCAGTCCTACGCACTGTTCCCCCACATGAGCGTCTTCGACAACGTGGCCTACGGCCTGCGCCTGAAGAAGACGCCGGCGAAGACCTTGGAACAGGAGGTCAACTTTGCGCTGGCTTCCATGAGCCTGACCCAGTACGCGGACCGGGCTCCCAACCAGCTCTCCGGCGGCCAGCAGCAGCGTGTGGCACTGGCACGCGCCATGGTCATGAAGCCGAAGGTCCTGCTCTTCGACGAGCCGCTCTCCAACCTGGACGCGAAGCTGCGCGTGCAGATGCGTACGGAAATCCGCAGCCTCCAGCACAAACTGGGCATCACCAGCGTCTACGTCACGCATGACCAGGACGAGGCAATGACCCTCTCCGACCGGATCGTCGTGATGCGGCAGGGCCGGATCGAACAGGTGGCACCGCCCACTGAGGTCTACCGCCGTCCGGCATCCGTGTTTGTTGCCGACTTCATTGGCCGGGCCAACTTCCTTGAAGCGCAGAACCACCGGGTCACCGGGGACGGAGAAGCCCGCCAGGCCACCGTCTCGGTCCTGGGCGGGATGCACCAGGTGCCCGCGCACGACGGCGTCAGCGACGCCCAGCCGGCTACGCTGCTGGTCCGTCCGGAATCCGTCTCCGTGACACGGATCGACGCGGTAAACCACGCCGAAGTCCAGATTGCCGGCAACGTTGGCCGGATCCTGAACTCCGTGTTCTACGGTTCCTGGATTGAGTACGAGGTAGAGACGCAGGACGGAAACATCACTTCAGTTGTGAGCGATCCGGCCCCCGAAGACATCATGGACGCCGGTACCTGCGTTGAGGTCCGGATCCGGCAGGAACGCTGCTGGCTGATGCCGGCCCAGGACTAGCCCCGGCCTTCGCCCAGGCCCGGCGCAGCACCGCTGTGCCGGGCCTGAGCCCTTTTGGCCGCGTAATGCCGTGTGCGCCTGATGATCGCAGGGCACTTGTGGCTAGGATGGGGGGAGCCAAAGAGGGCCCGGCCCTGCCGCATTTTTAACTTCGCTAAGGAGTCAGCATGCCTATTGCAACCCCCGAGATCTATGCAGAGATGATCGACCGGGCCAAAGCAGGGGGATTCGCATACCCGGCCGTCAACGTCACCTCCTCCCAGACCCTCAACGCGGCCCTCGCAGGTTTTGCTGAGGCCGGCTCGGACGGCATTGTCCAGGTCTCCACCGGCGGTGCCGCGTACTGGTCCGGTGCCTCAGTCAAGAACATGGTTACCGGTTCCCTGGCCTTCGCCGCGTACGCCCGCGAAGTGGCCAAGAGCTATGACGTGAACATTGCCCTGCACACCGACCACTGCCCCAAGGACAAGCTGGACGACTTTGTCCTGCCCCTCCTGGCCGCCTCCGAAGAGCGCGTCAAGCGCGGCGAGGATCCCATCTTCAACTCCCACATGTGGGACGGCTCCGCCGAGACCCTCGAGGAAAACCTGAAGATCGCCCAGGACCTGCTGGCCCGCACGGCAGCTGCCAAGATCATCCTCGAAGTCGAAATCGGCACCGTGGGCGGCGAGGAAGACGGCGTCGAGAACGAGATCAACGAGAAGCTCTACACCACCGTTGCCGACGGCATGGCAACCATTGAGGCGCTGGGCGACGGCAGCAAGGGCCGCTACCTCACCGCGCTGACCTTCGGCAACGTGCACGGCGTGTACAAGCCCGGCGGCGTGAAGCTGCGCCCGGAAATCCTTGACGAGATCCAGGCCGCCGTTGGCGGTTCAATCGGCAAGGAGCGCCCGTTCGACCTGGTCTTCCACGGCGGTTCCGGCTCCTCTGCCCAGGAAATCGCCGACGCCGTGTCCTACGGCGTGGTGAAGATGAACATCGACACCGACACCCAGTACGCCTACACCCGTCCGGTGGCAGACCACATGTTCCGCTACTACGACGGCGTGCTCAAGGTGGACGGCGAAGTCGGCAACAAGAAGCAGTACGACCCCCGCGTCTGGGGCGCCTCGGCTGAAAAGGGCATGGCCGCCCGCGTGGTCGAGGCCGCCCAGTCCCTCGGATCGGCAGGAAAGCACCTCTAATGTCAGACGAATTCCGCAAGAACCTGCTCGGCCCCGAGCCCACGTACCTGCCCGAGGAGACCGACGTCGTCGCGCGCCTCGCCGCAGGTGACGAGGCAGTGGACCTGGCAGCCAAGTTCCCCACCTCCTCGCAGGTCTGGGCCATCCTCGCCGACGAGGCGTTCAACGACGGACGTCCGGTGGAGTCCTACGCCTACGCCCGGGTGGGTTACCACCGCGGCCTGGACGCGCTGCGGCGTGCCGGCTGGCGCGGCACCGGCCCCATCCCGTGGGAGCACGAACCCAACCGCGGCTTCCTCCGTGCGCTGTACGCCCTGGGTCGTGCCGCAGCGGCGATCGGCGAGAGTGAGGAAGTGGACCGGATCGAGAAGTTCCTGGACGCTTCCGACCCGTCGGCCAAGGCTGCCATCGAGGGCTAGTACCACCCAAGCTGAGCAAGGGCCTAGGCGTTACCAGCCCCAGGTGCCCGGCGCGCCTTTAAAAGGCCCGGTTACCCGGCTTGTGATCCAGCCGCCGTAGAAGTCCCCTTCCTGCGGCTGCACTTCTTCGCCGTCCACCAGCACGGTGTCCATCAGCCCCGGATACAGGGCAGCCGTGTGGACGAGTTCCTCGTAGCCGGGAAACGGACGCGGATAGGTCCATGCCGCGCGGGCCGCGCGCTGCGGCCCGGACACGACGTCGAAATAGGCGGCAGCGCCCTTGAATTCGCAGTGCGTGGTTCCGGGAACAGGCTGCAGGACTCCGGAGGCGAAGACATCCAAGGGCAGGTAGTAGACGGGCGGATGGCTCGTTTCCAGGACACGCAGTGCGTGGATTGTGTCCGCGATCAGCGTTCCGGCGAGCCAGACCTGGACATGTTCCCCGCTTGGCTCGACGCGGGGCGGGCGGGGGTAAGACCAGACGGACTCGGCATGCGGGTGAAAGCGGTTTTCCATGAGCGGATTCCTTCTCCCTGGACCCGGGCGGTGATTGTGGTGGTGACAGCCAGAATCTGGGGGCGGGCCGGGACGGATGAAAAACCGAAGCGGACCGGCGGACTTACCGGAGCCAGGGGGCCAAGATCCTCGCCGCGCCATGAGCACTGTGCTGACACCAGCCGGCGGATGGAGCGTACTCCGTAGAACTCCAGCCGGTCCCCGGTGGTTCCTGCCGTACGGACACCGCGGACAATCAGGCGGGCCAGCGGATTCACCGCCTGCAGCCACAGCGGGTGGACGGCCAGCGGTGCGGGCACGGATTCCAGCAGCCTGCCCAGCAGGGTCACCTGGCCCAGCCTGGCGCTTAGCCGCAGCGCACCGCCGTCGACCGTCAGCCTGTCCCCGGACAGGAAAGCGCTGACGGGAACCACGTCGATTGCGTCGAATGTATACGTGGAGGAGACATAGCGGGCTACGGCCTCACTCGGGGCCAGCAGCAGCCGGGCACCAAACCGGTTTTCAACCATTACATCGGTGAAAGGACCGAACGGTGAGTCCGGCCAGTGCCCTACAACCAGGCGGGTTCCCGAGGCAGTGCCCAGTCCGGCAATATAGCCGCGGAAGCGCTCCATGCCTAAACCGTACGCCTCCCGCCTGTGCATCCAAACGGGTCAGGCCGCGGATCGGCTAAACTTGACAGGTAAGAGCCCCGCAGCCCTGAGCCTGTACACCTGTGTCCTGTGTCTCACGGTGCAGGGGCGTTCTCATGCACGGTAGCGGTTCAGCGCCTGGCGCGGCTCCCTAACGTAACTAATGGGGGAGGATCCCATGCCCGCAATTGTCATCGTCGGCGCCCAGTGGGGCGACGAAGGTAAAGGTAAGGCCACCGACCTGCTTGGCGGCCGCGTCGACTACGTCGTCAAGCCCAACGGGGGAAACAACGCAGGCCACACCGTCGTCGTCGGCGGTGAAAAGTACGAACTGAAGCTGCTCCCCGCCGGCATCCTGAGCCCCAATGCCATCCCGGTGATCGGCAACGGCTGCGTGGTGAACCTCGAGGCCCTCTTCACCGAAATCGACGGGCTGGAAGCGCGCGGCGCGGACACCTCCAAGCTGCGGATCTCCGCCAATGCGCACCTTGTTGCCCCGTTCCACCAGGTGATGGACAAAGTCACCGAACGTTTCCTGGGCAAGCGTGCCATCGGCACCACCGGCCGCGGAATCGGCCCGGCCTACATGGACAAGGTGGCGCGGCTCGGCATCCGCGTGCAGGACATCTTCGACGAGTCGATCCTGCGCCAGAAGGTTGAGGGTTCGCTGCGGCAGAAGAACCAGCTGCTGCTGAAGGTCTACAACCGCCGCGACGTGGACACCGAAGAGATGGTGGAGTACTTCCTCTCCTACGCCGACCGCCTGCGCCCGATGGTCATCGATTCCACCTTCGAGCTCAACCGTGCACTGGACGAGGGCAAGGTGATCCTGATGGAAGGCGGCCAGGCTACGTTCCTGGACGTGGACCACGGCACCTACCCGTTTGTGACCTCCTCCAACCCGACGGCCGGCGGCGCCTCGGTGGGCTCAGGCATTGGCCCCACCCGCATTAACCGCGCCGTGGGCATCATCAAGGCCTACACCACCCGCGTTGGTGCCGGACCGTTCCCCACCGAACTCTTCGATGACATGGGCCTGTACCTGCAGAAGACCGGCGGCGAGTTCGGCGTAAACACCGGCCGCCCGCGCCGCTGCGGCTGGTACGACGCCGTGCTGGCGCGCCACGCTTCCCGCGTCAACGGTTTCACGGACTACTTCGTCACCAAGCTGGATGTGCTCACCGGCATCGAGAAGATCCCGGTGTGCGTGGCCTACGACGTCGACGGCGTGCGTTTCGATGAAATGCCCATGACGCAGACCGACTTCCACCACGCCAAGCCGATCTTCGAGTACTTTGACGGCTGGACCGAGGACATCACCGGCGCCAAGACCCTCGAGGACCTGCCGGAGAACGCCCGGAACTACGTGCTGGCGCTGGAGAAGATGTCCGGCACCCGGTTCTCCGCGATCGGCGTCGGCCCGGACCGCGACCAGACGATCGTGATCCGCGACCTGATCAGCGAATAATCCGCCTATACATAAGCCCCGCAGCCGTTTTTGGCTGCGGGGCTTATTGCTGTGTGCTCTGCTAATCCCGTGCGGACAGGACGCAGAACTCGTTGCCTTCGGGATCGGCCAGCACAACCCAGGAGACATCCGGGCCCTGCCCGACATCGGCCCGGACAGCGCCGAGGGCAAGCAGCCGGTCCACTTCCTCCTGCTGGGTGCATCCGTCGGGAACCAGGTCGATGTGCAGGCGGAGCTTCGCAGTCTTGGCATCCGGGACGGGGATGATGTCGATCGGAGGTCCAGCCACGCCCTCGGCCGGAGCCAGGGAGATGCCGCCGTCGAACAATTCGGCCACCCGGTAACCCAGTGCTTCGGTCCAGAAGTTGGCCTGGCTTTCCACGTTGACGGCATCCAGGGCAAGGGAGGCAAACCTGTTGGCCACTTGGGGCTCCTTCGGGTCGGGGCTGGTGGCTCCGAACCTAGCAGCGTGCTCAGTGTTGGAAAACCCCTAGCGGGGACCGGATTGGTAGCGGCGCCGGATGAAGAGGGACGCGGCAATGCAGGCGACCGAAAGGACGGAAAGCGCAACGTAGAGGAAAGCAACCCCGGGCGGAGGCTGCAAGGACGGTGTCCCGGCCCAGAACACGAAGCAGAATCCGCACCCGATCAATCCGGCGAACATCAGCAAAATCCCCAGGAAGGCCACTGGCTTCATGGTTCCAGTGTGCGCTCCGGGATGCCGTGTCGGGGGCTTGGGTTGCACAGTTTCACACTCGTCGTTACTGATGGGACTGGTGAGGTCCCGTTGGTTCACATCTGTCACGATGAGTGGGAATCTGCGCCGCGGACAGCAAGCCAACGCCGGGGGCAGCCAAACCCCAACTACCAGCGGTTCCGGGCTTCTTCGATCCAGCCGTGCACGCCTTCCAGATCGTAGCGCGTACCGTCCGGAGCCGCGGCCCAGCCGGACCACGCACCAAAAGCCTGCCAGGTCTTCGACGCGACGAGGACGGCGTTGGTGGCAGCCAGCCGCCGGTGGAAGGGGGTGAGGGTCGCCTCGAGCCAGTCCCCGCGGACATGCCAGGGCGCCTGCGGGTCCGTAAGGTCGTAGCTGAACTCGAGCTCGCCGTCGTAATGGTGGAGTACCCCGTCCACGATCAGCGCGTTCTCCGTTGCCGGTGTTCCGGCCGTCCACATGCCGCCAAGCTGCAGTCCAAGCCGGGTACCTTCAGTTGTCCCGTAGCCGGCCGCCCAGTTCCAGCGCCGGGAATAGGGCCAGCGTCCGCGTCCGCGGTCCAGGACGGCAAACGCGCCATCCCCCACGGGATACTCCCGCCCGTCGACCGTGATGGTGCCGCTGACCCGCCGCGCGACGTCCTTGAGGGTGTACTGGTAACGGGCATCCGACCACGGAACCACGACGCCGAGGACGTCGCCTTCTGCTGGTGCATAAAGCTCGACGCCGACACGCGGCGACTCAGCGCGCAGGTGCGTTCCGCCGTCGTCGTCATGGAAACGAAGATGCAGCCCGCCGGTGGTGCCGACGGCGGTGAGCGGCGGGAGCGTGTCCGGAAGGACGGCACTGGAGCCGGGCGGGAGGGCCAGCGGCGCCAGGCTGATTACCTTGCCGGTTGCGCGTTCGTACACGTACAGCTGCAGGGTGGCGGCATAGTCCAGGTGGGCAATGGTCATGCCAAGCACCAGGTCCGGGGTCAGTACGCCCCAGTATTCCCACCGTTTGGTCCGCCAGCCATGCCGAAGCCCCTGGAGAAGATCCGCGAATGCGTGCAGCGGGGCGCGGGAAAAGCCCGCCGCAGCCGGGTTCAGCTTCCCGTCTCCCAGGGACAGCTGGACAGGTTCCTTGATTTCTTCCATGGCGCCTCAGTCTAGGCGGCGGGGGCGAAATCATCCTGCACCGGCTGTGCGGGCGGTTTTGCGCCGCGGCGGCGGGCGGCAGACTTGCAGACGGCGTTCTTGCGGATAGGAGATTTGCCGGAACGCGGGACGGTCCGCACCGCGCTGCCCGTTGTGGGCCTGGCCGGCAGGACGCTGCTGGGTGCACCCTCAGCGGCGGCTCGGGAGGAGGCCAGGGCGCGCCGGACCTCGGGTGTTCCGGTGGCGCCCTCGGGGAAAACGGCTGCACGGAACTCGGCCTGGGCGGCAGCGGTTGCAGCCAGGAAATCACGGGCTGCGGATGCGCCGGGTTCCGCGGCAAGACGGCGGGCGGCGCGCACGCGCAGGCCGCGCCAGGTCAGCCAGCCCAGTACCGACAGCGCGGCGCCGGTGCCGTAGAGCAGCACGAGGGCCAGCACCAGGGAAGTTGTTCCTCCGGAGAAAATGCCGACGCCCAGCACGGCGGCGACTACCCACAGTCCGCTGATCCAGGCGGCCGCATCGAGTATGGGGGAGGGCGCCGAGCCGGACATCCGGCTGGGAAGCGTGAAGAGTTTCTCAACGCGTTCGGCGCGGTGGGCTGTTCCAGGGTGTTGGGACACTGCTCCCTACCTTCCAGACATGGTTCGAATGAAAGACGGCGGTGCGGAAATCTCCGCTGCAACCTCGGGTTAGCACTCTCGGGTTGCAAGTGCTAATCTACTGCCCAAAGTTGAGCTATACCAACTCAACTTTGATTCAAATGGCAGATCAGCCCGCTGCTTGCAGCGGAGTGAAGGAGTTGATTTGTGATGGAAACACGCTTTGATCCGTTCCGCGAACTCGACCGTTTTGCCCAGGCAGTCCGCAGCGAGTCCCTGCGCGGCATGCCCATGGACCTGTACCGGCAGGATGACCGGTATGTCCTGAGCGTTGACCTTCCCGGCATTGACCCGGGGTCCGTGGACATCGACGTCGACGGCCAGCTGCTGACCATCCGCGCCGAGCGAACGCTGCGGGGCACGGACGGCGTTCAGTGGCTCACCCGTGAACGCGAAGGCGGGTCCTTCCTGCGCCAGCTCAGCCTGGGCCAGGGCATCGATACCGACGGCATCACCGCACACTATGAAAACGGCGTGCTGAACGTGATTATCCCGGTCAGCGAGAAGGCCCGGCCGCGCCGCATCGAGGTGCAGTCCGGTTCCAGCGCTTCGCTTGGTGCCGCAGAAGACCACCAGGAAACTGAGGCAGTCAGCGCATAAGGGCACTATTGCTGAGGGGGCGGCCGGCGGAGTTTCCGCCTGCCGCCCCGATCCGCGTCCGGACCCTGACGCGCGGGCGCCCATCCGCGTAGCGTGGGCGCTATGACTACCCAGGCGCGCGCCGCGATCCTGCGCGGCATCAATGAACCTTTCGAAATCACCGACGTGGTCCTGGACGACCCCCGTCCGGACGAGGTCCTGGTCCGGGTGCAGGCCGCCGGTGTCTGCGGCACGGACCTGGGCGTCCAGGCCGGCCACATCCCCTTCCCGCTGCCCGGAGTCCTGGGACACGAGGGCGCCGGTGTGGTGGAAGAAGTGGGTTCCGCTGTGACCTCAGTGGTTCCGGGTGACCATGTACTGCTCAGCTTCACCAGCTGCGGAGTGTGCCGGAACTGCCGCAGCGGCCACCCTGCCTACTGCACGTACTTCCTGGAACTGAACCTGGTGGGCGGGCAGCGGATGGACGGCAGCGCCACCATCAGCAAGGACGGGAAGGGTGTCCATGGGCACTTCTTCGCGCAGTCCTCCTTCTCCGACCTGGTGCTGGCGGATGAGCGCGGCGTCACCAAGGTGGATCCCGACGCCGATCTTTCGCTCCTCGCCCCGCTTGGCTGCGGCATCCAGACCGGCGCCGGCGCGGTCATGAACGTTCTCCGGCCCGAACCGGGCTCCATTCTCGCCGTGTTCGGGGCAGGTCCTGTCGGGCTTTCCGCGGTCATGGCGGCGGCGCTAAGCGGATCCACCCGCATTGTGGTCATGGACCTGGTGGATTCGAGACTGGAGCTGGCCCGTGAACTGGGAGCCACCGACGTCGTCAATTCCGGCAGTACCGATGCTCTGCAGGCCCTGTTTGAAATGACGGACGGCGCCGGCGTGACCCATGCCCTGGAAACCACCGGCAGCACCCGGGTTGCCGCAACCGCGGCGGACGCATTGGCGCCGCTGGGCAAACTGGGGCTCATCGGTGCCCCCGCCCCCGGCTCCACCGTGGAACTGGACGTGAACTTCATGCTGAACGGCCGCCAGGTCATCGGTATTACCGAAGGTGACTCCACCCCGCAGCTGTTCCTGCCCGCACTGGTGGAACTGGTGCAGCAGGGCCGGTTCCCGCTGGAGAAGCTCATTACCCGCTACGGTTTCCAGAACATCAATGACGCGGCCGCCGCCGCGAAATCAGGAGCGGTCCTGAAACCCGTGCTGCACTTTGGGGACCTGCACTAGGCTGGGAACAATCCTGGTCCCGAAGGCAAGGCGGTTCCCCAAATGTTGGTCAGCGTAGGTCAGTTCAGCCCCAGCGGCGACGTCGAAGCGAACCTTGCAGTGATGCGCTCGCTGGCGGAAAAGGCCAGGGCCGAGGGATCGGAACTGATTGTCTTCCCGGAAGAGTCGATGTTCAGCATCGGCAAGGTCGAAGGCCCGCTGACCGCAGCGGTCGACGCCGGCTGGAGCACCTTTGTGCAGCGGCTGTCCCTGACCGCCGCGGAGCTGGGCATCGCCGTCGTTGCCGGCGGGTACGAATCCTCGGGGGAGGAACGGCCCTACAACACGCTCGTGGCGATCGAAGCCGACGGGCGGATCGCAGCGACCTACCGGAAGCTGCACCTTTACGACGCCTTCAGCTACTCCGAATCCACCCGGATCAAGGCAGGGGACCGCGGAATCCAGGTTGTGGAGCTCGGCGGCCTGCGGGTGGGCCTCATGACCTGCTACGACCTGCGGTTCCCCGAACTCGCCCGTGCCCTGGCTGTGCAGGAAGCGGATCTGCTTGCGGTTCCCGCCGCTTGGTTCAAGGGCGAGCACAAGATCGACCACTGGGAGACCCTGCTCAAGGCCCGCGCCATCGAAAACACCGTCTGGGTGGCAGCAGCGGGAACTTCGAGCGGCCACACGATCGGCCACTCCGCCATCCTGGATCCGATGGGTGTTCCGCAGGTCTTCCTTGGTGATGACCCGGAAGCGGTTGCCACTGCGGACGTGAACAGGAACCGGATCGAAGAGGTCCGGGAGTATCTTCCGGTGCTGGCCAACCGGCGCTTTGCGCCCGGCGAGGTCGTCGTCGAGACCAGCTAGTTTCGGGATGCGGTCCGAGCCTTACCCGCAGGCTGGGACGGCTGGCCGCGCGGCCGCCGGCGCGGGTGCGACGTTGACCCTCAGGACGCCGAGCCGCTGAACGGGCCGCCAGGCGCGGGGCCGCCGGGGCCGCTAAGCAGCCGGGCGCGGGAGCCTGTTCAGGGTCGCCCCCGGCCGTTTCGCTCCGTTTTGGGACAAACCGTACGCCTTGGGACTTTCCTGCCGCGGAGCCGCGCAGGAAAGTCCCCAACTGGCAGGGATGTCCCAAACCGCAGGGAAAACACTCCGCAGGCTGTCCCATTGCGGCAGGGATGTCCCAAAACGGAGGAAAACTGGGTCGGGCCGAATGCATCGATCCGGAACGCAGCTAGGTTTGCGCCACGAGGCTAGGCTCCGGCAGCTCGATCGGCTCCCGCCCCGGTGTCAGGCTTCGCGGCCAGGCTCCGGCAGCTCGATCGGCTTCCGGCCCTCGTCCTTGACCAGGAACTGGTAGGCCGCAAGCATCAGCAGCAGCCAGACCGCTCCCACAGCCAACGCCGTGCGTCCGGGACCGGTAAACGCCAGGATGACGGTGACCAGCGCCATGAAACCCAGCGTGATGTAGTTCAGTACCGGCCAGCCCGGGAAGGCAAAACCGGCCGACGGCGTAGCCTCCCGCCGCATCTGCAGCCGCATCCGGTGGTGGCTGAGCAGGATCGACGACCAGGTGAAGAGGGTCGCGAAGGTGGCGATGGAGGCGACAACCAGGAACAGCTGCTCAGGAATCCACAGGAACAGACCCAGGCCCGCGATGAGGCAGGCCATGATGATTGCCACCGGCCACACCGGGATCCCAAAACGCGAGACCCAGGTGAATGCCTGCGGCGCATGTCCCTGTTCGGCCAGCCCGTACATGGTCCGTGAGGCCGCGTAGAAGATCGAGTTCATGGCGGAGAGTGCCGCCGTGAGCACCACGGCGTTAATCAGGTGCTCAGCGAACGGAATGCCCAGTCCTGCGAAAACCTGAACAAACGGGCTGCCCTCGGAACCTATCCGGTCCCACGGCAGAAGGCAGAGCATGACGCCCAGTGAGAGAACGTAGAAAAGCAGGATCCTGACCGGAACAGTGTTCACGGCCTTGGGGATTGCGCGCTGCGGGTCGCCTGCTTCTCCTGCAGTTACACCCAGCGTTTCAACGCCGCCGAAGGAAAAGACGACGATGCCGAGGCTCATCACAATGCCCCAGACACCGAAGGGCGCGAAGCCGCCGTGGTCCACCAGGTTGTTGACCCCCGGCTGGTATCCGCCGGTGCTGACGCCGAAGACGATCAGGTAGAGACCGCCGGCAATCATCGCCACAATGGTGGATACCTTAATGAGGGTGAACCAGAACTCCAGTTCGCCGAAGACGCGCACGCGCAGAAGATTGAGACCCCCGATCAGCAGCATTGCCGCGATCATCCAGATCCACCCGGGTGTGTCCGGAAACCACAGCCCCATGTACATGCTGACCGCTGTCATGTCCGCAATGGCAACGATGATCATCTCGAAGGCGAAGGTCCAGCCGGTGAGGAACCCCATCCGCGGTCCCAGGTAACGTCCGGCGTACTGGGCAAAAGAGCCTGCAACCGGGTGCCGGACGGCCATTTCGCCCAAGGCCCGCATGACCAGGAACACGGCGCACCCGGCAATAATGTAGGCGATCAGCACTGCAGGTCCGGCAGCCTGGATGGTTTCCGAGGAGCCGTAGAACAGTCCGGTTCCAATGGCGGAACCCAGTGCGATGAACCGGATGTGCCGCAGGGTGAGGCCGCGCTTCAAATCAGTGTGGTGGGGTGTAGTGCTCGGCATTGTCTTCCTGGACCGGGCCGGATGGCCGCGGTGTTGCTGGTTCGGTACGGGCTGGCAGGAGTATTCGCCTCGGGCCGTCCGCGCTGTGCCCGCCGCTTGAAGGACGGACCCAATCAAGTCTTCCACATCAGGCGCCGTGCTCCTGCTGCCGCCGCTGCGTGATGGGCGGAGGATGCGTTCACCGCGGGGGGCGCTGCGGAAAAAACTTTGGCAGGTGCGTAACCTTTTGCGTACCCGGCACGATTACCACTTTGAATGGCCGCGTCGGTGCTCATCCCCCAACGAGTACCGGCGCGGCCATCTCCTGCAGGATCAGCTTGGGCGGGGTACGATTTGGTTCGCCCCAACGACCCAGACCGAAGGACCCCGCCTTGGCTGATCCGCTTACAGAGACAATCGTCTCTGAAGCGCGTGCCAACACCCCCGCGGCATTGCGGGCTGTCTACGAGTCTCTGGCCCCCTCAGTTCTTGGCTACCTGAAATCCAAGGGTTGTGAAGACCCCGAGGCTCTGACACAGGATGTATTTCTGGCGGTTTTCTCCAGGATTTCCACGGTCTCCGGCGGTCCCGAAGGTCTGCGTACCTTCGTTTTTTCCGTGGCGCACGCGCGGATGGTGGACGACTACCGCCGCCGTGAGCGCCAGCCGGCAACTGCCCCGTACGATCCGCAGCTGGATCAGCGGACCACGGAATCTGCAGAGGACGCTGTTGTGCACTCTCCGCTGGCGGCGGCAGAACTGCTGGACGGGCTCAGTGAGCCCCAGCGCGAAGTCCTGCTGCTGCGGGTAGTTGCCGACCTCTCGCTCGAAGAGACCGCAGCAACCATGGGGAAGACGGTCAACTCCGTCAAACAGCTTCAAAGGCGGGCGCTCCTGGCGCTCAAGGAACGGATGGCAGGGAAGGAGGCAGCGGATAAACATGAACAGCACGTCCAGCAACCCCAGTGACCGGGAATCGGTCCGGCGCCTCTTGGCGGAGTCAGGTGTCCCTGAGACTCCGGAGCTCGGTGAAGCCCTTATGGGCCTCCGCGCGGAAGGACACACAGCTGTCCCGGCCGCCAGCCCGCAGCTCGAGGCCTTCTTTTCTGCAGGCGTGACGCCGCTGCGCAGGCCGTCCCGCCGCCGCGGATACCTGCTTGGCGGAGCCATCATCGCTGCCATGGCAGCCGGCACAACCGGCGTTGCGGCCACCAGCGGCGGCCTGTGGGTCACGGCCGAAGATTCACCCGAGGTCCCCGCGCCGTTCGACTATGAGCAGGTCCCCGCGCCGTCGCCAAGTCCCGAGGCTCAGAATCCAGCTGCACCGGACCCGGCCGCTGTGCCGTCCGCCGTCCCGGTCGAGCCGGATGCGCCACCGGCTGATGAAACGCCGGACCCGGCAGGAGACCAGCCTGTCCAGGGGGAGATGCAGACCGGCCTGGAACAGGATCCCGGTACTCCCGGGAAATGGCAGCACGAGGGGCCAGGCCAGAGTGGGAACCCAGGCCAGGGCTGGAACAACGGCCAGGATTCGGAGAACAACCAGGGCCGGAACAACGGCCCGGGCTGGAAAGACGACCACCACAGCGAGAAGACTTACGGGTGGCAAAAAACCCAGGACTGGCCAGGCCAGGCTGCCGAAAACAAGGATCGCGGACAAGGCGGGAACCGGGACCGCAAGGATGACAGTGGCCGCCAGAATACCGGCAAGGACGGCAACCGCGGCGGTTCGGAGCAGCCTGGTGGCCGCGGCGACGGTTAACCCGTTCCGGTCACTCCCAGACAAAACGAGAGGCCAGTTCCTGCTGGAGCGTGAAACAGCAGGAACTGGCCTCTCGGCGGTAAATACGGGCTAAGCGGTGAGCTGCCGCTTGGAGGAAATCACTCCCGTGTTGAACCCTGCCAGGTTCAGTCCGCCGTGGAACCGGGCGTGCTCAATCTTGACGCAGCGGTCCATCACCACGTTCATGCCGGCCGCTTCAGCGTCACGGGCTACGTCCTCATGCCAGGAGCCCAGCTGCAGCCAGAGCGTCTTGGCACCCACGGCCTTTGCCTCTTCCAGCACGGTCGGCAGGTCATCGTGCCGGCGGAACACATCCACGATGTCCGGGGTCTCCGGCAAGTCAGCCAGTGAGGCGTACACCGGCTGGCCCAGGATCTCCTTGGCTACCGGGTTCACGAAGTACACCTTGTACGGCGAGGAGGAGAGCAGGTACGTGGCCACGAAGTAGGAGGCACGGGACGGTTTGTCCGAAGCACCCACAATGGCGATCGATTTCGCCGAACGCAGCAGGGACAGCCGTTCGGGGGCGCTGGGCCCCGCCCAGGTGCGGTTCTCAGACATTGGCTGACTCCTCGGTTTCAAGCGGAATGCTGCAGGCCGCAGCGGGTTCGGCGGCGGCGGGTGCCGCACCTGCTGCAGCAGCGGTCAGCGCCTGGTCCAGGTCCCAGAGAATATCCTCCAGGTCTTCCAGGCCCACGGAAATGCGCACCAGGTCCTCCGGCACGCCGCCGGCAGCCAGCTGTTCGGGGGAGAGCTGCTGGTGAGTAGTCGACGCCGGGTGGATCACCAGGGTGCGGGAGTCACCCACGTTGGCCAGATGTGAGGCAAGCTGCAGCGATTCAATGAATGTCTGCCCGGCAGAACGGCCGCCCTTCACGCCGAAGCTGAAGACGGAACCCGGACCCTTGGGCAGGTACTTCTTCGCGCGTTCATGATGAGGATGGGATTCAAGGCCGGCGTAGGACACCCAGGCCACGCGCTCATCCGCTTCCAGCCATTCGGCTACGGCCTGTGCGTTGCGGAGGTGCTCGTCCACCCGCTGAGCGAGGGTTTCCACGCCCTGCAGCAGCTGGAACGCGGACTGCGCGCTCAATGTCGGTCCAATATCGCGCAGCTGCTCGGACCGCAGTTTGGTCAGGAAGCCGTACTCCCCGAAGTTCCCCCACCAGGAGATGTTGCCGTAGGACGGCACCGGCTCGGTCATGGCAGGGAACTTGCCGTTGCCCCAGTTGAAGGTGCCGGCCTCCACGACGACGCCGCCCAGGGTGGTGCCGTGCCCGCCGATGAACTTGGTGGCGGAGTGGATCACAATGTCCGCGCCGTGCTTGAACGGCTGCACCAGGTAAGGAGTGCTCAGGGTGGCGTCGAGGATCAGCGGCACACCGGCGTCGTGCGCTACCTTCGCCAGGCCCTCAATGTCCGTGACTTCACCGCTCGGGTTCGCTACGACCTCCGCGTAGACGGCCTTGGTGTTTTCCTGGATTGCGGCGGCGTAGTCCGCCGGATCCGTGCCCGGCACAAAAGTGGTCTCGATGCCGAAGCGGCGCAGCGTGACATCCAGCTGCGTGACCGTCCCGCCGTAGAGCTGGGAAGCGGCCACAATGTGGTCCCCGGCTGAGCAGATTGCCGCGAAGGTGACGAACTCCGCGGACATGCCCGACGCCGTCGCTACCGCACCGATGCCGCCCTCCAGGGAGGCGATGCGCTCCTCGAACGCGGCGACTGTGGGGTTGCCGATCCGGGAGTAGATGTTGCCGTACTTCTGCAGCGAAAACAGGTTCGCGGCGTCGGCGGTGTCCTTGAAAACGAACGACGTCGACTGGTAGATGGGAACGGCACGGGCACCGTGGATGGCGTCGGGCGTTCCGCCGGCGTGCAGGGCGCGGGTACGGAATCCGAACTGGCGGTCACTCATGGACTGAGTGCTCCTTCCTTGGGGGAACCGCGGGTAAGCGGTTCGCCAATGGTTGCTTTATTGGGTGCTGGATACCAACAATGTTGAGGACAGTTGCGCAGAGGCAATCCTGGGAGCGGGCATGGACGAGTACGTGATCGTGGTTGAAACCGGGTACAAACTTGCGTCCGCGAACCACAAGGTGACTCCCACGGAGCCCATGGACCGGGTTGCCGCGGAGCGGATGTTCACCGAAATGATGGACGGCGGGCATCCCGAACTGCTCCCGGAGAAGAATGACACCTCGTTCCTTGAGGTCTCGCCCGTGGAGTTCCTGCGCCTGCACCGCGCCATGGGCGGAGCGGTGGAGCTGGATCGGGTGACGCTGGCCAGGGTTCACGACACCGCTCATTAGTTCCCGGCCTCGGTCCGCCGCGCTTCACACGCGGTGTGGATCGCAGGAATACAGGGTTCGTTCTGCAGGCTGGTCGTGTCCCCTAGCGTGGTGCCTTCGAAGAGCTGGGTGAGCAGCCGCCGCATGATCTTTCCCGAGCGGGTCTTGGGGACATCCGGAACCACGACGACGGCGGCGGGCTTGGCGATCGGCCCAATTTCCCTTGCCACGTGGGCGCGCAGTTCTGCCGTGACCGTCTCCGCGTCCTTCGACGCAGCGTCGGTCAGGACCACGAACGCGGCGATGGCGTGGCCGGTCTTCGGATCCGCGACCGGGCAAACCCCGGCTTCAACCACCCATGGGTGGGAGACCAGGGCAGATTCGATCTCGATGGTGGAGAGCCGGTGGCCGGAAACGTTCAGCACGTCGTCCACCCGTCCCAGGATCCAGGTGTCTCCGTCGTCGTCATAGCGGGCGCCGTCACCGGCCAGGAACCAGCCCTGCTGCGCATACTGCCGCCAGTAGGAGGAGAGGTAGCGCTGCGGGTCGCCCCAGCAGGTGCGCGTCATGGATGGGCCGATCCGGTCCACCACAATGAAACCCTGCACGTTCGGCGGGACGTCGGCACCGTGTTCGTCGACGATCCGGGTGGAGACTCCCGGCAGTGCGCGGGAAGCGCAGCCGGGCTTGAAGCTGCTGTCCGTCTGGCGCGGGGAGAGGATGGTGGCGCCGGTTTCGGACTGCCACCAGGTGTCGATCACCGGTACCTCGCCGCGGCCGATGTTCTCCCGTATCCAGCGCCAGGCTTCGGGGTTCACGGCTTCGCCGACGGTCCCGAGCAGCCGGATGGAGGAGAGGTCCCAGGTGTCCGGGACGCCGTCCGGGAACCAGCCCATCAGGGAGCGGACGAGGGTAGGAGCGGTGTAGTAGCTGGTGACCTTGTAGCGTTCGATGATTTCGAAGTGCCGGCCGGGATGCGGAGTGTTGGGGGTGCCCTCGAAAATCACCTGGGTGACGCCGTTGGAGAGCGGTCCGTAAATCTCATAGGTGTGCGCAGTGACCCAGGCGAGGTCTGCGGTGCACCAGTGGACGTCGGCTTCGCGGGCGGACTCGTCCGGGTTGGCGAACAGGAACTCGTAGCTCCAGAAGGCCTGGGTGAGGTAGCCGCCCATGGTGTGCACCAGGCCCTTGGGCTTTCCCGTGGTGCCGGAGGTGTACATGATGAACAGCGGCGTCTCGGCGTCGAACGCCTCCGGTTCGTGGACGTCGGAGGCGGCGTCAACGGTCTCGTGCCACCAAATGTCCCGGCCCTCGGTCCAGGCGATGTCGCAGCCGGTGCGCCGGATGACCAGCACGTGCTCGATTGCGTTGTCCCCGGAAACCGCCTCGTCCGCGTTGTCCTTCACCGGTACAGCCGCCCCGCGGCGGAACTGGCCGTCGGTGGTGACCAGGAGCTTCGCGCGGGTGTCTTCCACCCGGAACTTCAGGGCCTCAGCAGAGAAGCCGCCAAACACGAGCGAGTGGATGGCCCCGATGCGGGCGCAGGCCAGGGTGATGATGATCGTTTCGGCGATGACGGGCAGGTAGATGACCACCCGGTCGCCTTTTTCGATGCCCAGGGCCAGCAGGGCGTTGGCTGCCTTGGAGACTTCCTTTTGCAGGCCGGCGTACGTGTAGGTTCGGCGGTCGCCGGGCTCGCCTTCGGCGTGCAGCGCCACTTTGTCTCCGCGGCCGGCCGCCACATGGCGGTCCACGCAGTTCACGGCGACGTTGAGCTTTCCGCCGGCGAACCACTCGATTTCCGGGACGGAGTATTCGGCGTCGGCTTCCGGAACCTCCGGACCGCTGAGCCGCTGCGGAGGGCGGAAGGTGTGCGCCGTGTGCCACGGCTGGTCCCACTGCAGGCGGCGGGCAGCGTCCTCCCAGAACGCGATCCGCTCAGCCTCGGTGGCGAACTCCGGTTCGGCCGCGGTTTCGGTTGCTGTGCCTACGCCCATTTCTTCACTGCCCACTTTTCAGCGACGCCCAGCAGGGCATCCGTCGTCTTGCCGATAACTGCCAGCAGCACGATCGCCAGGAACATCCGGTCGGTGCGGCCGTTGTTCTGCGAGTCCGTGAGCAGGAAGCCCAGTCCCATGGAGGACGCAATCAGTTCCGCAGCCACCAGGAACAGCCAGGACTGTGCCAGTGCGAGCCGCAGGCCGGAGAAAACAGCCGGGACGACGGCGGGCAGCTGCACCGTGGTGAGCAGCTTGATGCCGTTCAGGCCGAAGGCGCGGGCTGCTTCGACGAGGTTCTTGTCCACATGCCGCAGGGCGAGGGACACGGTGGTGAATACCGGGAAGAACGCACCGATGGTGATCAGGGTGACCTTGGAGTCCTCGCCGATGCCCATCCACAGGATCAGCAGCGGCACCAGGGCCAGGGACGGTACTGCGCGGACTGCTCCGAACAGCGGGCCCAGCAGTACATCCGCCAGCCGGGACAGCCCCAGCAGGGCGCCGAGAACCAGTCCCAGCGCGGCACCGAGCGCAAAACCAGTCAGTACGCGCTGCGTGGAGATGGCAATGTGCGTGCCGAGTTCGCCGCGTTCAATCAGGTCCGCAGCCGAGGTCAGCACTGCGCCGGGGGATGGAAGCTGCACCGCGCTGAAGACCCCGAGGACGGAGACGAGCTGCCACAGTCCCAGCAGCAGGGCCGGTACAACCAGGCCCAGTGCTACGCGGACCCAGGTCTTGGTGAGGATGCCGCCGGAGCTGGCCTTTTGGGCAGGTGCGGGTGCTGCGGAAGACCCGAACGGGCCTGCCACTGCGGGTGCGGCAGCGGGAGATGGATTGCTGCTCATTAGGATTCCTTCACGGCTTCCGGATCGGCCTTCTGCACGAAGGAGTCATCCAGCAGGGACGCAACCGCGTCGTCAATGGCCTTCTGGTTGGCAACGTCGCCGGTTTCGACGAACACGGGGCCCACCTTTTCCAGGACCTTTCGCTGCGCATCGCCCGGGGCGGCGTCGACGTCGAGGTTGCTGCGTTCAAGAATGACGGTGCGGGCTACTTCCAGGTCCAGACCGGCGACGTCGGCGAGGATCTGCGCGGTTTCCTCGGGGTTTTCTGCAGCCCAGGCACGGGCCTTTTCGTAGACGTTCACCACGGTCTGGGCCAGTTCCGGCTTCTCCTCAAGGAAGGACTCCGTGGCGTTCAGGAAGCCGTAGGTGTTGAAGTCCAGGTTGCGGTAGAGGAACTCTGCACCGGCGTGCTCGGCTCCAGCCATGATCGGATCCAGTCCGGACCAGGCGTCCACCGCACCGTTTTCGAGGGCGGTGCGGCCGTCGGCGTGCTGCAGGTTCTCAACCGTGACGTCTGAGGTGCTCAGGCCGGCCTCTTCCAGAGCCTGAACCAGGAAGAAGTACGGATCGGTGCCCTTGGTGGCGGCTACGGACTTGCCGGCCAGGTCCTCTACGGAGGTGATGTCCGAGCCGGGGGAGACCAGCAGTCCCGCCCATTCAGGCTGCGAGTAGATGCTGATGGTCTTGATCGGCGAACCGTTGGAGCGGGCCAGGAGTGCGGCCGAACCGGCGGTGGAACCGACGTCGATCGCTCCGGCACGCAGCGCCTCGTTGGCCTTGTTCGACCCGGCGGACTGCACCCAGTTGACTTCCACGCCCTGCTCTTCAAGGGTTGCTTCCAGCCAGCCCTGGTCCTTGATGACCAGGCTGAGCGGGTTGTACGTGGCGAAGTCGATGTTCAGGGTGCCGCCGTCGGCTGCGTCATTGGCGGCCGCACCGGAGGAATCCTCGCCGGCAACGCAGCCGGTCAGGGCCAGTGTGAGGGCGGCGGCGGTGGCTGCCAGCGCGGTTAGCGGGCGGCGGGAGAAGCGGGGCGGGCGGCGGGAGAAGCTGGAACGGCTGTTCATGGGGATTCCTTCGAGACGGGTGGTGCGGGAAAAATTCAGGGAAATCAGGCACCGCAGGCACAGAGGGACTGCGGGTTGGACCGGCAGGACGCCTGGACCGGGGAAAGGACGAGCCTTAGTGGCGGTCGACGCCGAGGCTCGCCAGCAGCTCGCCGCGCATTCGGGCCAGCTCGGCGGAGGCACGGTCCCGCGGCCGGGCACCGGGGACGGTGATGGTCTGCGTGATGGTGGCGCCGGGCTTGCCCGGTTCGCGGCCGAGCACAATGATCCGGTCGGCGAGCTGCAGGGCTTCATCGACGTCGTGCGTGACGAGCAGGACGGTGGCGGGCGCGGCGCGGTGCACGTCCAGCAGCAGGTCCTGCATCTTCAGCCGGGTCAGGGCATCCAGTGCACCGAACGGTTCGTCCAGCAGCAGGACACCCGGTTTGCGGGCCAGCGCCCGGGCCAGCGACGCACGCTGGGCCATGCCGCCGGAAACAGCACGCGGCTGGTGCTTGGCAAAGCTGTCCAGTTCAACGAGCTTGAGCAGCTCGGAGACCTTGGCTTTGCCTTCGGAAGCGCTGGTGCCCTTCGGCAGGCCGATCGCAACGTTGGCCTGCAGGGTCTGCCAGGGCAGCAGCCGGGGTTCCTGGAAGGCAACGGCGCAGCGGTCGTCAATGCCGCGCACGGCGGTCCCGTCGATCAGCACCTGACCGGTGGAAGCGGCGTCGAGCCCTGCGGTGGCGCGCAGCAGCGTGGATTTGCCGCAGCCGCTGGACCCGAGGATCGCCAGGACTTCCCCGGGGCGGACTTCGAAGTTGATGTCCCGAAGCACCACGTGGGCGCCTGCACCGGAGCCGAAGCTGCGGCCAACGCCGTCGAACGTCACGGACAGGGCAGTGTCAGGCGCGGTGCGCGGGGCAGCGGAGACGGCATGGGAGCCGGAGGAAAGTACTGCAGTCATGTGAACACTCCATCGGTCCTGGCAGTAGCACCCTACGGAAAACGTCCTGGGCCGGGTTAGCGGCCTCCTGCGACGTCCACCTCGCTATCGCAGTGCCTCAAGGAGGAAGCACTCCGACCAGGGTTGCTGCGGCTTCACTGATCCAGGTCTCTCAGCCGCTCGGGATGGTCAAGACCCAACTAAACGCCCAAGAGTCCGTTTCCGGCAAGTCCCGGCGTAACATTTCGAATCCCGCCTCCTTCCCCATCGAGATAGCAGAAACTGCACGTTACAGCGCTGAAACGTGCAGTTTCTGTCATCTCGATGGTTCGGGGAGGGGTGGCTGGGCGCCCGGGAGGGGAGCACGACGGCGGCCGTTACGCCCCGTGACAGGCGGGGCTTGCGTGCACCCCCGGGGCCCGGCGCATACTGGACCCGCAGGATCATGAGTCCCAACGCGAAGCTCTGGCTGGTTGGGCGGCAACCCTCTCCCGTAGCGGGGTGCCCCAGATGACGATCCGGTCGACCGGCAAGACCGCCGGCGGCAAGTACGGCGCCCCTGCGCGGCGTCCCGCATGCAAAGGACCCTCATGGCCACCACGCCCGCCCGCCACATTCGCTTCAACGCCTTCGACATGAACTGCGTGGGCCACCAGTCACCCGGACTCTGGCGCCACCCGGAAGACCGCTCCGCCGACTACACCAAGCTCAGTTACTGGACGCATCTGGCGCAGACCTGCGAACGCGGCCTGTTCGACGGCATCTTCATCGCGGATGTACTCGGCACCTACGATGTCTACGGTTCGTCCAACGAGGCAACCCTGCGCCAGGGCACCCAGGTGCCGGTCAACGATCCGCTGCTGCTGGTCTCCGCCATGGCCCTGGTAACCGAAAATCTCGGCTTCGGCGTCACTGCAGGCACGGCCTACGAGCACCCGTACCCGTTCGCGCGCCGGCTCTCTACCCTGGACCACCTCACCGAGGGACGGGTGGGCTGGAACGTTGTGACCGGCTACCTTCCCTCCGCGGCGCGGAACATGGGCGCCGAAGACCAGCTGGAGCACGACGAGCGCTACAACCACGCCGACGAATACCTCGAAGTGGTCTACAAGCTGCTCGAAGGCTCCTGGGAAGACGATGCCGTCGTCCGCGACAAGGAAACCGGCGTGTTCACCGACCCGGCCAAGGTCCACGACATCAACCACGAGGGCAAGTACTTCAAGGTCCCCGGCATCCACATCTCCGAGCCCTCCCCGCAGCGCACCCCGGTGATCTACCAAGCCGGTGCCTCGCCGCGGGGCATCGCCTTCGCAGCCGAAAACGCCGAAGCCGTGTTTGTGGGCGCTCCCACGCCGGAAAAGCTGAAAGCAACCGTCACCAGGATCCGCGACGCCGCTGAGGCCGCCGGCCGGGACCGGCACTCAGTTCGGATTTACACCCTGCTGACCATCATCACTGCCGCCACCGCCGAGGAAGCCGAAGCCAAGCACCAGGACTACCAGTGCTACACCAGCGACGAAGGCGCCCTTGCACTGCTGTCCGGCTGGATGGGCGTTGACCTCTCCACCTACAACCTGGACGAGCCGCTGGGCGCCGTGAAATCCAACGCCATCCAGTCCGCTGCGGCGAACTTCCAGAAGGTGAACGACGACGGCGAGCCGTGGACGGTGCGCGACATTGCCGCGAGTGCCGGAATCGGCGGACTTGGTCCCCGTCTGGTGGGCTCCGGTGCGGAGGTCGCAGAGGAGCTGATCCGCTGGGTGGAGGAAACCGACGTCGACGGTTTCAACCTGGCCTATGCCGTCACTCCCGGTACCTTTGAGGACGTGGTTGAGTTTGTGGTGCCGGAACTGCAGAAGCGTGGCGCGTACCCCACGGAATACGCGCCGGGAACGCTGCGGCAGAAGCTCTTCGGAGCAGGGGATAAGCTCCCCGCAGACCACCGCGGGGCGAAGTTCCGCCTGGCCCCCGCCGTCACCGGCTAGGAGCTTGACGTATTTCCCTCGTCATCACGATGAACAAGGGGACACCCGTCTGGTCAGCCTGAACGTCACCTCCAAGCGGGCGCGTGCCCGAGGCGGGATGACGGTGCAGGTGCCGGTATCCCACCTGCCTCCAGTGCGGAAAGGGCCGTGTGCAAGCCGCACGCTGCCACCGCCATCTTCGACTACGGGCAGGGGACGGCGGACGTCACGGAGGTCCTGACGGCGGGGGCGGCCGAGCTGTGAGCCGTGGCGGGCCATTGACCGCCTCCCCTGGCGCTCCTACCGTTGAGGGACCCCCAGCCTCCAGGTAAGGAGAACCCCATGGATCCATCAGCCGAAGCTTCAGGACGTGTGCTTTCCGCCGACGGAACGCCTATTGCGTGGCAGCGCCGGGGGGAAGGGCCTCCGCTGGTGGTGGTGGATCCCGTCATGATGGACCGGACCACCTCGGGGATGGCAGGTGTTGCCGAACTGCTGGCCGCAGGCCACACCGTCTACACGTATGACCGCCGAGGCAAGGGCGAGAGCGGGGACGGGGAGGAGTACACCCCGGAATCCGAGGTGGACGACCTGCTGGCCGTGGTGGAAACCGCCGGCGGCACGGCCGATCTGCTGGGAACCTCCTCCGGCGCCGTCCTCGCGCTCCGGGCTGCCTCGGAGTCCGCGGTCATCTCCAGCGTCATCGCCGTGGAACCTCCGCTCACCGGGGACACTGACGAAGATCCGGACATCCGCCCTGAGCTGGATGAGCTGGTTGCGGCAGGTGACCGGGCAGGAGCCGTTCGGCTGTTCCAGGAGTCCATCGGAGTGCCGGCGGAGATCATCGAGGCCTCGGACCCGGCTCCGTTTGAGCCGGCGGCTCACACCATCTCCTATGACCTGACCCTGCTGCTGGAAACCGACGTGCGGTCCCTGACCGGAATCCGCGTGCCGGTGCTGGTGCTGGCGAGTTCCGGAAGTGATGACCGGCTGCGCGAATGGGCGCGTGAGACTGCCGAGCTGCTGCCCGACGGGTCATTCCAGCTGCTGGAGGGCAGCTGGCACGGGCTGGATGACCAGACCCTGGCCGCCGCCGTCGACGCTTTCCTGGAATAGGTCCGCAGTCTGCCGCGTTTGTACCCTGCGTAGGGTGGGAGCCCTGCAGAGACTCAAAGGAGAGACCGCATGGTGCACCTCAACGATCCCGAGGTCATTACCCGGCTGCTCACGGCCAAGGGCCGCTGGGCGGTAGTGGGCCTTTCGAACAATCCGGCCCGTCCCGCCGTCGGTGTTTCACGGTTTGTCCGGGATTCCCTGGGCATGGAGATCATCCCCGTGAACCTTTCCGGGCAGGCCGTCCACGGCCAGCAGGGCTACAGCAAGCTGGCGGACATCCCCGGCCAGGTGGACGTTGTGGATTGCTTCGTGAATTCGGCCAAGGTGGGAAACATCGTGGACCAGGCCATTGCAATCGGCGCCAAGGCCGTGTGGCTGCAGCTGGGCGTGGTCGATGAAGACGCCGCGAAGCGCGCCGCAAACGCAGGGCTCGACGTCGTCATGAACACCTGCCCGGTCATCGAGGCCGGAAGGTTTGGACTCTAGCGACGGAACATCAGACGCTGTCCTGGATCCGCTGGTCCACGGGCAGCGCCCGGTACGCTTTCCAGGCCTGAATCATCTGATCGCGGCTGCCGCCGGGATGTGCTGCATGCCAATGCCTGGAGAAGCGGTTCAGTTCAAACTGCGGGCTGATCGGCCGCGGGGCGGCATCCCGGGTGGCGTGCCAGTGGTCCAAGGCGGCCGCCAGCGTTGCGGTGCCGTCATTGGCGGCAAAGAACTCCCGCATCGGCGCATCGAACCGGAACCCGGGCCCGAGGGCGTGGACGAAGAACTCCCGCAGCACCTGGCTGCACGGATGTCCCGCCGGAATCACGGTGTGGATGGTCAGCGGCGGTACGAGCCGCTGCCGGGACATGTGAGGCCTGCCGGCCGGGGGAGGAAGCGGTGTGCCCGCCAGGAATGCGGCGATGCGTTCTGCCAGCTGCTCCTTTGAACCGGCAGCGGATATCTCCTGCGTGCGCGCGAACGCCTGCAGCTCTTCCTTTAGCCAGTACCAGCGGCGGAATTCGGCCGGCCCAAGCGAGGGCGAAAGGGCGGGGCGTTCCGTAGGTGTCACGTTCCCATCCTCGCGGATTCCCAGGAGAATCAGTGCTCCCGCGCCGCAGGACGCCCGTGAGTCTGCGCGGGTGGCGCGTGGGTTGGGGCAGGGACCCCCACGGACGTAACAAAACGGATTGTGACGCCGCTGCGCGTTACGCACCGACGCATTCGGCCGCACGGGGAAATCTTCTGGCCCCGCCGGTGCCTGGGCGGTTTAGATAGTCCCGTAACCATCCAGAGCGGCTGAGAGACCTGGCTCCGTGACGCCGCAGCAACCCCCTTCCGCGGGCTTTCCGCTGAAGAAGGGTGCTACCGCCAGGACCGATGGAGAAGCACCTGCTCTTTGCGGTCCGCTGCCCCGTGCCTTCCGCACGGCTGCGTGAGCCTGCGGAGGCGTGCACCTCTTCCCGGGCTCAGACCGCAGGAGGACAGCATGATCCGGATCGAAAACGTCTCTACCGTCTTTGGGGGCGGTGAATCGGCCTTCACGGCAGTGGACAACGTCACCCTGTCGATCCCCAAGGGAAGCATCCAGGGCATTATCGGGTTCTCCGGTGCCGGTAAATCCACCCTGCTGCGCAACATCAACCTGCTGGAACGCCCAACGTCCGGCCGCGTGCTCGTGGATGGAACGGACCTCACCAGTCTGGGTGATGCCGAGCTTCGGGCAGCCCGGCATGAGATCGGCATGATCTTCCAGCACTTCAACCTGCTGAACAACCGGACCGCGGCGCAGAACGTGGAGCTCTCGCTCAAGTTCGCCGGAGTGAAGAACGCCGCCGAACGCCGCGCCCGCGCACTGGAGGCGCTCGCCGTCGTCGACCTCTCGGAGAAAGCGGGGACCTATCCGGCCAAGCTCTCCGGCGGGCAGAAGCAGCGTGTTGCAATTGCCCGTGCCCTGGCCACCCGGCCCAAGGTGCTGCTGTGCGACGAACCGACCTCCGCTGTCGACCCGCGGACCACTGCCTCCGTGCTGCAGTACCTCAGCGACGTCAACGCACGGTTCGGCATCACGATCGTGGTGGTGACCCATGAAATGAACGTCATCAAGGCCATCGCGGACAACGTGGCCGTGATGGAGGAAGGCCGGGTCGTGGAACAGTTCGCGCTCGCGGAGCTGGCCCGGCCCGGGTTCACGCCGGCCACCGCAATCGGCCGGTACCTGATCTCCGATGAAATCACCCTGGACCGGGCTGCCGGCCGGGAAGGAGCCCGCGTTGCTTGAGCGAATTGCCGAAGTCTGGCCGGAACTGCTCGCCGCGCTGGGGCAGACCGGCACCATGCTGCTGGTCGCGATCCCGCTGGCGGTGCTGATCGGCACCCCGCTGGGGGTGCTGCTCTACTCCCTTGGGCCGGACGGGCTGGGGCACAAACCGCGGCTGCACCGGGTCCTGGACTCCCTGGTGAACCTGGTGCGTTCCTTTCCGTTCCTGATCCTGCTGATCGCGATCATCCCGTTCACCCGGTTCGTGGTGGGAACAACCATCGGCACCGCAGCCGTGATCGTGCCGCTGACCATCAATGCCATCCCGTACTTTGCCCGGTTCGTGGAGCAGAACATCACCGCGCTCGGCGGCGGGGTAGTGGAAGCGGCCCGCTCCATGGGCGCCACCCGCGGGCAGATTGTGCGGGACGTGCTGCTGGTTGAAGCCCGTCCGGCCCTGATCAGCTCGGTGACCATCATGACGGTCAGCTTCATCTCCTACTCCGCCATGGCCGGCCTGGTGGGCGGCGGGGGAATCGGCGACTTTGCCATCCGCTACGGCTACTACCGCTACGAGACCGGGCTGATGCTCACTGCCATTGTGCTGATGGTCCTGCTGGTCCAGGCCGTGCAGCTGGGCGGCTCCTGGCTCTCCCGCCGCGCCGACAAGCGCCTCTAGCCTTCCCGCTCCTACTGAAAGTTACTTCCATGAGCATTCCCAGTACCCGTTTTCCAGGCGGGCGTCCGCGCCTTCTGCTGAACGCCTTCCTGATGAACACCACCAGCCACATCCGCGGCGGCCAGTGGCGCCACCCCGATGCCGAGCAGCACCGCTTCAACGAACTGTCCTTCTGGACAGACCTTGCCCGGCAGCTCGAAGCGGCGAAGTTCGACGCCCTGTTCTTTGCCGACGTCGTGGGCCTGTACGGGGACCACGACGGCGGCTGGTCATCCCACGTGCGCCGCGGCCTGCAGGTGCCGGCCAACGATCCGCTGCTGCTGCTCGCCGCACTCTCGGGTGCCACCAGGGATATCGGCCTGGCCGCGACGTCGTCCGTGGTGCAGAGCCATCCGTTCCAGTTCGCGCGGCAGCTCTCCACCCTTGACCATCTCTCCGGTGGCCGGGCCGGCTGGAACATCGTCACCTCCGTGCTGGAGAACGCGCACCGCAATTTCGGCGGCGACGGCCTCACGGAACACGACCGCCGCTACGACTGGGCGGACGAATACACCGACGCCGTGTACAAGCTCTGGGAAGGGTCCTGGGATGACGGCGCCCTGGTCCAGGACAAGGCCAGCGGCGTCCACGCCGATCCGGACAAAGTCCACAAGATCCACCACCGCGGCGAACGGTACTCGATCGACGGACCGCACCTGAGCTCACCCTCCCCGCAGCGCACGCCCGTGCTCTTCCAGGCCGGAAGTTCCGGGCGGGGGCAGCAGTTCGCTGCAGCCAACGCCGAGGCGACGTTCATCTTCGCCCCCAACCACGCCCACGCGGCCAAGGTCTCCGCGGGAGTCCGGGCACGCGCCGCAGAAGCCGGACGGCTGCCCGACGACATCAAGGTCTTCACCGGCCTGTCCTTCGTGGTGGGCGGCACCGAAGCTGAAGCACAGCGGAAAAAGGCCGAGCAGGACGAATACCTGGACCTGGATGCGGTAATCGCGCACATCGGCGGCGGCTTGGGCATCGACCTCGGCGGCCTGGACCTGGACACCCCGCTGGGGGACGTTCAGACCGAAGGCGGCCGGGGAGTACTGCAGGCGATCATCGACTCCACCCCGGGCGGCAATCCCACCCTGGCCGACGTTGCCCGCTACCGCACCGAGGCCCAGCAGGTCACCGGCACCCCGGAACAGATCGCCGATGAACTTGAACGCTGGCAGGACGCGGGGGTGGACGGCATCAACATCATCAACGCCATCCTGCCCGGCTCCTACACCGACTTCATCGACGGAGTGCTGCCGGAGCTGCGCCGGCGCGGCCTGGCGCAGGGCGAATACGCCCCCGGGACACTGCGCGAGAAACTCTTTGGCGCAGGTCCGCTGCTGAACGAACGGCACCGGGCTTCGCAGTTCCGCGGCGCCTTCACCCCCGAAAACACCCTTGCAACCCCAGGAGTTACCCGATGACTGCCAGCCTGCTCACCCGCTACGGACACACGGTGCCAGCAGAGGCGCAGCGCTGGTTCGACGTCGCAGACGAGGTCGCGGCCATCCTCGGCGCGGATGCCCTCGAGCGCGACGCCGCCAACAAGCCGCCGTTCACGGAACTGGAGATCCTGCGCCGGTCCGGACTGCTGCCGCTCACCATTCCCGCCCGCTTCGGCGGTGCCGGAATCAACTGGAGCACCGCCTTCGAAATTGTGCAGCGGGTGGCCCGGGCGGACAACTCGATCGGACAGCTGCTGGGCTACCACTACATTTTCCAGGCCTTCCCCTACATTGACCTCGATCCGGAACGCGGGCAGGAACTGGCGGAGCAGTGCCTGGTCCACCAGTGGCTCTGGTCCTCCACCGGCACACCCCAGGGACCCCAGGCCACCGCCGTCCGCACCGAGGGCGGCTACCTGGTCACCGGCAGGAAACCGTTCGCCACCGGCAGCCGGGTCGCAGAGAAGATCTACGCCCGGGCAGTGCTCGACGGCGGTGACCGGCTGGCGCTGATCATCGACACCGCCTCCGACGGCGTGGTGCGCCACGATGACTGGGACGTCCTGGGCTCCCGCCTCACCGCCACCAACACCATCGAGTTCCGGAACGTGTTTGTGCCCGATGCCGAGGTGATCACCAACCTGGGAACCCACGACGGCGAACGCCGCCCGCACCAGGTGCTCACCACCCCCGCCTTCCAGCTGCTCTTCGCCCACGTGTACCTCGCCGCCGCTGAGGGCGCCGTGCTAGCAGCGCGGGACTACACGCTCTCCAGCGCAAGGCCGTGGTTCCACGCGGAGGTGGAATCGGCGTCGGACGATCCGTTTATCCAGAACCACTACGGTTCCTTCGCGGCCCGGCTCCAGGCGCTGGCCGCCGTCGTCGACCAGGCCACCACCGCACTGCAGTGGGCCTTCGACGCCGGGGACGCACTGACTGCCGCTGACCGCGCCGGCGTGGCCGAACAGATCGCCGCTGCGAAGGTCACCGCCCACGAGGTGTCGCTTGACGTCACGGCGCGGATCTACGACGTCACCGGTGCGCGGGCTGCGGGCAGCAAATACGGGTTCGACCGCTACTGGCGGGACGTCCGCACCCACACCCTGCACGACCCCGTTGCCTGGAAATACAACGAACTCGGCCGGTACTTCCTCAACGGAACCGAACCGGTTCCCTCCGCCTACCGCTAAACCACTCGCACTCTTTCAAAGGAAACACCATGGAACGCAGGAACTTCCTCAAACTCGCACTCGCCGGCGCAGGTGCTGCCTCCCTCACCGCCGCTACCGGCTGCGGCCTGACCGGGGGTGCGGCAGCCTCCGGGGACAAGACCATCAAGATCATCGCCACCGAATCCGCTCCCTACCAGGAGCCCACCAAGATTGCGGCCGAGCTGCTCAAGGCCAAGGGGTGGACGCTGGAGGCCACCTACGTCACGGACATCATCCAGCCCAACCTCGCCGTCTCCAACGGCGAGTTCGATGCCAACTACTTCCAGCACGGGGCCTACCTGCAGCAGTTCAACGTGGACCAGAAACTTGAGGTGCAGCCGCTGTTCTACGTTTACGGTTCGCCGGCGGGCATCTGGTCAGAGCGGTACTCCAGCCTGCAGGAACTTCCCGACGGCGCACGGATCGCCCTGCCGGTGGACCCCGCCAACAACGGCCGCGGGCTGGTGCTGCTGCGCGATGCGGGCCTGCTGGAACTCAAGGACGGGGTAGGCGTCATCCACACCTCGCAGGAGAGCATCACCGCCAACCCGAAGAACTTCGAATTCGTGGAAGTGGACCAGCAGTCCCTCTCCAAGACCCTGCCGGATGTGGATGCCGGGGTGCTGTTCGTGCGGCTGGCCGCTGAAATTGGACTGTCCCCGGCCGACGCCCTGGCGTTCGAGGCGGAAGCAGACCAGGTTCCGTTCCGCTGCGTCGTGGCCGGCACCGCGGAATTCGCCGACTCCGAGAAGGCGAAGGTCCTGCAGGAGGCCTACCAGTCACCGGAGGTCCGGGAATGGTTCGCCGGCTACATGGGCGGTGTGCTGCCCACCCCCTGGGATGCGGATCCGCTGGAGGAACTCGACTCCTGGTGGCAGGCCTAGAGCTTGCCGAACCGGGCCCGGATCAGGGCCATATAGAGCCCGTAAAGAACCAGTCCCACCCCGACGGCGCCCAGCGCCAGCCAGCCCAGCGGCGCCTCATGCAGGGTGCGCAGGGCGCCGTCGAGTCCGGTGGACTTCTCGGGGTCAGCGGTCACGGCAGCGGCCACTACCAGTCCGCCAAGGATCAGCAATGAGATGCCCTTGGCTACGAATCCGGCGATGCCGGTGGCTGTCGCCGTACGCTGCCAGGTCCGTTCCGGAATGGGGCCTAGGTCCTTCCGGAACTTGCGGGTGGCGCCCTTGTAGATGAAGTAGACACCGATCCCGGCGATTACCGCTCCGGCCAGGCCAACCACTACCTGTCCGGCGGGCTGGCTGAGGACGCGGGCCGTCCAGGTGACCTGGCTCTGTTCGCTGTCGCTGGACCCGCCAAGTGCAAATACCCCGAAGCTGACGCCGATCGCGCCGTAGACAACCGCCGACCCGGCGTCGGTTGCCCGCTTCTTCCAGATCTCCTTGCGGTCTTGGCCCGAATCCAGGAAGGCGCGCGAGGCCTGGAACAGTGCCAGGGCCAGGCAGCCGAGGAAGCAGGCCCAGATCAGGAAGATGCCGCCGGGCTGGTCGGCCAGGGCTGCCACCGCTCCCGAGGAATCGGCATCACCGCCGCCGCCTCCCGCAATTTGAAGGGCAATGAAGCCAGTGAGGGCATGCAGCACGCCGCTGGCCACGTAGCCCATGCGAGCGGCACGCTCGAAGGCCTTTGAATCTGCAGCCCGTTCCGCTGTTCGAGCGATTCTGCCTGCGCTCCCGCTTTTACGATCCGTAGCCAATCGGTCCTCCATAGGGTCGCCGGCGGCAGTGACACCGCCGGTGGAATTCTTCGTGTGCTTAGTAATCTGGATTCCATCCTGCCATCTGTGGTGCCTCTGACCTACCGCGGGTTAGGGTCGATCCATGGACGCCGCATCGCTGAGGGAGTATTGCCTGTCCCTGACCGGGGCCTTCGAAGACTTCCCTTTTGGGCCGGAGACCTCTGTGTTCAAGGTGCGTGCAGGTGGCCCGGCACGGCCGGCAAAGATGTTCGCGATGAGCACCCTGGAAGCGGATCCGCTTATGATCAGCCTCAAATGCGAACCTGAGCTGGCGCTGCAGCTGCGGGCAGCCCACCCGGAGATCAGCGGGGCGTGGCATATGAACAAGACCCACTGGAACCAGCTGGATCTCACCGGGGAACTGGAGGAAGAACTGGTGCGGAACCTGGTGGAGGACTCCTATGACCTGGTGGTCGCGTCCCTGCCGCGCCGGGACCGCGAGTCACTGGCCTGGAAAGGATTGGCGGAAGGGTGAGCAAACGCCCGCTGACCTACCCGGACGCCGGGTTCACCCAGCGGTCCTATTCCCAGCCCCTTGAGGGCGGCTGGCCGGAGGGTTACCGGCTGGTGCTGCGGTCCGAACTTATTGATGTGCCGGACCACGCCGCTGCTTTCCTGCGGCTGGCGGAGGGCGTGCTCGGTTGGGACCTGCACCGGGGGAGCGGGCTGCGCGTTGCGGCATCGACGCCGCGGGCGGCGGCCGGGGTGGAGATGGCCTCCGGGGTGGGGTTGGGTCCGCTGCGCTGGCAGGCACCGTGCCGGGTGCTATGGAGCGCCGAGCCTGTGCTCAACGGTGGTTTGCCGGTGCCGGGGCAGCGAGCCGGATTCGGCTACGGCACCTTGCGCGGCCATCCCGAAGCTGGAGAAGAAGGGTTTTACGCGGAGCTCACAGCGGACGGGCGGCTGTTCTTCCGGGTGGCTGCATACAGCCGGCCGGCCAACTGGTTTGTTGCGGCCGGCGGTCCGGCAAACCGGTGGACCCAGGAGCTGATCACCCGCCGCTACTTCCGGACCGCCCGGCGTCTGGCTGAGGGGACGGGGTAACGTCCCGGCGGGGCGTGAACAGGCTGCGGATGAAGTTGAAGGCGATCAGCGACGGCAGGCCGGTACTCACGGATGGCTGGGAAACGGTCAGGCCCGCCAGCAGCAAGGCGATGCAAACGCCCAGCATGATCACGCCGAACATAAGGCCGCCGCCGCTTCGCAGCACCAGGCCGGTGACCTCCGAGGTGCGCCAGGACTGGGCCAGGCACCACAGGCCGCAGGCAAAACCCACGACGCCGCATCCCGCAGCAACCCAGGGCACTCCGGCGTCCCAACCGCCGCCGTTGGGCAGATACGGGAGGTTCACGGCTACCGAGACGGTTCCCATAGCCAGAAGCACCAGGCCGGCTGCAAGCATGGCCATGTCGCTGCGCGACGCTTTCTTCATTCGGCCCCCTAAAGTGAGCCGACCCTACCAGGTCAGTCCTCGGCGTCGGGCAGCTGTTCCTTGCTGTGCAGCACGAATGCCAGCGCGGGTCCGGAGAATTCAACCGGCATGAACCCGGCGGTCAGCAGCAGGGAGACGGAGGCCTCGTTGGCTTCGTCGGTGTAGGCGGTGACGCAGTCGACGTCGGGCTGGTTCAGGGCGAACCTGCTCAAGGCGATGAGTGCTTCGGTAGCGAACCCGAGGTTCTGCCGCGAGGGAACGATGTTGTAGGTGACTTCCACGGCGCCGGCGACGGGCGGGCCCAGGAAGCCAATGGTGCCGATCACCAGGCCGCCGCGCTCGCGGATCAGCCGTGCCCCAAAGATCCCGGCACGCGGCCCCAGCAAACCTGCCTGGAAGTACTGCAGCGCGGCGTCTTCGTCGACGCCCTGGGGAAAGTCGTCGGCCCACAGCTCGCAGCGGGCGCCGACTATTAGGGCATCAACGTCTGCCGCTGACATTTCCGCCAGTTCCAACCGCTCAGTCAGCAGGCTGCTGGCGGGGACCGGCTCATTCGAAAGGATGGTCACGGCAATATTGTCCACCATCGAGATGACAGAAACTGCCCGTTTGAGGCCCGTAACGTGCACTTTCTGCAATCTCGATGAGCGGAGCTGTGGATAACGAAACGCCGCCTCATTTCAACAACCATAATGCTGGCCATGCGCACTCCTCGTGAACTGCCCCAAGAGCTCAGCCAGTCGACGTATACCGTCTACGATTCGGATGCCCTTGGAGTAAGCAGAGGGACTCTTCGCAACGTTCGCATCCGCCGTATCAGCAGGGCTATCCGGGCCGCGGACAACCTGGATTTGAGTGACCGCAGCTCATCTGTGCCGCCGGAGAGGATTGCCCCGTTCACAAGGGTCACCTCATTTTCCGTGGCTTCGCACCGGACGGCGGCAGAGGCTTGGGGTTTTCCACTTCCGGTTGTGCCTGGGCGGGCACCCGAACTGCACATCACCCGTCCGGAAGGGCTGGCGCCGCCGAGACGGTTCGGTGTGGTTGGCCACACCGGCCGGATACTGCCCGGCGAGGTGACCACGCTGGAAGGTTTGGTCCTTACCTCACGGGTAAAAACGTGGCTCGACCTGTCGAAAGACCTCACTGTGGAGGAACTCACGGTGATCGCGGATTACCTGATCCGGTTTCCCCGGCCGCTGTTCGAAGGGCGGTCGGATCCGTATGCGACACAGGAAGAACTGGCTGAGATCATCGGACGTCATCCGGGCCAGCGGGGCATCCGGACGGCACGTGAGGCCTTGCAGCTGAGCCGGGTGGGTGCGGATTCCCCGCCGGAAACCCAGCTGCGGCTTGCGCTTGGCGCGGCGGGGCTGCCCGAACCGGAGGTAAATGCCCCCATAGTGGATGACGACGGCGTCCTGCACCATGAGCCGGACCTGGGATACCGAAAGTACCGGGTGGCAGTCCAGTATGAAGGCGCCGGGCATTCGGACCCGGAACAGGTGGCACGGGACATCAGCCGTGAAGAGCGTACCCGCGCGCTGGGCTGGACCGAGGTGCGCTTATCGCGGCGGCACATGGTCGACGGCGCCCGGCCCGCTGTGGAGAAGGTCCGGGCTGCGCTGTGGGCGGCGGGCTGGCGCGCTGACCGTCCGGCGGCCTGACCCCTTGAACGAGATTACAGAAACTGCCCGTTTGAGGCTCCAAACGGGCAGTTTCTGTAATCTCGATGGGATCCCGGAGAGGGAGGGGTTAGCCGAAATGCTTCGGCAGGGTCCCCTCGTGGGCTTCCTTCAGCTCATCCAGCGGCAGGACGAAGTGGCCCTGGAAATCCAGTGCGCCAATCTCGGTGTCCACGACGCCGATGCGGGAGTGGGCGAAGCCGCGGGCCGAGCACATGTCCTTGAACCGGACCTCTTCGCTGCGTGCCACGGAGACGACGGCGCGTGCCTGGGACTCGGAGAACAGCAGCGTGAACAGGTCCACGCCGTCGCGCTCGGCAACTTCGTCCAGGCCAATCCGGGCGCCGACGCCGAAACGCAGCGCCATCTCGGACAGCGCAGCCGCGAGGCCGCCCTCGGAGAGGTCGTGCGCGGCGTCGATCATTCCGTCGCGTGAAGCGTTGATCAGCAGGTCGCCCAGCAGCTTCTCGGCCTGCAGATCGACCTTCGGCGGCTGGCCGCCCAGGTGTCCGCGCAGGTTGGCGAACTCGGAACCGTCCAGCTCGTCGCGGGTGACGCCCATCAGGTAGATGGCCTGCCCGTCTTCACGCCAGCCCGACGGCGTGCGCCGCGCAACGTCGTCGAACACGCCCAGCACGCCCACCACGGGGGTGGGGTGGATGGCGACGCCGCCGGTCTGGTTGTAGAGCGAAACGTTGCCGCCGGTGACGGGCACGCCAAGCTCCTGGCAGCCGTCGGCCAGGCCGCGGACCGCCTCGGCGAACTGCCACATGACCTCGGGGTCCTCGGGGGAGCCGAAGTTCAGGCAGTCGGTGACGGCCATCGGACGGGCGCCGGAGGTGGCGACGTTGCGGTAGGACTCGGCAAGGGCTAGCTTGGCGCCCTCGTACGGGTTCAGGTAGGTGTAGCGGCCGTTGGCGTCGGTGGAGATTGCGACGCCAAGGCCGGTCTCCTCGTCCACGCGGATCACGCCGGCGTCGTCGGGCATGGCCAGTGCGGTGTTGCCCTGGACGTAGCGGTCGTACTGGTTCGTGACCCAGGACTTGTCGCACATGTTCGGGGACGCCATCAGCTCCAGTACGGCGTTCTTCACGGCTTCGCCGCCGAAGGGGCGCTCTTCGCCGAAGGAGTCTGCCTGCACGCCGTCGAGCCACTCGGGGCGGTGGAACGGCCGGTTGTAGACCGGGCCTTCGTGGGCAACGGTGCGCGGGTCGACGTCGACAATCGTCTCGCCGTCCCAGTCGATGATCAGCCGGCCGGTATCGGTGACTTCACCCAGCCAGGAGTATTCGACGTTCCACTTGTCCATGATCGCTTCGAACGCTTCGACGTTCTCCGGGGTCACGACGGCCATCATGCGTTCCTGCGACTCGGACATCAGGATTTCGCCCGGGGTCAGGGACGGGTCGCGGAGCAGGACCTTGGTGAGTTCAACGTGCATGCCGCCGTCGCCGTTGGAGGCCAGTTCCGACGTCGCACAGGAGATACCGGCCGCGCCGAGGTCCTGGATGCCCTCGACCACGGAGGCCTTGAACAGCTCCAGGCAACACTCGATGAGCACCTTTTCAGCGAACGGGTCGCCGACCTGCACGGCGGGGCGCTTGGAGGGCTTGGCATCGTCGAAGGATTCTGAAGCAAGCACCGAGGCGCCGCCAATGCCGTCGCCGCCGGTGCGCGCACCGAAGAGGACCACCTTGTTGCCGGCGCCGGAGGCGTTGGCGAGGCGGATGTCCTCGTGGCGCATGACGCCGACTGCCAGCGCGTTGACCAGCGGGTTGCCCTGGTAGACGGAGTCGAAGACGACTTCGCCGCCGATGTTCGGCAGGCCCAGGGAGTTGCCGTAGCCGCCGATGCCGGAGACGATGCCGTGCACCAGGCGTGCGGTGTCCGGGTGGTCGATCGCGCCGAAGCGCAGCGGATCCATCACGGCAACTGGGCGGGCACCCATGGAGATGATGTCGCGGACAATGCCGCCGACGCCGGTCGCGGCACCCTGGTAGGGCTCCACGAAGGACGGGTGGTTGTGGGATTCGACCTTGAAGGTCACCGCCCAGCCTTCACCGATGTCCACGACGCCGGCGTTCTCGCCGATGCCAACCAGCAGGTGTTCCTTCATCTTCTCGGTGACCTTGTCACCGAACTGCTTCAGGTGCACCTTGGAAGACTTGTAGGAGCAGTGCTCGGACCACATGACCGAGTACATCGCCAGTTCAGCTGCGGTGGGGCGGCGGCCCAGGATTTCGACGACGCGGTTGTATTCGTCTTCCTTCAGGCCCAGTTCGGCCCACGGCAGCGGGGTGTCCGGGGTGGACGCCGCGTGCTCAACGGTGTCGATGTTGAATTTCTTCTGCTCGGCGGTGGAGTTAGCGGACACGGTCATTATTTGCCTCCGGCAACGAGCGAGGTGAGTACAGAGGTGAAGACGCCGATCCCGTCGGTGCCGCCGCGCAGTGCGACGTCCCCGCGGGCAGAGGAGTCCGGGCCGAAGCCGGCTTCCACGGCGTGCTCGGGGTGCGGCATGAGGCCGACGACGTTGCCGGCGGCGTTGGTGATGCCGGCGATGTCGCGGCGAGAACCGTTCGGGTTGAAGCCGTCGTAGCGGAAGACCACGCGGCCTTCGCCTTCCAGCTCGTCCAGGGTCTTTTCGTCGGCGACGTACTGGCCGTCCTGGTTCTTCAGCGGAATGACCATGCCTTCGCCCTGCGTGTAGCCGGAAGTCCAGGCTGTGGCGTTGTTTTCTACGCGGAGCAGCTGGTCGCGGCACATGAACTTCAGGTGGTCGTTCTTGATCATGGAACCGGGCAGCAGGTGCGCTTCGGTGAGGATCTGGAAGCCGTTGCAGATGCCGAGGACGGGCATGCCGCCCTTGGAAGCGTCAACGACCTTTTCCATCAGCGGAGCAAACCGGGAAATCGCTCCGGCGCGCAGGTAGTCGCCGTAGGAGAAGCCACCGGGGATGATGACGGCGTCGACGTCGTGCAGGTTCGCGTTGCCGTGCCAGAGTTCGACGGCGGTGCCGCCGGCCAGGCGCACGGCGCGGGCGGCGTCGCGGTCGTCAAGGGTGCCGGGGAAGGTGATGACGCCGACGCGGACCGCCCGGAGGAGGGCGTCTTCCGGTGCGGCGGAGTAGTCGCCGATCAGCGGGGTGCTCAAGACTAAGCCTCCGAAATAACTTCGACGCGGGTTACGTCTTCGATGACGGGGTTGGAGAGCAGCGTGGATGCGGCAGCACGGGCCTGCTCGAGGATTTCCGGGGTAACGTCCCCGTCAACCGTGAGCTCGAAGCGCTTGCCCTGGCGGACACCGGAGAAGCCGGTCAGGCCAAGTCGGGGAAGTGCGCCGGCGATGGCTTTGCCCTGCGGATCCAGGATCTCGGGCTTGGGCATGACGTCAACAACGATCCGGGGCATCCGGTAACTCCTGTGAGTGAAAGGGGTGGCCGCGGACCTTGCCGTCTCACGCTGATTCAGCGCTCCGCGAGCTTGCTCCTTCATTCTAAGGCCGTACAGCGAGATAGCAGAAAGTGCCCGTTACAGGGCTGAAAAGAGCACTTTCTGACATGTCGATTTGGTGCCGGGGGATGGAAGGGACTAATGGTTCAGCAGCCGCTGAACGAACGCGAGGGTGCGTTCCTGCCTGGGTGCGGCAAGTACTTCCGACGGCGGACCGGACTCAACCACCACCCCGCCGTCCATAAAGACAACCTGGTCCGCGACGTCGCGGGCGAAGCGGAGTTCGTGGGTCACCAGAAGCATGGTCCAGCCCTCGGAGGCGAGCTCGCGGATGGTTTCCAGGACTTCGCCAACCAGTTCGGGGTCCAGTGCGGATGTCGGCTCGTCGAAAAGCAGCAGCCGGGGCTTGAGGGCCAGGGCGCGGACAATACCCACACGCTGCTGCTGCCCGCCGGACAGCTCGTTGGGGTAGGCGCCGGCTTTGTCTTCGAGTCCCACCCGGGAAAGCAGGTCCATGGCATCGGCAGAGGCTTCGGCCTTTGGACGCCGCTGAACCCGGACCGGTCCTTCAATGACGTTTTCCAGCACGGTACGGTGCGGAAACAGGTTGTAGTGCTGGAAAACCATGGCGCTGTACTCGCGCAGTGCGGAGACTGCTGACCGGGGAGGCTTGGCGCCGAAATACACGGTCTCACCGCCGTCGAACCGGACGGTGCCTGAATCCGGCACCTCCAGTCCGTTGAGGCAGCGGAGCACGGTGGTCTTTCCCGAACCACTGGGACCAATCAGTGCCACGACCTGTCCCCGGGGGATTTCCAGGTCGATTCCCTTGAGGACTTCAACGCTGCCGAACCGCTTGTGCAGCCCCCGGGCGCTCAGGACCGGGGTGCTGCCGTCTTTCTCAGTTTGCGACATGGCGGTCGAGCCTCCTCTCCAGCGCCGACTGTCCGGTGGAGAGGACGACGCAGATAAGCCAGTAGATAAGGGCAGCCTCGATGTAGATGACCATGAACTCCTGGCTGAAGGCCGCAATCTCCTGGGCCCGGCGGAAGAGCTCCGTCACGAGGATCAGCGAGGCCAGAGAGGTGTCCTTTACCAGGCTGATGAAGGTGTTGGACAGCGGCGGCACCGAAACCCGGGCGGCCTGAGGGAGGATCACGCGCATAAGCGTCTGCGCCGGAGACATCCGGATGGTGTAGGCCGCTTCCCACTGCCCGCGCGGCACCGAGAGGATCGCAGCCCGGATCACTTCCGCGGCGTACCCGCCCACGTTCAGCGAGAACGCGATGATGGCGCTGGGCCATGGATCGACCAGGACTCCGATGGATGGCAGGCCGTAGAAGATGACGAACAGCTGAACCAGCAGGGGCGTGCCGCGGATGATGGACACGTACGCCCGCGCGATTCCGGACACCAGCCGGATTTTGGACAGCCGCATCAGCGCAACACCCAGGGCCAGCACCAGGCCGACGGCGAAAGAGATGAGCGCCAGGGGAATGGTGCCGGTGACGGCGCCCTGGAGCAGGGGCAGGAAGGAAGCGGCTATGAGGTCCCACGTCGGCTGGTCCATGGCGCCCCCTTACTGCGAAACGTCTTCGCCGAAGTACTTCATTGAGATCTCTGCCAGGGTGCCGTCCTCGCGCAGTTCCTCCAAAGCTGCGTTGACGGCGTTCCGCAGTTCAGTGTTGCCCTTGGCGAAGGCAAAAGCCATGAGGGCCGGGTCATCAGTTTCGGCAGCGACCTGAATCGGCGCGTCCGGAATCTGCAGGATGTAGTCCAGGAAGGTCAGGCGGTCATTGATGGTGGCGTCCACCCGTCCCTGCTCCAGCAGGGAGACTGACTGGGCCCAGCCCTCGACTGCCTCCACGCTGGCACCGTTTTCCTGGGCCAGCGCGTACCAGTTGCTGGACAAGGACTGTGCCGTTGTCTTGCCCGCCAGGTCGGTGAAGGAGGTGATGGAGGTGTCTCCCTTCGGCACCACTATCACCCCGGGACTCACCGTGTAGGGATCGGAGAACTCATAGGAATCCACTCGCTCAGGTGTGATCGACACCTGGTTGGCGACCATGGCGAAGCGTCCCGCGTTCAGGCCGGCGAAAAGCGCGTCCCACGGCGCTTCCCCAAACTGAGCTTCAACACCGAGTTTCCCGGCGACGGCTTCGGTGATCTCGACGTCGTATCCCGTCAGGTCCCCAACGCCGTCCGCATGGAAGCTGAACGGCCGGTATGTACCTTCCGTGCCCACTACAATCCTGCCCTGGTCCTGGATCGCATCAAGGCTGGTCGGAGTTCCTCCGGCGCATGCCGTCAGGAAAATCGATGCGGCACCGGCTGCCAGGGCAGCTGCGATCTTCAGCCTTCGCATATGAGCCTCCAGGGTTTGCAGTGGCCGGAAACAGGCGGAGCGCCTCCGGAAAATCCGGAAGCGCTCCCGCCCAGGCCCCGGCGGCTAGGCCGGGAGTTCGATTTGGAAACCGCAGTCGCAGCGCAGAATGTTGATCTCCAACCGTACGTCTCCGGTGTCCGCATCCGCTTCGGTGCTGAGAGGTTCGGAGAGGGAAACGGTCCGGGTGTCCTTCGGCTTCATGGGTTCGCCGCAGTGAAGGTACTCGGTGGTGTCAGCCGGCTCGGCAGTGGCCACGCGGGCCCACAGCGGCGAGTGGCGGACCGGGTGCCCGTAGAAACGGTCGCACTCGCCGCAGGTGTAGCTGATTTCAAGGAATTCCGCCGCATCGGCGGTCCTGGACGGCTCCACTGATTCGATGATGAGGTACTCATCGGTGCCGCAGTACGAGCACCATGGCACGTACTCTGCGGGTGCCTGCATGCCGGCATCTGCCGGGCACTGCGGGTCTTCGGGTGTTGCTTCGATCGACAATTTGGTTCCTCCGGTTAAGCCCGGTGCGCCTGTCACGGCGCGGTCCGTACGTGGATAGTAAGCAAGCTGATTCAATATTAGACCTAAGGGTGCTTACTATCAAAGCTGGAATGGCCTGGATCACAGTCGATAGAGTGGGCCGGTGAAACTCGTCGCCGCCCGACCGGGCCTCATTCGGCTGTCCATGAACCTCTGGCCGCCTTTCCTCTTCTCCGGCATCAAGATCACGGAGCTGCCCGAAGACTTCCTGTCCGCCACGGTCCGCCTGCGCCTGCGCTGGTGGAACCGCAATGTTGCGGGGGTGCTGTTCGGCGGGAGTCTCTTCGCCATGACGGACCCGTTCTGGATGATGCTGCTGCTGCGGCACCTGGGAAAAGAGAACGTCATCTGGGACCGCGCGGCCGAAATCGACTTCATCAAGCCGGGCAAGGGAGACGTGGTGGCGCACTTCGCCATCACGGAGGCGGACATTGAGCGGCTGCGCACGGCTGCAGCCGGCGGAGCCAAGGTGCTTGAGTGGTTCACCGTGGAAGTAAAGGATTCCGACGGCGACGTGGTGGCCCGAGTCCGCAAGCAGGTCTACCTGCGCCGCAAGCGCGAGCTCTCTGCAGCGGCTGAGACCGCTACATTGCCGCCATTGCCGGACCAAGCAGTCCGGTAAGGGCCTCCCACCGGCTGATCTGGCAGCCGTTGGTTGCCGCGAATTCGGCGTCCACTGTTTCGCCGTCCACCGTTCCGGTTACTGCTGCCCGCTGGGGGCCGCCGTACTGCATGGTGCAGGCAGTGTCCGCGGGTGGTTCCGCAAAGAGCCGGATCCCGCCGTCCGCCAACGCTGCGCATGCTGCTGCCGGGTCGGGGGCGCCCGATTCACCTGCCGGTGCTGCGCCGTCGCACTCCAGGGTCCAGGTGTCCGTGACCGACTCGCCGTCGGACATCATTTCCACCGTCAGGGACGTGGCTGCTTCCGATGCCGGGCTGGAAACGGACGCGGAGGGTGACGACGCCGGTGAGGAGGAGGCGGGTGCGGTGCCGGGGGTCGATTCGGCGCATCCGGTGAGGAGGACGGCGGCGGCAGCGAGCATAAGGGCTGGGCGGTGCAGACGGATCGGCATTTCGGCATAACCTCCGGGAGTGAATTGGCTACAGCCTAGCCAATCTCCGGCAGCGGGGGGCCCACCTGCCTGCTTGCCGTGGAATTACGACGGCGCAGGTGCGGCTTTCGCGGCCCGGGCCTGGGCCGCGTAGTACGGACCCTGGTCCAGGTAGCGGTCGTCGAAATCCGGCATGGTGCCCCCGGTACGGGCGGCGGCGAGCCGGTCAAGGTAGTACTCCCAGCCCGGCCCTGTGTCCTCAGCGGCAGCCAAATCCGCCAGATGCTGGATGAACTCAAGGGCGGTGGCGCCGCCGTCGTCCCAGAGACGGATTTCGAGGTCCCAGCTTCCACCCTCGTCCTCCATCAGGACCCGCACCCGTTGGCCGGCGGTGCAGTCGACTACCCGGGTGCTGCTGTGCGGCTGCCCTTCTTCATAGAGCATCTGGAAATCGAAGGATGATCCGGTGCCGGGGGAGCCGTCCCAGCGGCCAATCCACGCGGCGGCCTGATCCGGATCGGCGAACGAATGCCACACTTCTTCCGGCGGTTCCGCCAGGCGGCGGGTCAGGACCAGGTTGTAGGACTGTTCTCCGGTGCGGTGGACCCGTCCAGTGGGCTGGGACTGCATGGCTTCTCCTCGAAGGAATCAAGCAGGTCCAGGATGCGGGCCCGCTGCGCCTGGGATTCTGCGCTGAATCCGCGCTGGGCGGAAGCGTACTCGGCCCGGCCTTCCGGTGTTTCCACCCGAATTGGCTCGTACCCCCAGTCCTGGAGGTCGTACGGGGAAGCCCGCATGTCCATTTCACGGATGCGCCAGGCCAGTTCGAAGCAGTCCATCACCAGTTCGCTGGGCAGCACTGGGGTGAGCTTGTAGGCCCATTTGTAGAGGTCCATGTTCGCGTGCAGGCAGCCGGGCTGTTCCAGGTCCCGCTGGTTTTCGCGGGTGGGGGTGAGCTCATTCAGCTCCACGGCCTGAGGGGCGTAGAACCGGAACGCGTCAAAGTGCGTGCAGCGGATCCTGCTCTTCTCCACCAGGTCATTCGTCCCCTGGGCGCCCAGCCGCAGGCCGAGGTAGTCATGCCGGATCCCGTTCACCTCGGACCTGTAGGCCATGGCCCACTCGTGCATGCCGAAACAGCCCAGCGACGGTTTCCGGGCAGCGGTGCGGGAGAGCAGCATCCTGGTGAAGTCCGCCGCGGGCCCACGGGCGGCGGTGAATCCGGCCCAGTCGACGGTGACCGCCGGTGTATCCCTGGCCAGTCCGGCGGCAGCCAGTTCCTCCTGCGAAAGTGAGCGGTAGAACTTCCAGGACTCACGCTCCGCTGCGGCGGCACCGGTAAGGACGACGCCGGCGCCCGGGTGCCAGCGCGTCAGCTGGCCGGGTTTGTAGGAATAGTAGGTGAACAGGAAGTCCTCAACCGGGTGTTTGGTACCGGCTGAGCGCCGCTGCAGGAACCCTTCGGTGAACGGCCGCACACGCTGCTCATGGGCGGCCTGCCGGGGTAGCCACTGGTCCTCGGTCAGCACGGCGGGATAAGGGAGGCTCACAGTCCTATTATCCCGCCGTGCCGCCCAGGGTCCTAGCTGACCGGGGCGCGGCGGTGGTCCCCGGACGCCCCGCTGCCTCGATCCTGGCCGGAGTCCCCGTTGCCGTCGTCTGATTCCGTGGCGGCCGCGGAGTCGTCGTCGGCCGTCCAGCCGTCAGCGTACTCACCCGATTCGTAGTCGTACTCCACGGGTTTTCCGTCTTCGTCGGTGCGCTGGTACCAGTCGGTGACGGTGCGGTCGTGGGAATCGAAGTCGGCTCCGGCCCCCTGCCCATGGGGCGTTTTCTCCACCGTGATGGCGAAGTCGTCGCCGTGCTCGTCGATCCCGGCGCGGACGGCGTTCTCCAGGGCGGCCGTTGCATACTCCCGGCGGATAATCAGCGGATCGGTTTGCAGGTCCCGGATCAGGGCAACCATCATCAGCAGCAGGATTACCGCGAACGGCAGGGCTGAGACGATGATCAGGTTCGGCAGCCCGGACAGGGCCTGGTTTCCTCCAACCAGCAGCATGACCACGGCAATGCCCATCATGGCCAGACCCCAGAAGACGGTGACTTTTCGGTCAGGGTGCGGTTTGCCGCGTTGCGACAGGCTTCCCATGACCAGGGAAGCGGAGTCCGCCGAGGTAATGAAGAAGATGGCGATGCAGAACATCGCCAGCAACGGGGTGATGGTACTCAGCGGCAGCCCGTCCAGGACCTGGAAGAAGAGCGATTCCGGAGCGCCGTCGGCGGAGATGTCCATGCCCTGCATGCGCATCCAGATAGCCGTGCCGCCGAAGACGCCGAAAGCGATTACCGAGACCAGGGTGGGCACCACAAGCACGTACTGAACGTATTCACGCAGTGTCCGGCCGCGGGAGATGCGCGCCAGGAAGATGCCGACGAACGGGGACCAGGAAATCCACCAGGCCCAGTAGAAGACGGTCCAGTTGGCCGAGAAGTCCGCCGCTTCGGCACCCCAGGACGGGCCCTTGCTCATCAGGTGCAGGAGATCGGACAGGTATTCGGCCAGCGAAGAGGGAATGAGGTTGAGCAGGAACAGGGTTGGCCCGGTCAGGAAGATGAAGGCGACCAGGATGATGGCAAGGGAAATATTGACGTTGGAGAGCCAGCGGATGCCCCTGCCGATTCCGGAGACCGCCGAGGCGATGAATGCTGCCGTCAGGATCGCGATGATGCCGATCAGGACAGCGTTGGGAAGCCGGCCGATGCCGCTGATAATCTCCACGCCCCGGCCAATCTGCAGGGCGCCAATGCCGAGTGACGCCGCCGTGCCGAAGAGGGTCGCGACGATTGCGAACATATCGATCAGGCGCCCGGCCACGCCTTCGGTCTTCCGTCGTCCGAGCAGCGGGGTAAAAATGGCGCTCATGAGGGGAACCCGGCCGCGCCGGAAGGAGCCATAAGCAATAGCAGCGCCGACCAGCGCGTAAATCGCCCAGGCATTGAGGCCCCAGTGGAAGAAGGACTGTGCCATGGCCTTGTGCAGCGCCACCGCGCTTTCGGGGGCTGCCTCGCCGGGGTTTGGTGTCATGAAGTAGGTCAGCGGCTCGTACGGTCCGAAGAAGAAGAGGCCGATGCCGATTCCGGCGGAGAACATCATGGCGACCCAGGAGAAGGTTGAATACTCCGGCTTTTCGCCGTCAACGCCGAGGGGAATCTTGCCGTAGCGGCTGAAGCCGACAAAAAGCATAAAGACCAGGACCACGGCAATGAGTGCGCTGAAGAGCCAGCCGGTGTTCGTCACAACCCAGCCCAGGGCCACGTCGGAGACCGCCTTCAGCGATTCCGTGGAGAACACGCCCCAGGCGACGAAGCCCAGGATGAGCACGGCGGCAACGCCGAATACCAGGGGATCGGTGCCGTAGCGTACCCGCTGCTCGTCGACAGCGATGCCGGGAATCAGTCCGGGATGGGTGTCGTGCGGGTATTTTTTCTTTTCCCTGCGCAGGGCACGGGCAGCGCGCTGGCCTAGTGTGGCCTTTTGCGGTGTTGCCCCCGATGCCCCGGAACCGTTTGGGGATCCACCTCCCGCGCTGCCGGCGGGCGTCGCGGGGGGCGTTTGGTGCCGCGATGAGGGGGGTGTTGCCGCGGGGAATCTTCTCCTTGTGGGCGGAGACACCCCCGCCCATTTGGTGCTTTATGTGGGACGCGAAGAAGAGTAGTTCGATTCGTTTGGCAGTTTTGACTTATAAGGTGCCTTATATACCACGTCCTTATCGTTATCGGTTCGTTATTCTGTGCGTACTATTGTGCTCCTCGGAGTCCTCGATTTGCACATTCACCGCCGTGTGTGGCCGTCCGGGAGCTGGGTGGCCTGGATGAGCCGGCGCATGGTGGTGTTCAGCTGGTGGACTTCCTCCCGGGTGAGCTGCAGCCGCTCCAGCATGGCGGCCGGTATCTGCGCCGCCTGCTGGCGGAGCGCACGCCCCTTTGCGGTCAGGTCCACCGCCAGGGCGCGGTCGTTGCCGGGAGCGCGGTTGCGCTCCACCAGACCCGCGCTTTCCAGTCGCTTCAGCATGGGGGAAAGGGTGGCCGGTTCCATCAGCAGGGTGTCCCCCAGGTTGCGGACCGTGCGGGGGGAATCTTCCCAGAGGGCCAGCAGTACCAGGTACTGCGGGTGGGTGATGCCCAGTTCATCGAGCACGGGCCGGTACGCCCCGACGACGGAGCGCGACGCGACGGATAGGGCAAAGCAGAGCTGGTGTTCGAGCAGCAGATCATCGTCTGCGGTGCCGGTGTCCATTAAGGTCCTTCTTCCCTGTCTGCCGGTCCCAGCGGCTGATGCCACAAATGCTTAGTGCACTAACAATTAGCGTACTATAGGCGACAGGAACACCTCTGAAAGGGACGTCTTATGGCAGCCAGGGAAAGCTTCACCGAAAAATTCATGCGCGTGACCGGCAAGGCACGGCTGATATTCGGGCCGGCGCAGAGCTCCTCCCTGACCCATGACATGACCGAGGAAAACAAACGGCTCCTCGAGGCCCAGCAGGCCGAGGAGAAAGCCATGTGGGAGACTGTCACCCGCGCTGACGGCAGCAGCTACATTCTGCCCCGCAAGAAGGACTGACCTCCCCGGAAGTTTCGGCGCAGCGGCTCTTTTGCCCGGCCGCGACCCTATCCTTGAGGCACTTATCGTGTCCCTTAAAGGAGGGGATCCAAATGGCAACTGTCGTACCGGATCCGGGCAGCGGGCAGGAACCGCGTTTACCCGAAGATGAGATTCCGGAACCTTCGCAGATCGAACTGCCCGACTACGCAGTCGAAATAGACAGCGAAGGGCACCATTACGGGGTGGACCGCGAGTACATCAACGGCAAGCCGCACCGCGAGCCGGCCGAACCGGTGGTGTATCCGGACTACATGCATTCGCCGCTCTTCCGCGAACACCTGTACTGACTGGCTGAACGCGTGCGCCACGGCTGCACCCGCCGGTGACTTAGTATTTGAGCAGGGTCCCGTCGGAGAGGTATTGCAGCATGGTTAAGAAGGAAAGTCTGGTGTCCCGCTTCATGCGGAGCATTCGCCTCGTCCCCCGCGGGCGTCATTAGCCATTTTCTGAGCACCCATGCGTGGATGGGGCAGACCGCGTTCATAGCGCTCGTCGTCGTCGGACCGCTGCTCGGGGCCTGGCTGCTATCCCGTCCGGCGACTGCCCGGAAGCTGTTGCGGGTCGTGGCTGCGGCGGTCCTGCTGCTGACCCTGTTTCCCACGACCTACCGCACGGTGGATACACGGTGCCTGGTGGACGGCGGACTGGCCCACCTGGCGGCGCCGGAGCCTCTGGCCAACGTTGTGCTGTTTGTTCCGCTGATCCTGTTGGCCGGCATCCGCACCCGAAGGCCACTGGCCATGTTCCTGGCCGGCACGGTGCTGTCCGCATTGATCGAGGCGGTCCAGGCATTCGTCCCCGTGCTCGGCCGCAGCTGCACCACCGGAGATTGGCTGGCCAACAGCGCCGGCGCCCTGACGGGCGCAGTGCTGGCGGCAGCAGCCATCTGGATTCACCGGGCGCGCAGCAAGCGGCGCCTCCCGGAGGAATCCTCGCTCTAGCGGCCGGTGCCGCCGTACACGGTGGCCTCTGCTTCGCCGTCGAGTCCGAAGGCAGCGTGCACGGCACGGACCGCGGAGTCGAGCAGGGCTGCGCTGGTAACCACGGAGATGCGGATTTCCGACGTCGAGATCATGTCGATGTTCACGCCGGCCAGGTGCAGGGCCTCGAAGAACCTGTGTGAGACGCCCGGGTTGGAGCGCATGCCGGCGCCGATCAGGGACAGCTTGCCGATCTGCTCGTCGTAATCGATGCTGTCGAAGCCAACCTCTGCCTTCGCCGCGTTCAGCGCAGCCATCGCAGCCTGCCCGTCAACGATGGGCAGGGTGAAGGAAATATCCGTCTTGCCGGAGCCCTTGGTGGAGACGTTCTGCACGATCATGTCGATGTTCGTGTTGGCTCCGGCCACGATTCCGAAGATCTCCGCTGCCTTGCCGGGAATGTCCGGAACGCCCACAACGGTGAGCTTGGCTTCGGAGCGGTCATGCGCCACGCCGGAAATGATGGGCTGTTCCAAGGGTTCTCCCTCTTGAATCTTGATCTTGTCATCCGGGCTGGGCAGCACCCAGGTCCCTTCGTGCTGGCTAAAGGAGGAGCGCACATGCAGCGGCACACCGAAGCGCCGCGCGTATTCAACGCAGCGCAGGTGCAGGATCTTCGCACCGGAGGCTGCCATTTCCAGCATTTCCTCGCTGGAGATCTTCTCGATCTTCTGTGCGTTGTGGGCAACGCGCGGATCCGCCGTGTAGATGCCGTCGACGTCCGTGTAGATCTCGCAGACATCGGCATCCAGGGCGGCGGCAAGAGCGACGGCGGTGGTATCGGAACCGCCGCGGCCCAGGGTAGTGATGTCGTGGCTGTCCCGGCTCATGCCCTGGAAACCGGCGACAATCGCGACGTCGCCCTTCTCGATCGCGGTCTTGATGCGGTGCGGTGAGACGTCGATGATGCGCGCCTTGCCGTGGATGGCATCGGTGATCATGCCGGCCTGGCTGCCGGTAAAGGACTGGGCGGAAGCGCCGAGTTCGTTGATGGCCATGGCCAGCAGTGCCATGGAAATGCGTTCGCCCGAGCTCAGGAGCATGTCCATCTCACGCGGGTAGGCGCCGGTGGTAATCTGTCCGGCGAGGTCCAGCAGTTCATCGGTGCTGTCGCCCATGGCGGAAACCACCACAATGACGTCGTTTCCGGCCTTTTGGGTATCCACCACGCGCTTGGCGACGCGCTTGATGCCTTCGGCGTCCGATACGGAGGATCCGCCGAATTTCTGCACTATCAGGCTCATGCGTACACGCTCTCTGGAACTCTTCCAAGTTGCTGCCGGGGCGGCCTTTGGCTGCTGCGGCACTAAATGTCCGTGGAAAGGGCCGCGCTCGGCGGCCAACCTTCAAAGTCTATAGCGGGGCCGCGGCACCACTGAAATGATGCCGACATGCCGCTCAACCTGTACTTAACGAACCCGTCGGAAGAATAGTTGCCGCATGCGCGGCGCCGGAACCAGCGGTCTTTACCGCGCCTGCCTCACCGTGCGGCAAACGGGGCCGATAGTGTGACCGTATGGGGACTACTGAGACCGGCGGGATATCCGCCCAGGACGTCAAACGCAGCTTCGGCGCAGTGCAGGCCGTCCGCGGCATGAGCTTTGAAGCGCCGGCGGGAGCGGTCACCGCGCTGATTGGACCGAACGGATCCGGCAAAACGACGCTGCTGCTGATGCTGGCGTCCCTGCTGGCACCGGACTCCGGAACGATTCGCATCGCCGGGGCAGATCCGGTGGAGGATCCGCTTAGCGTCCGCCGCTCCGTCGGCTGGATGCCGGACACACTGGGCGTCTGGGACTCGTTGACCGCCACCGAAATCCTGATCACGATGGGCCGGCTGTACGGAATGGCCCCGGCAACGGCGGCCTCCCGGGCCGGTGAACTGCTGGAGCAGGTGCGCCTGGCCGATCTGGCGCACAAACCCGCACGCGTCTTCTCACGCGGACAGCAGCAGCGCCTAAGCCTTGCCCGGGCCCTCATTCATGACCCGGCCGTCCTGCTGCTGGATGAACCCGCGTCCGGGCTCGACCCAGGCTCCCGCGTGGAACTCCGGCTGCTGCTGCGCCGCCTGGCTGCGGACGGCAAGACCGTCGTGGTCTCCTCCCATGTGCTCTCCGAACTCGACGAAATGGCCGACCGGGCCGTGTTCGTTTCCGGCGGCGAGACCGTCAAGACACAAAACATGGACGACGTCGGAACCCAGCTGCGCTGGTACGCGGTCAGCGCGGGGAACACGGGAGCACTGCTGCGGGCCCTCGAGGCCGGCGGGCTGACTCCCGATGTGGGAGAGGGAACCCGCCGCCGGCACGTCCGTGTCCAGCTGGCAGGTGAGGAGCAGGCCGTTGCGGTCCTGCGGCACCTGGTCCAGTCCGGCGTCGACGTTTCCGCTTTCGCCCCGGCAACCGGAGCATTGGAAGAGACTTACATGAGCCTGGAAGCAGGGAAGCCATGAGCACAGCGCTCGCACCGCGGCAGGCGGGACTCGGTTACTTCAGGGGCGTTGGAACCGTCTTTGGGCTCGAAATGAAGCAGCGCCTCCGATCCAGGGGCTGGTATGTGCTGCTGGGCGTCTGGTTCGTAGTGATCGGACTGGTGGCAGCCTTCACGGCGTGGGTTGCGGGCGAGGAGCCCAGCGCCGGACAGGTCCTGTTCGAGCTGATGGTCGCCTTTGTGCTGTTCTTCGGGCTGCTCGTGGCTCCGGCGCTCTCCGCGAACGCAGTCAACGGGGACCGGGCCGCCGGAACACTGGCTGTCCTGCAGGTGACCCTGCTGCGGCCCGGTCAGCTGCTGGCCGGCAAATGGCTTGCCTCCTGGGCAGCGTCCCTGGGTTTCCTGGCGGCGAGCCTTCCCTTCCTGATTTGGTCACTGGCGCTCGGCGGAGTGGACCCGGTGATCGCCGTCGTGTCCCTGCTGATGCTCGGCGTCGAACTGGGCCTGGTGTGCGCGATTGGTGTGGCCGTGTCCACGCTGGCCAACCGGCCGCTCTTTTCGATCGTGGTGACCTACATGCTCGTGGCGCTGCTCTCGATCGGTACCCTCATAGCCTTCGCCCTGAGCACACCGCTGGTCCGCGGAACTGCCGAAGCAAACACCCCGATGTGGGCGGAGACTTACACGTCACCGGCTGCGGAGGAACCGGGCTTTACCTGCGAGGGTCCCATGTACGAGGTCGAGGTTCTCCACACCGACCGGATCGCCTGGATCCTGGCTGCCAACCCCTTTGTAGTGCTGGCAGATGCCCTTCCCTACGGAGAGGGCAGCCTCAGCGGCGGCCCGCTGGAAGGCATCAGCGAAACGGTGCGCTATGCCCAGGGCGGCTCCGAATACAGCGGGCCGCTGTGCGTCAACGGAGAGGCTCGGAGCCCGTCTGCTCCCGCGCCGTCGTCGTCGTTCCCGATCTGGCCGCTGGGACTGGGAATACAGGTCCTGGGGACCGGGATATTGCTCGTGCTGGCCCGCCGCCGGCTGGTGACGCCTGCTCGGAAGCTGGCCGCGGGAACCCGTATCGCTTAGCTGTTCGGAGCGGCATGCTGGTCCCGAGCGTTTGGCCGGTGCGACGCCGCCTTTCCGCAGTACAGCTGGCGCCGATTTCCTCCGTGTGGGGACATTCCTGCCAGTTTGGGACATTCCAGCCGTGGCGCCGCGCAGGAATGTCCCAAACCGGAAGGCATGTCTCATAGTGACGGGAAAGGGCCGGGGATCAGCGTCCCAAATCGGCGGAAATGTCCCAAAGGCCAGGGGAATGCCGGCGGCTGACTGCCCAAATCGGAGGAATGTCCCGAACCGGCGGAGAGCAGCGCCGAGTGATTCCAGCCTTCACTGCACCGCCAGCACGACGACGCTGACCGCCCCACCTCTGGCATGATCGACACGCAGCCGGTTCGACCCCTAGCTGAGGCTGCGGCGTCCTTCGAAGGCGCGGCCCAGCGTGATTTCGTCGGCATACTCCAGGTCTCCGCCCACCGGCAGGCCGGAGGCGAGGCGGGTGACGGTGATGCCAAGGGTCTTGAGCATCCGGACCAGGTAGGTGGCCGTTGCTTCGCCTTCGAGGTTCGGGTCCGTGGCGATGATGATCTCGCTGATCTGTTCATCGGAGAGACGGCTGAGCAATTCCCGGATACGCAGCTGGTCAGGGCCGATGCCGGCGATCGGGTTAATTGCTCCGCCGAGGACGTGGTAGCGGCCGCGGAAGGAACGGGTGCGTTCGACGGCAATGACGTCCTTGGACTCTTCAACCACGCAGATCATGGTGGGGTCCCGGCGGGGATCGCGGCAGATGTTGCAGGTTTCCTGCTCGGTGACGTTGCCGCACACCTGGCAGAACTTCACCTTCTCCTTGACGGTGACGATCGCCGAAGCCAGCCGGGACATGTCCTCGGCATTGGATTCAAGGATGTGGAACGCGATCCGCTGGGCCGACTTGGGGCCCACGCCGGGGAGGCGGCCCAACTCGTCGATCAGTTCCTGAACCGCACCTTCGTACACGTGGCCTTCTTAGGAAATAGTTGTTGTTCCGGCTGGTTGCTGCCGGGCTAGCGGTGGACGCCATGGCCGTCGAGGCTGCGTTCCTCAATGAGCCGGCCGCCCAGGATCCGTTCGATTGCCTTGCGGCCCACCAGTCCCGAATCTTCAAGAGTGACATCGTCGGCACTGGGAACGTCTTCGACGTAGCCCAAGTCTACTTTGCCGCGGGCTGCGGCAGCCGGAGCAGTGCCGTTGCGCTGGGCAGCCTCATGAAGCAGCTGCTGGTAGCGGCTGAGTTTCTGTCCTGGTGCCGGCTGCTGCGCGGCCGGAGCCCCCTGCCCATTGTGCCCGGGAGCTGGGCGCTCCTGGGCCGGTGCAGCGGAAGGGGGAGCGCCGTGCTGGGCGCCGGCGGGGGGACCCTGGGTGGCGTTCCGGCCGGGCAGGTGTGCACTGGCTCCGTGCGCGGCTGGAGAACCCTGGCCTGCAGCTGAGAGATTGCGGCCCGCTGGAACGGCCTGTCCCGACGCGGCGCGTGCAGTGCCCGGACGGGCGGAAGTGGTTCCAGCCCAGTTGGTGCTCGCCCATTCCTCGTCGCTGACTGCGCTGCTGACGTGGATGTCATCGGGGACAGCAGCGGTTTCCCACGCATTGCTTTCAGGTACGTCGGCCGGCTCCGAAGGTTCCTGCGGCCAGTCCTCAGGCAGTGGGGCGGTGCGGCGCGGCGGAGTTGTTGCGCCTGCGGGCCGCTGCCGGTCGTCCCGGGCTTGAGGTGCAGGCTGCGGACGGGCAGGATCCGGGCGACCGGGTGACTGCTGTGCCGGTGACTGCTCTGCCGGGGCCTGGGGTGCCTGGCCATGGGGCGCCGAAACGTGGGTCGCCGAAGCTGGTGCCGAAGCCTGGGCTGCGGGCGCCTGCTGTTCTGCAGATGCAGATGCAGATGCAGATGCAGATGTAGGTGCGGATGCAGCGCGTGAATCGGCCGGAACGGCGGCGGCCGGGGCATCCTGCACAGGACCGCTGCCGCTATCGGCGGTGGCCCGGCCAGGGACAACTGCAGACGCACCGGAGTGAGCCTGGGACTGCGCCTGTGCCGGGGCGTTGGACTGCGGCTGAACCGGCGGGGTTACGTCAGCCGGTACTGCTGCCGGGACGGTCGGCGCTGGCGCTGTGGCGGCCGGTGCCTGGGCTACCGGTGCCGGTGCCTGTTGTGACTGGACCTGCGGAACCGAGGCTGCTGCCTGGGCAGTGGCCTGGACCTGAGGGGCCGGTGCGGGAGTCTGCGCCGGCGGGGTTAGCCGGCTACCAGCTTTTGGGCCGGGTTCACCCGCTGCCGCGGAACTGTCGTGAACGGCGTTGACCTGGCAGTCCACACCCAGCACCTGATGGATAGCCTTGCGCAGGTTCTCCAGGTGGTCCGGCCGGTTGAAGTTGGTCGCAGCACCGGGGTTCGAGAACGCCAGTTCCAGGACCCGTCCGTCAAAGGCCCTCGGGGAAGCGTTCTTGCTGACGTTCAGCCAGGTTGCCCTGCGGATGCTGGTCAGGGCGTCCATGATTTCCGGCCAGGCACGGCGGATCATTTCAACTTGCCCCGCGCCGCCGGCTGCAGGTGCTGCGGGCGCGCCGCCCTGCTGTGCCGGGGCCTGCTGCTGTGCCGGGGCCTGCTGCCGGGTTGCCTCGCTGGGTGCACCGGAAGGCTGGCCCTGCGGCGGGACCTGCCGGGCCGGCTGGGTTTGCTGCTGGGCGGGCCCGCCGGTGGGCTGCCCCTGCGGTGCACCGGCAGGGGAGACGCCGGACTGCGGAGTCCGGCCTGCGTCAGGACCGGCCTGCGCGGACTGCCCCGAGTCGGGACGGGTTCCCTGTGCAGGCTGCTGCACCGGCTGCGAAGAGGCCGCTTCACGGGACACGTCGTCCCATGTCCGCCCTGAGGCAGCGGGTGCAGCAGGGGTGGCAGGAGCACCGTTGCCAGGCGAAGTAACGGAGTCCGCAGCCGGAGTTGCCCACGTTCCTCCCCAGTCTGCGGAACCACCGGAGGAAGGTGCTGAAACAGGGGAAGGTGCGGACACAGCGGCCGGGGCTGCCGTCTCCGGGGTTTCGGGTGCGGCCTGAGGAGCTGCGGTCCGAGGAGAAGCTGCCGGCGCCGTCGTCGGGCCTGAAACTGGCCGGACAGCCGGGCGGCCGCCCGCCTGGGAGGAGGTGTCCTGCGGCATAGCCTGCGCGGCGTCGCCTGCGTAGCTGAGCCGGCGTTCGATCCGGTCCACCCGTGCAGCGGTGCCGCGCTCGGACTTGTCCGCCGCGGGAAGGAGGATCCGCGCGCAGAGCAGTTCCAGGTGCAGGCGCGGGGACGTAGCCCCCGTCATCTCCGTCAGCGCGGTGTTGGTGATGTCGGCAGCGCGGGAGAGCTCAGCCCCGCCGAACTGGGAGGCCTGGGTGCGCATCCGGTTGATCTGGTCTTCGGGAACTCCGCGGAGCACCGCAGCGGCGCTGTCCGGCATCGCGCTGACCACAATAAGGTCGCGGAAACGTTCCAGCAGGTCTTCCACGAAGCGCCGCGGATCCTGACCGGTCTGGATGACGCGGTCCACTGCGCTGAAGACCGTGGCGGCGTCGCCGGCGGCAAAGGCATCAACAACGTCGTCGAGCAGCGCAACGTGAGTGTAGCCAAGCAGGTTAACGGCAAGTTCGTAATCGAGCCCGGCTTCCCCGGCGCCTGCCATCAGCTGGTCAAGCACCGAAAGCGAGTCGCGCACGGACCCGCCGCCGGCCCGGATAACGAGGGACAGCACGCCTGGAGCCACCGGCACGTTTTCCTGCACGCAGAGCTTTTCAAGGTAGGCCAGCAGGGGTTCCGGCGGGACCAGCCGGAACGGGTAATGGTGTGTGCGGGAGCGGATGGTTCCAATGACCTTGTCCGGTTCCGTGGTGGCAAAGATGAACTTGATGTGTTCCGGCGGCTCTTCGACGATCTTCAGGAGGGCGTTGAACCCGGCCGAAGTGACCATGTGGGCCTCATCGATGATGAAGATCTTGTAGCGGTCACGCACGGGGGCGAAGGTGGCACGTTCGCGCAGGTCACGGGCGTCGTCGACGCCGCCGTGGCTGGCCGCGTCGATCTCGATGACGTCGAGGCTGCCGGCACCGTTGCGGGCAAGTTCAACGCAGCTGTCGCATGTTCCGCACGGGATCGGCGTGGGGCCCTGGGCGCAGTTCAGGCAGCGTGCAAGGATGCGGGCAGAGGTGGTCTTGCCGCAGCCGCGCGGACCCGAGAAGAGGTAGGCGTGGTTGACGCGGTTCTTTGAGAGGGCCGCCATCAGCGGCTCGGTGACATGCTCCTGGCCGATCACGTCCGCGAAGCTCTCGGGACGGTAGCGGCGGTAAAGGGCTGTACTCACAGATAGAACCCTATCGGTTGGCACTGACGGTTCGCATCCGGACCCGGGGCGGTGGAAAACCGCCGTTTCCGGATAAATTAAAGACCCCCCATGCACCTGCCAGAGCCCGCTTACCCTTGCTACCTTCCGGTCCTGGGGGAGTTCACAGGATGACACCACATGAGGGGCCGGAAAACAGTCTACCCGATTTTTCAGGCGCCCTTTCCGTCCTGCGTCCGCTCCTGGGAGTTGTTGCAGCCGTGGACCATGCAGAGGAGAGCGGATGTACCACGCCGGCTCAAAAAGCGGCGCGGCGGCTCCAGTCTCCGGGGCGTTTGTTGTGTCATGGACTATGGCAATCATCCTGAAGACTCCCAGGCCGCCGGAGCTGCCGGAGGTTGCCCGGACACTGGGCGCCTGGCAGCTCGACTGGCTCCCTGTTCAGCTGCATCCGGGAGATTTGGGCTGGGCGTGGCAGATCGGTGCCCGGAATCTGGCTGCCCGCCTGAGGGTTTGGGCCAGAGACGGGAAGATGCTCGCCGTCGGTTTCCAGGACGGTGCTTCGCTGCTGCGCGTGGCAATAGACCCGGAGGCATCACTGGACGCCGAACTTGCCGCCCGGATAGCGGCCGACGCCGCAGATCCGAAACGCGGAGTCCTCCCGGCCGGTGAAGCGTCCGTGGAGGCACGCGTCGGAGAAGCGCTGCGCCAGAGCCTTAAGGAGGCGGGCTGGACCCCGGGGGAGCTGTGGACTCCCTTAGTCCGTGAGCTTGGTCAGCCGGTGGAAGACCCCGGGCTGCGGCTGGAAGTGGTTGGACCGAACCTGGCCCAGACACGGGTGGAGGTACAGAACGCTTCCTTCGGGACATCCAGGTTCACATTGGATCGGTGGCACACTATGGCGGCAGGTCCGCTGTATGCCCAGGCGCGCTGCCTGCTGGCCTACGACGCCGCCGGGCGGGCGGTTGCCACTGCCACGGTCTGGTCGTCGGGTCCGGGCAGCCCGGGGCTGATCGAACCTATGGGAGTGCACCGCGCCCACCGGGGCCACGGCCACGGCAGGGCAATTACCTTGGCGGCCGCCCTCTGCCTGCAGCAGCTGGGTTCCTCTACCGCGGTTGTGTGCGCGGAGTCCGCGAACAAGGGAGCCACCGCCACTTACACGGCTGCCGGGTTCAAGCCCTTCCCCGTAGTTGCTGACTTCCACCGCGGGCTGTAGCGCTCCGCCGCAAACGTTTTACGCAGGCACTGTTAAGGGCCCTTATATAGGCGTACGTATATAGGTAAGGGAGGAAGCCGGGAAAGACGGTTCGCAAGGACCGCGAGGAGGGGTCGCGCAGGTGTCCGAGACCACATCCTGTGGATTTGCACGGGTGCCCGGGCACGTGTAATGTTTTCTGAGTCGCCGCGGCCGGGACGCTCTGCTGGAAAGCATGAGGCGCCCGAAGCATGGCGGCCAAACCCCAACTTCCTTTTGATGGTGGATCTGCTGCGCGCCTTGTGTGCCGGCGGGAAAGCCTGGGACTGGATGCTGGGTTCGGAAGGGCTTTTATAGCCGGTTTGGTGGGAATTCTTCGGAATTCACCGAATTGCTAAAACGGCCTGGATGGAATATGCTGGTAAAACACCACAGCGGTGCGAAAAGAAAAGAAAGTTTCCGGTTGGGAATGGTTTTTCTGAGTAGGCCGGATGTGCCTGTTGTT